>CAUZWC010000356.1:0-2513 GCA_963583595.1 Alphaproteobacteria bacterium | reverse complement strand
ACAGCCCCAAATTAGTAGCGTAAGTGTGAGGGGACAGAGTGACTGAACCGACTTATAAGCTGCAAGCGCGCGATCTGCGGAAGACCTACGGGTCCGTGATTGCCTTGGCTGGGGCCAACATTTCCGTGCCCGAAGGGGAATTCCTGACCTTGCTGGGGCCTTCCGGCTCGGGCAAGACGACGATGCTGATGCTGATCGCCGGGCTGTTGCAGCCCGATGCCGGTGAGCTCTGGATCGACGGGCGTCTCTCGACCTATATGCCGCCGAACAAGCGCGATATCGGCATGGTCTTCCAGAACTATGCCCTCTTCCCGCATATGAGCATCGCCGACAACATCGGCTTCCCCCTGCGCATGCGTAAGATGCCCGATGCCCAAATCCGCAAGGAAGTGCGGCGGGTGCTCGATATCGTGCAGCTGCCCGATGTCGGCGATCGCAGGCCCTCGCAGCTTTCCGGCGGCCAGCAGCAGCGCATCGCGCTGGCCCGCTGCATGGTCTATCAGCCGCCCGTCATTCTGATGGACGAGCCTTTGGGCGCGCTGGACAAGAAGCTGCGTGAGCAACTTCAGCTCGAGATTCGCCAGCTCCATCAGGAACTTGGCATCACCGTGCTCTACGTGACGCATGACCAGGAAGAAGCCCTGGTGATGAGCGATCGGATCTGTCTGATGAATGACGGCGAGATCGAGCAGTTGGGCAGCCCGGACGACCTTTATTTCCGCCCCGAGACCGTGTTCGCCGCCGATTTCCTCGGCGAGTCCAATATCCTGCAGTCGAAGGTGACGAGCGTGTCTTCGGACGTCGTCGGCCTGGAGGGTCCGGCCGGCGCCACGATCAAGGCGGAGCCGCGCGGGGAGATCGAGAACGGCCAGCCGATCAAGTTCATGCTGCGGCCCGAGAATGTCCGTGTGCTCAAGGGCGACGACGACGCCACCAACGTCCTGCCCGGTCGGGTCAAGGACGTGATCCTCGTCGGCCAGGTCACCAAATACTACGCCGTCCTGTCCGACGGGACGGAGGTCATCGCCACCGAACTGACTCGCCGCGGCGGGCGGACCAGCCATAGCCAGGGCGATGAAATCCGCTTCGGCTTCGAGCCCGATGCGGCGGTGCTGCTGCCCCGCGAGATGCGGGATGGGGGTGCTGTATGACGGCTGTCACCACATCCGAAACCTCGATCCCGCCCAGTGCAGGGGTATCGAAGAAGGAGGCCGGCTGGATAAAATACTGGCCGCTCTTCCCGGTCATGGCCTATCTGGGCCTGTTCTTCATCTACCCTGTTGCACAGCTCCTCTGGCTCAGTGTCGTCGACAAGGGCGGCGACCTGACGACGATGCATTACGCCAAGCTGTTCGCCTCGACGACCTATGCGCGGGTGATCGGCATCACCTTCCGGATCGCGGCCTGGACAACGCTGCTATCCGTCCTCGCGGCTTATCCGGTCGCCTATCTCCTGTCCACGAGCAGCGAGCGGATCCGCAACAATCTCCTGCTTTGGGTCTTGATGCCCTTCTGGACGAGTTTCCTGGTCCGGACCTTCGCCTGGATGGTCCTCCTGGGCCGCAACGGCACGATCAACGACATCCTCCAGCGCCTCGGCATCATCGATGCGCCGATGCATCTGATCTACAACTTCGCGGGTGTCATGATAGGTATGGTTCATGCCCTGATGCCGCTCTGTGTCATGACCATGCTCGCGGTCATGCGCAATATCGACAGCAATCTGCCGCGCGCGGCGGCGACCCTCGGGGCGCGGGGCGGCCAGTCCTTCTGGCGCGTTTATTTCCCGCTTTCCATCCCGGGCGTGGCGTCGGGCGCGCTGCTGGTCTTCATCGTCTCGCTCGGCTTCTTCATCACGCCGGCCCTGCTGGGCAGCGGACGCGAGATCATGATAGCCCAGGTCATCATTGAGCAGATCGAGGAGCTTCTGAACTGGAGCTTCGCGGGCGCGGTCGCCGTGCTTCTGCTGGCCACGACCCTGGTCGCGTTCTTCCTCTACGATCGTCTCCTCGGCATGTCGACCATGTCGGCCGGCGGCGGAGGCAGCACCCAGATCGAACGAAAGGGCGCGATCGCTCAGATCGGCGCCTGGGTCGGGATGCGCTGCATCGCGATCATGGGCTTCATCTGCGACAAGTTCGGCGAGGCCTGGGACGTCGTGCGGCCGGTCAATCCGGCCAAGCCGCGCACGGCCCTGTCACGCAAGGTGCTGTGGGTCGTCTCGATGCTTGTCGTCTTCTATCTGGCGGTGCCGTCGTTCTTCGTGATCCCGGTTTCTTTCTCGGAGAACAGCTTCATCCAGTGGCCGCCCAAAGGCTTCTCGACGGAATGGTACGACGAGTTCCTGTCGAGCCCCTTGTGGTTCGGCGCGATGGTCCGGTCCTTCGTGGTCGGCATCATCTCGGCCCTGATGGCCATGGCGATCGGCGTGCCGGCGGCCTTCGTCCTCGCCCGCCAGAACATGGCGTTCAAGGGCGCGGTCTTTGCCATGGTGCTGGCGCCGATGATCATTC
>CAUZWC010000355.1:0-2514 GCA_963583595.1 Alphaproteobacteria bacterium | reverse complement strand
GAGGACCTGCCCCTGGGGCAGGACGAACTCGAAATCCTGGGCCATGCCATCGAGGTCCGGCTCTATGCCGAGGACCCGGCGCGCGGCTTCATGCCCGCGACCGGCACACTCGCGCATCTGCGCTTCCCCGAGGAAAGCGCGCATGTCCGGGTCGACACCGGTGTGGTGGAGGGGGACGAGGTCTCCGTCCATTACGATCCCATGATCGCCAAGCTGATTGTCTGGGACGAGACGCGCGACGCCGCCTTGGGCCGGCTGCGCGGTGCCCTGGCCGAGACCCATGTGGTCGGGGTGACGACCAATGCGGCTTTTCTTCTGGCCATCGCCGGGCATCCGGCCTTCGCCGCCGGGGAGGTCGATACCGGTTTCATCGACCGGCATATGGCCGCGCTGTCGCCCGAGCCGGGCGCCACGTCGGATCGGGTCCTGGCGATCGCCGCGATCCATGTTTTGCTGCGTCAGGCCGAGGAAGCGGCGAAAGCGGCCGACGGTTCGGCCGACCCCCATTCGCCCTGGCACGATACGGGCGGCTGGCGCCTGAACGACCGAGGCCGCCAGACCCTGCGCTTCGACGCCGGAGAGGAGACGGCCACCGTCACCGTCCATTACGAGCGTGGCGGCATCTGGCGGCTGGACCTGCCGGGCGGGACGGTTGCGGCGCGCGGTGAACGGCGGGCTGATGGCGGCCTGATCGCCTGGCCCGACGGCGCGCGCATCAAGGCGATGGCGGTCGACCATGCCGGCGCGCTCACCGTCATGGCGGGCGGCCAGAGCCATGTCCTGACCCTCTTCGACCCGATTGCCGCGGCCGAGGCGATGGAGGCCCCGGCCGGCAGCCTGACCGCGCCGCTGCCGGGCAAGATCCTGCAGGTCCTGGTCACCGAGGGCGATGCGGTCAAGCCGGGCCAGGCCTTGATGGTCCTGGAAGCGATGAAGATGGAACACACCATCACGGCCCCCGCCGCCGGCAAGGTCGCGACCCTGCGATTCGCCACCGGCGATCAGGTCGAGGAAGGCGCCGAACTGCTGGTGATCGAGGATCCCGCCTAAATCTCTACCCGGTCTACAGCGCGAGACTTGCCTCGATCGTGCCCCAGGCAGCGGCGGCGGTGATGAGGAGGGAGAGGATTGCGGCTGCCAGGGCGATGGCCTGGAGGATACCGCCCTCCTCCAGGAAGGCGAAGGCGAGCAGAACGGTCACGGCGCCGGGAATCAGCTGGCTGAAGGGAATCGGGGCGAAAAGAGTCGCGCTCAACAGCAGGATCGCGACGCCAATCGCCCGTTTAGTCGCTTCGAAAGGCGTGCACCAGCGCGGGCGGCGGAAGCGCTCGATGCCTTGGAGCGCCGGCACGGTCCGCCGGATCAGGCGCGCAAGCCGGGCGGCCGACAGATGGCGGCGGGCGACGAAGCGGGGAAGAACGGGGCCGGCCTGGCCCAGGATCATCTGGAATGCGATGATGGCGCGCAGGATGCCGGCCAGGGGCGAGGCCCTGGGGACCAGCGCCACGATGGCGATCAGCCGGATGACGAAACCGAAGGACCGGTCGCTGAGGCGGGCGACGATCCAGTCCAAGGTGACGAGGTCCGACGGCGTGGCTTTCAGCAGATTTTCGAGCACATCGGAGGTCGGTACGCGCTTGTCCATTTGGGCACAGGTGCGGTCGGGTTGCTGGGACGGACGGGCCTCTGGGGCACCGGCCGACCCATTCTGGCAGTTATCGAACGCGGCCGTTGGACGGACCGGAGCGGAGAGGCGAGCCGTTTTTCCACGCGCTCGAACCTTTGCAGCGCGGGCAGATTCGCTCGCCGGCCCAGTCGCTGGTGAATTTCGTGCTGCAGCGGAGACATTCGCGTTTCTTCGGCGCATCGACAGGCGGGTCGATGGCCGGGGTCTCGGCATCGACCACAGCGGCATCGTTGCGGCGGTCTTCAAAGTCGCTCGGATGATCGTTCATTTTTCCATTCGTCCATTCCATATCGGGCCTATATCGGGTGCTCCGCTGGCCATCTCGCCGGCGGTCGCCCGATCAGTTCCGCCGGGGCAGGTCGCAACTGTCCCTTTGCTTGCGATAGGGCCTGTCGCATTCCCAATTGCTACCGGAATAGTCGAGATGGGCGTTCTTGGGGACGGAAACGGTCACACAGGCGCTGTCGAGAGCCCGGTAGCGGCGCTCGCACCGCCAGCCGGCGCCGTAGGAAGAATCGATGAAATATGCGTTGGGCGGCACCGCGACGATCAGGCAGGTTTCTTCTTCCTGGCGAAAGCCGCGATCGCATTTCCACTTGTCTCCGGACGAATCCAGATAGGCGTTTTCGGGCACTCCGATGGCCTTGCAGGCGCCGTCTTCCTCACTATAACCCCGGCTGCAGTCCCAACCGGTTCCGTAGCCCTTAGCCCGGTCATTCCCCGGGATGGCGGGAGAAGCGGCATCGGCAGATACGATCCCCATGCCGGCGAATATCAGCAGCGACAAGACCGCTGCTTTGACTGTCATGAAAAAGGGAGTGAGACGA
>CAUZWC010000354.1:0-2515 GCA_963583595.1 Alphaproteobacteria bacterium | reverse complement strand
TCGGCGCCGTGATAGGCCTCGGCATTGCCTGAGGCGACTTCGTCGAAGGAATCGAACGCGCCGACACGCTCGCCGGCCGCGAAATACTCGACCTTGACGGCACCTTCCGTCATATCGGTGATGCGCTGGGCGAGCCGCTGCGCGCCGGTCCCGAGGCCCGGGAAATCGCGCGGCCAGGTCGAGACCATCTTGAGTTCCTTGGCGCCCTTCATGACCGCCGGGGCTTCGACCTTCTTTTCGACTTCGAGGATCTTCTCGACGACCATCGGTTCCTTTTGTCCGCCGACGATATATCCGCCCACGGCGCCGGCCACGAGGCCGACGGTGCCACCTGTCAGAAAATCACGGCGATTCATTAGGGTCCCTCCCGTTGATCGAATTCAATTA
Organism: Alphaproteobacteria bacterium; assembly: GCA_963583595.1. Taxonomy (GTDB): domain Bacteria; phylum Pseudomonadota; class Alphaproteobacteria; order CADEGL01; family CADEGL01; genus JABIRQ01. The sequence goes on along the minus strand of CAUZWC010000354.1, from coordinate 2,128 downwards.
TTGTTCGTCGCTCGCCGACCGAAGACGGCTGAGATGGTCTGCACGTGCATCATCTGCACGACACTCCCCCCACCGGCTGATCGGCTAGCTTACTGTAGGCAAGTATATTGCGCCTATGACGGAGCGCAATGCGATACATGGGATCTTGTCACAATCGTTTGGCGAGAATTCAGGCGAATCGCATTCGTTCCCAGCCGTCCACGGCCAGCGCTTCGAGCGGTTGGAAGCGAGCCTTGTAGGCCATCTTGCGGCTCGCCGCGATCCAATAGCCGAGATAGGTATAGGGCAGGCCTTCGATCCGCGAGCGCTGAACCAGCCAAAGAATGACATAGGTTCCGAGGCTGCGTTCGGCCCGGTCGATATCGAAAAAGCTGTAGACCGCCGACAGCCCGTCGCCCAGGGCATCGATCAGGCCGACGGCGACGAGTTCGCCTGGCGGGTCGCGAAACTGGACGAGGCGCGTGTTCACTGAGGTTTCCTCGATCATGCCGCGATAGTCGACATAGTTCATGCTCGCCATCTCGCCATCGGCATGGCGGGTGCGGACATAGCGCTGGAACAGGCGGAACTGTTCGATCGAGGCATGGGGCGGGCCGATCTCGGCCGTGAGATCGTCATTGGCCCGGGCGATCCGGCGCATATTGCGGCTGGGCGAGAATTCAGCCGTTACCACGCGCACGGGGATGCAGGCTTTGCAGCCAGGGCAGTCCGGTCGATAGACGATCTTGTGGCTACGGCGGAAACCGTGGCGGGCGAGGAGGTCGTATGTACCGGACACGTTCTGGCCGTCGAGTTCCGCGAAAATATTGCGTTCCACCCGGCCGCCCAGATAGGGACAGGCTTGAGGCGCCGTCCGATAAAAGAATTCTGGCAGCTTCGCTGTAGCGTGGTTCATGGCGAAAGGATAGCTGCGCGAAAGCCCGCGCGCCATGCTCCCACGCGGGGCCCCGAAAGGGCGCTCAACTCAGGATCATGACCGGCTTGCCCTTGATGACGACGGTGCCCGAGAGGATGTCGTGCAGGGCGCGGTGGCGTTCGTTCAGCACCATGACGATCAAAACGAGGAACGAGGTGGTGGGCACCGTCACGGCGAAAAGTGCCGCGCGCACACCGGCCCATTCCGGTCAAGAGCGTGGTTAGGGCGCTCTGCCCGCCGGGCGGAGAACGAGCGTTCCGCCGGCACCGCGCAGGGCTTCCTCGCGCTCGCGCGGGATCGTCACATGGCCGAAATCGCGCCAGACGGCGGCGAGGTCGAGGAAATGGCGCGAAAGGGGGTGGCCCGACTGGCCGGTCGCCGGGGCGAAGAGCGAGGCGTCGAGATCGGCGAGGTCGTAGACCGCGCGCAGGCTGGCAACATGCTGCACGGGGAAATCGGCGGGTCCGCGTGGCGACCAGCTGGCGGCTCGGCTGAGCGTGTCGTCGCCGCCGCTGAAGGGAAAGGACAGGGAGAACAGGTCGCCCAGGACCGGGATCCGCCCGACGATCCGGTGGCTCAGGGTCAGGCGATGGGTCGCGCCCCAGGTCCAGCCGGCCGGGTCCGGACCCTGGCTTTCGGCGATATCGGCGAGGGCCTGGTCCAGCGCGCGGGTCGCCACGACGGAGCAGGTCTCTTCGGTCTCGGCCGTAGCCCGGTCGTCGCACCATCCGGTGTCCTCGGTCAGGACGCGTTTGACCGTCGCCGCGTTCAGGCCGCGATACTCGCCGTAGAGATCGCCCAACTCGTCCCCCAGCAGCATCGCTTCCAGGCGCCGATACCAGGTTTCGAAGATCAGCGGCTCGGCCCGCTCGACCGCCATGGTTCCGTCCCAGGCACCCAGGCGAACCAGGGCATCGCGGGCCGCCGCCGATTCTGGGGCGGCCAGGTGACGCATGATCGGCAGCAGGTCCAGGGCCATGGCCGAGACGGTGTCGGCCTGGACAGCGGCTGAGGTCGCTGTCGTCTGGGGCGTGGCCGTGTCGAGCAGGGTCTCGGCCCGTTCGGCCCGATAGCGCGGTGGCCAGGTGCGGCCGATGAAATAGGGATAGTCCGGCCCGACCGGGCGGTTGTTGGCGTTTATCAGCAGCCCGGCGGTCGGATCGAAAGCGCGGGGCAGGGCGTCATAGGGAATGAAGCCGGTCCAATCGCCTC
>CAUZWC010000353.1:0-2516 GCA_963583595.1 Alphaproteobacteria bacterium | reverse complement strand
CTACCTCTCGCGGATCGAAGTTTTGGAGCCCCGCCTTCAGGCCTTCGAACATATCGACGCCGATGACGCCCTGGCGACCGCCCGCGCTCTCGATAGCCTGCTTGGCGCCGGCACGGACCTTGGTCCCCTCATGGGCGTTCCGGTCGCGATCAAGGACATCATCGCCGTCGCGGGCATGCCGACGCGGACCGGATCGAACCTCGACGTGACCGACATCATCGGGCCCGAAGGACCCTTCGTTCGGGCCCTGAGGCGGGCCGGATGCGTTATCCTCGGCAAGGCCATGACCGAGGAATTCGCGCGCGGTGGGCCGACCGGTCTGAACCCCATTCGGGGCACGCCGTGGAACCCCTGGGACACCGGCACTCATCGGATTCCCGGAGGCTCGTCCAGCGGCTCGGGAGTAGCGATGGCGGCCGGCCTGTGTGGGTTCGCCATCGGGTCGGACACCGGCGGCTCAGTGCGTCTGCCGGCGGCATTCTGCGGCGTCTTCGGGGTCAAGCCGACGTGGGGGATGTGGCCCCTCGACGGCGTCTACCCGACCTGTCCGTCTCTCGACACCCTGGGTCTCCTGACCCGATCGGCCGACGACGCGGCGATTGTTGTCTCGGCGCTCTCCGATATCGCGGTGCTCGGACTTGATACGGTGCGGGGTTTGCGCCTGGGCCGCCCGACACACCACTTCTTCGACGATCTCGACGCGGAAGTAGAGGCCTGCGTGAGCGCCGCCCTGGTGGCCCTAGAGAAAGAGGGTGCCGTCATCGTCGATGTGGAATTTTCCGAGATCGAAGGGGCCGACGATTTCTTCCGCGTCGTCATCGGAGGCGAGTTCCTGGCTGGCATGGGGCGCGAGCGATTCTTGGCCGACCGCGAGGCGATGGGGTTCATCCTCGCCGCCCGCGGAGCCAGCGGCCTGGACGTGATGGCGGATGCCTATGTTCAACAGAGGCACTGGCAGGACACCGCCTGCCGCGTGGTGGCGGATAAATTGCGGGACCTCGACGCCGTTGTCACGCCGACGATTCCGATCCTACCGGCGCCGGCGAGCGACTTTCCGGACCTGGAACGGGCGACCCGCCTGGCCGTGCCGATCTCAAAGAACACGTACTTCGCCAACATGTTCCGGCTATGCGCCACGACCATGCCCGTGCACCACTTCGGCTCAACCTTGCCGGTCGGCCTGCAGCTCAACTGCGCCGAAGGCGAAGACGGAAAACTTCTTGCCATTGGGCGCGCGGTCGAGCAGGTGATCGGGGCGCCGGCGGCGCCGGACCTCAAGGGGTTTCTCCCATGAGGGGATTGTTCCCATGAAGCGGTGGCTGGGGTGCCTGTCCTTCATCCTGATGGTCGTGGCGGGCGGCATGATGTGCCTGATGATGGTCCACATCACGATCGACGTGGCAATGAAGTATTTCTTGAACGCGCCCTGGCAGGGAACGGTGGAGACGGTCGCGTACTACTACATGATCGGCGCCATCTATCTGCCCCTCGCCTACGTCGAATTGCGCGGCAAACATATCTCGGTCGAGTTGTTCTACGACCGGTTCTCACCGCGCGGCAAGCTGGTCGCCTTGGTGTTCGCGCAGCTCTGCGCTATACTTTTCTTCGGGATTCTGGCGTTTCAGGGTTGGATCGATGCCGTCCGATCGTTCCGCATCGGCGAGATCATCATGGGATCGATCACCCTGCATATTTGGCCGAGCCGCTTCTTCCTTCCGATAAGCTTCACGTTGGTGACGCTGGTTACTCTTTTGCGCCTGGTGGAGGAAGTGTTTTACGGCCGGCCGCTTCCGACGACCTTCGCGCAGCTCTTCCGCGACTGATCTCAAGTAGAGAGGCGGCAACGGACCATGGATCGCTTGGAAATCGGATTGATCGGACTGGCCCTGACCTTCACCCTTGTCGGGCTGCGGGTTCCCATTGCCGTGTCGTTGGGTGTGGTCAGTTTCTTTGGTATCTGGGCCATTATCAGCCTTAGCGCGGCCTGGGGAATAGTAACGGCGATCCCCTTCGATTGGGTTGGTGATTTCTCTTTCAGCGCTGTGCCGATGTTCATGCTGATGGGCTACATCGCTTCGAAAAGCGGCATGACGGCGGGCATCTTCGGGGCCATGCGGATCTTTCTGTGGCGCGTCCCGGGGGCCTTGGCCTGCGCCAGTGTCGCCGCCTGCGCCCTGTTCGCGGCGGCGTCGGGATCGAGCGTCGCGACGGCCGCCGCCATGTCGCGGATCGCCATCCCCGAGATGCTAAAGGCGAATTACGACAAGGCCCTGGCAACCGGCACCATCGCCGCCTCGGGAACCCTGGGCTCGCTTATCCCGCCGAGTATTCTGATGATCCTCTACGGCATTTTTGCCGAGCAATCGATCGGCAAGCTGTTCATTGGGGGATTTCTTCCCGGTCTCCTTTCGGCGCTTATTTACATGGGCATGATCATGGCGCGGGTGATGGTCTGGCCGTCCCTGGCGCCCAAGTTGGAACAGGAAACGACCCGCGAGGAACGGAGGGCGGCGATA
>CAUZWC010000352.1:0-2527 GCA_963583595.1 Alphaproteobacteria bacterium | reverse complement strand
CGCGGGCGACACGGTGGTCGCCGCCCTGGCCGCCGCCCTGGCCGCCGGGCTCGATATCGAGGACGCGGCGCGCATCGCCAATGCCGCCGCCGGCATCGTCGTTGGCAAGATCGGCACCGCCGTGGCCAGCGCGGACGAGGTCTACGGCGTGCTCCACGCCCAGGAGGTGCTGCGCGGCGAGGACAAGGTGGTGACCCTGCACGAGGCGATCGCTCGGGTAGGCGCCTGGCGCGCCAAGGGCGAGACGGTGGGCTTCACCAACGGCGTCTTCGATCTGCTCCATCCCGGCCATGTCGCCCTGCTGCGCCAGGCTTCGGCCGCCTGCGACCGCCTGGTCGTCGGCCTCAATTCCGATGCCTCGGTGCGCCGCCTCAAGGGCGAGAGCCGGCCGGTCCAGGGCGAGGCGGCGCGGGCCGCCGTGCTCGCCTCCATGACCGGTGTCGACCTGGTCGTGGTCTTCGCCGAGGACACGCCGGAAAAACCGATCCGCGCGATCCGGCCCGACGTGCTGGTCAAGGGCGCCGATTATTCCGTCGCCACCGTGGTCGGCGCGGATTTCGTCCAGGGCTATGGGGGCACGATTCTGCTCGCCGATCTCATCGACGGCCACAGCACCACGGCCACCATCCGCCGCCTCTCGGGCGAGGAGTCCGGCCGGACCTAGCGCCTTCGCGTCACCCTCACCCAACCCTCCTCCATCGAGGGGGAGGGCTTGAGGCCATGCCGATCCGCTCTATCTCCCTCCCCCCTTGTGGGAGAGAGTCGGGGTGGGGAGCAGAAAAGATTCCGGCAAATATGGACCCTAAATCCCGGGATCCAGGACCTGTTGCACCCGGCCGGCCGCGCCATGGGCAAAACGCAGCAGCACTGCCTTGCGCCGAGAGGCGTGGAGCGGCGCCTCGGGCGATTCGCGCAGCACGGCGGCGCCATAGGCATCGGCGATCATCAGCCCTTGGTCCTCGGGCAGCAATTCGCGCGGGAAATCCCCGGCCACCGCGAAATAGAACAGATCGCAGAAATCGAGATATTCGTGCCATTTCGCATCGGTGCGGAAATCCACCTCGCCCGACTTGATCTCGACGATGGCGAAACGCCCCTGCCTGTCCATCGCCATCACATCGGCGCGCCGCCCATTGGCCAGGCGGAATTCCGTCAGGCAGGAAAATCCGGCCGCCCCCATGGCCCGACAGACCCCGCGCGACAGGGCGGTGGCATCGGCGATGGGCCGTGGGGAAAGCCGGTTCGGACGGTCCGGGAGCATGGCGGTCGATTTTGTTCCTGTTATATTCCCTTGAATTGCACGAAAATGGCCCGGTTTCAAGGTTCGTGGCCCGTTTCGGCCATTGCCTGGGCCTCTCCCGCGATTCCGAGCGGAATAGCATGGCGATTGCTGCTATGCTGTTATCGGAAATAGTACGAATAGCTGGCCCCGATGCGGGCCGGAGGAAATGAAACGACCATGAGCGAGACAGGGAACCGAATGACGGTCGAAACGAAGCCCGAGAGCGCAAGCCCGGTAAGCGCGGATGGTCCGGTGGATCCGGGCCGTCGCGGGGCCCTGGTCAAGCTCGGCCTCGCCGTGGGCGTCGCCTATGCTACGCCCATGATCTTCAGGCTCGACCGCGCCGCCAATGCCGCGATCCTCCCCGCCCCCTGTCCGCCGTCCGACGGCAATTGCGGCAACAACCCGGCCAGCTGCCCCTGCTAGGGGCGACGGCCGATCACCCCTTACCAGGCCGGCGTTCGTGATAGCTGGAACTGCCGGCGCCAAGCCTTTGAAGCTGTGCGATTGAGGGAGCGCCCGCCGGTCGGTGCGCGGCGCCACACGGCCAGCCTTGTCCTCGGCCTCGCCGGGGCCCTCCTTCCGGCCGCGCCTGCATTTGCCGCGGTCTGCGACAATATCAGATCCGATTGGTCGCCCGGCGACGGGCCCATCGGCGCCTTGGGCGATACCATCTTTATGTCTCAGACGGGGTTTGGGCTAGTCACCGCCACCCTCCTGGTGATGGGTCTGGTGGTGCGGCATCGTTGGATCCGTCTCGTCGCGTCGGGCGGGCTCGCGCTCATGGCCATACCGTTGCTCCTGGAATGGTGGAAAATGCCGCCGCTCTTCCGCGAGGCCCTTGCGGAAGGTTGCCTGGGCCTGCCCTACGTCACTATCGCCGTTCTTCTCGCCTTGTCGGCGGGAATATTCTATCTGGCCCTGCGCCGATAGGCCTTGTCAGGCCCAGGCTCCGGCCGCTTGCGTGAAAGCGCTCCTTCTTGCCGATGACCGTAGAGGTCATCGCGCCGACCAGCGTACCCAGAACGGTACCCATGAATGGACTGCTCAGCCACGTCAGAACGACGGACAACAACTTACGGCGGATGGCAGCACCATCAATGTCGAAACACATTCTTATTTCTCCTTGGATAAAAAAATCATATTGGTTGGTGTAATGACACCTGCAACACAAGTTTGGCGCACGGGGACACCACAGAATGCCACGAGTTCGCCATAGGATTGCGGTACTGGGTGGCTCCTAAG
>CAUZWC010000351.1:0-2553 GCA_963583595.1 Alphaproteobacteria bacterium | reverse complement strand
CCGCCATCGGGGCTGGGGCACCGGCAACCGCTGCATCCTGTTCGAGCACGGCTATGTCGAGTTGATGGGCATTCTCGATCGCGAGAAATTCGTCAACGGTATCGACCGGTTCATCGACCGGGGCGAGGGGCTGATGGGCCTGGCCTGGGCCGTCGAGGATGGCGCCGCGGCCTTGGAAAGGCTGTGCGCGAATGGGATCGCGGCGGAACGCTCGGAGGAAATCGTCCGGCTGATCGAGGATCCGGCGGGCGAACGTCTGCCGCGCTTTCGCACCGTCGGTTGGCCTGAGGAAGACTCCCCCGCACTCTGGACATTCATCGTCGAACATCTGACGCCCGAGTTGGAGCGCGAACCGGCCTGGGTGGAGCATCCCAATGGCGCGCTGGGCCTCGCCGCGCTGACGGTCGTGGTCGAGGATCCGAATGGTTTGACCGCCGCTTATTCCCGGCTGGTCGCGGGTGCGGCGGTGTCCGTCGCGGATGGCGCGGTGTCCATCGTTTCGAACGGGCAGAGACTGAGTTTTGTAGCGCCCGAGGCCTTGGCGCGCTTCCACGCCGGTCTCGCCCCCGAAGGCGCAAAGGCGTCACCCCGTCAGGCTGTACTGACGATTCCGGTGGCGGAACTGGATCGCACCCGGGAGGTCCTTAACGCCGGTAAGATCGGATTCGGCGACCTGGGGGACGTCCTGCGCGTTCGGCCCGATCTCGCCTGCGGCGTCTGGTTGGAATTCAGCGCAGCGGCCTAACCGTTACCCGGCCAGGCCGGGGACCACTTTCATCAAGCCGTCGATCATGATCTGGACGGCCAGAGCAGCGAGGATTAGGCCGAGCACCCGGCTGATCACGTTGACGCCGGTCTGGCCCAGTATCTTCATCACCCGGCCGGCGATCAGGGTCGCCAGCAGGGTCAGGGCGAGGACGGCAAAGAGCACCCCGACGACCGAGGCCTGGAGGGCGATGGCGCCTTCGGCCTGGCGCATCAGCAGGACAACCGTGGTCATGGCGCCCGGCCCCGCGATCAGCGGAATGGCGAAGGGAAAGACCGATATATCGGCCTTGTGAACGGCCTCTTCGTCTTCTGACTGGGTGATCGAGCGAAGCCCGGTATGGCGGGCGAAGACCATGTCGATTGAGATCATGAAAAAGAGCACACCACCGGCGATCTGGAAGGCGCCCAGCGATATGCCCAGCCCGCGCAGCAGCAGATCGCCGATGATCGCAAAGCCCACGAGAACCACGGTCGCGATAATCACCCCCCGCACGGCCATCGCCCGGCGCTCGGCCGGCGCGATATGGGCGGCGATGCCCATGAACAGCGCGGCCACGCCGATCGGGTCGATCATCACGAACAGGGTGACAAACTGGTAAATGATGGTGTCGATCACAGCGTCAGACCGCCCGCCCGTGGATGACGTCGAGGGTGAAGCCGAGGGTGGCATCAGCAGTCCGGCCGAGCGGCTCGAAACGCTCATCCTTGGTGATGCCGCGCCGGTAGCGCGCGTAGAGCTGGAGCAGGATCACGCCCAGCTTGAACAGGCAGAGCACCCGGTGGAACTGGAAGTCCGACAGGTCGCGGCCGCTCACATCCGCATAGAGCGCGATCGCCTCCTCGCGGCTCATGAAGCCGGGTGTGTAGGTCGGCATGCGCGCGAATTCGATTGCCTCGATCGGATCGTCGCCCTGCACCCAATAGCTCAGCAAGGTGGCGAAATCGAAGAGCGGGTCGCCGCGGGTGCACATGTCCCAGTCGAGCACGGCCACCGGGTGGATCGGGTCGTCCGCATCGAGAATGATGTTGTCGAGTTTGAAATCATTGTGCAGCAGGGCCGGTGTGCCGTCGGGTACAAGGTTGTCGCGTAGCCAGGCCGCGATCTCCGCAGTCGCAGCCGGCGGCGAATCGTCGGTCGCAACGTTGATGCGCTTGATCCAGCCCTCGACCGCCCGCGCGAGAAAGCCGTCGGGCCGTCCCAAGCTATCGAGATCGACCGCCGCAGGATCGACCGCCTGAAAGGCGGCCAGGGTCTCGATCATCATGCGGCCGAGTTCCTTGCCGCGCCCGGCCAGGCGCGCGGGCATATCGCCGCGGACAACGATGCCCGGGCAGTATTCCATCACGAAGAAGGGCGCCCCCAGGACCGCTTCGTCCTCGCAGTAGAGATGCGCGCGCGGGGCCAGCGGAAAGGCTTGCCACAATTGGCTCAATACGCGGTATTCGCGTCCCATGTCGTTGCCGCCGGGGGGCAGGGGGCCGGCCGGGGGGCGGCGCAGCACCATGGGGCGACCGTCGATTTCGATGCGGTAGTTCAGATTGCCGAAGCCACCCGCGAACTGGGGCGGGGTCGGGCTGGGCGCGAAATCCATGCCCTGGCCCGCGAGCCAGTCCGCTAGTCTGTCCCAGTTCTGGGGTGCGGCGACGGCGGGGTCGAGAAAGGAATCGGTCGAGACCGATTCCTCGACTGCTTCGGGTGTGGCTTCGAGTGATGTTTGCGCGTTGTCGGACATGGGTTCTCCCTCTCGGCCCATGCTAGCGGGGCGGCACGCGATTCAAAAGCGC
>CAUZWC010000350.1:0-2567 GCA_963583595.1 Alphaproteobacteria bacterium | reverse complement strand
GGCGGCATGGACTATTAGCCTGAGCGTCATCCCCTCGGAAACGGGCTGCGGCGATGCCGCGGCCCGTTTTCCTTTGCGGCCCGCCTCCGCTATTCCTGTGGCCCGGTTCATGCCTTCCGCGCAATTCCCAGCGCGGCTAGATTGGGTCCGTAAATTCTCCGCGCCGATTTTTTGGCGATTCGGATTGGAAAGTGATCCAGATGCCCGTTCCCACCGTAAAACACCGGAGAAGATCGAACCGGGACAGGGCGTCATGGCGTTGGCCAGCACAGCAGGTTTTTTGTCGGGGCGGCGGGATTCGGCATTGACCCAAGCCACGAAGAACGCGCGGGGCAAAGGCGGTTCTCGAGACGCAGTCGAGCGCAGGCTTTGCGTTCTGGTTGAATCGGTCGCGAAAGGGCGTGACCGGGAGGCATTTGCCGAGCTGTTCGGCCATTTCGCGCCGCGGCTCAAGGCTTTTGCGATGCGTTCGGGCGCGAATCCGGCCACGGCCGAGGAACTGGCCCAGGAGGCGATGGTCGCCGTCTGGCGCAAGGCAACGACCTTCGATAGGCGCCGCGCATCGGCATCGACCTGGGTCTTCACCATCGTCCGAAACAAACGCATCGACCTGATCAGGCGCGATACCAGACCCCGGCCCGAGTCGGAGGATCTGTATGAGACGGATCATGTCGAGGCGGACGGCGAAGACAACTACTTGGCGGTGCAGCGCCAGCGCGTCTTGAGCGAGGGCATCGCCGCCCTGCCATCAGATCAGGCCGAGATGATCAGAATGGCTTTCTACATGGATATGCGACACAGCGAGATCGCCGAGGCAACGAATATTCCGTTGGGGACGGTCAAATCGCGGATCCGCCTGGCCCTCGGGCGGCTTCGCGACGTGGTGGGAGATTTTGAGGCATGAGCGGACACACCCCCCCGGAAGAGCTTCTTCTCGACTACGCTGTCGGTGCCTTGGGCCCGGCTCAGACCCTGGCGATCGAAACGCATCTGTCGCTCCGGCCCGAGACCGGGGTGGAGATTGCCGCGCTGGAGGCGCTCGGCGGGGCGCTTTTGGGCGATATCGAACCCACGCCGCTTTCGGCCGACGCCCTCGACAGGGCCCTGGCCGGTATCGAGCGGCGGGCGCCGGCCGAGGTGACCCCCGCACCGCCGCCCGCCATGGATGCGGAGACGGCCGCGCTCGTACCTCCGCCGCTGCGCGCGCTGGTCGGCCCCAGCCTTCATGCCCTTCCCTGGCGCCGCTGCGGCCGAGGCATCGACGAGGCCAGGCTCGATCTGCGGAGCGAGAGCGGGAATGCGCGCCTTCTGCGCATTCAGGAGGGCGTGCGTGTACCCAAGCATAGCCATCAGGGCACCGAGTTGACGCTCGTTCTCGGCGGAGCCTATTCCGACGGTGGAGAGCGTTTCGCGGTCGGCGATCTTCAATATGCCGACGAGAGCGACGATCACGCGCCGCGGGCCGAACGGGGGGGGGCGTGTCTCTGCCTGGTCGTGCTCGATGCGCCCATCCGTCTGACGGGGCCGGTCGGCCGCTTCTTCAACCCGATCGTCCGGTTCTGAGACGCGTGATGAAGCGTTTCGGGGCGATCATGTTTGTCGCGTTGGTCTTCAGCGCTGTCGGGACGGCCAGGATGGCGGCTGCCGATGTTGGGCCAGCCTCGAAAACGAATAAAATCGGGACGCCACGGGACGCGCTCGCCTTCAAGGTTCTACGCGACGGCAGCGAGTTCGGCAGTCATGTGATTCGGTTCTCCAGAGATGGGGACCGGCTGGTCGTCGATGTCGATATCTCTCTCCGGGTCGATTTCGCCTTCGTGACGCTCTTCTCCTATGAACATCGGAACCGCGAGAACTGGCGCGACGACCGCCTGGTTTCAATCGAAACCTGGACGGATAACGACGGCAAACCCTTCGCCGTCAGCGGCGCCGCGACGACGGGCGGCTTCGAAGTGAGCAGCAAGACTCAGGGAGTCTTTTCCGCGCCGCTGGAGATCATGCCGAGCAGCTATTGGAATATTGCGACGGTCCGCGAAAACAATTTGCTCGATACTCAGGCCGGCCGGCTTCTCGATATCGAGGTTGCCGAACTGGGGACGGAGATCGTTGCAACCGACGATGCCGGTCCTGTGCCCAGCCGCCGTTTCCGCATCTCCGGCGATTTGGACCTGGAGCTTTGGTACGGCATGGCCGGCGACCTGACCCGCCTTGCCTTCCGCGCGCCCAGCGACGATTCGTTGATCGAATACAGGCGTGTCGCTGCCGGCGCGCCGGAGACTGCTCCGGGCTCGACGGCCGGGCGCCTGGATAGGCGATGACGACAGGCAGAGTCGCCTGGATCGTCGGCGCGAGCTCCGGCATCGGCCGCTCTCTCGCGCGACAGCTCGCTGAAGAGGGCGTTGCGGTGGCGGCGAGCGCGCGCCGAGAAGATGCGCTGAAAGAGCTGGCGAAAGAGGCCGCGGGAAAAATCCTGCCGGTCGCCGTTGATGTCACGGATGAAGCCGCCGTGGGGCGGGCCTTCACGCGGATCGAGGCGGAGCTCGGCGCGGTCGATCTGTGCGTGCTGT
>CAUZWC010000349.1:0-2581 GCA_963583595.1 Alphaproteobacteria bacterium | reverse complement strand
GCTGGCGATGAAGCCCTTGTAGAGCGCGCCCATGATGTTCTGGCTCGCGCCCAAGCGGACAAAAAAGGTGCCGATGATCGAGCCAATGATGCAGGCCGCGCCGATGGCCAGCGGATAGGTCAACATCAACGCCTGTTCGGCGCCGGTGAAGAACAGCGCCGCCAGCAGCATGGTGGCGACGATGGTCACCGCATAGGTCTCGAACAGATCAGCCGCCATGCCCGCGCAGTCGCCGACATTGTCGCCCACGTTATCGGCGATCACCGCCGGGTTGCGTGGATCGTCCTCGGGAATACCGGCTTCGATCTTGCCCACCAGATCAGCGCCGACATCGGCGCCCTTGGTGAAGATACCGCCGCCGAGACGGGCGAAGATGGAGATCAGCGAGGCACCGAAGCTGAGGCCGACGAGCGGCTCGATCAGCGCGCGATCGGTCAGGCCCATAGTGCCCGACAGGAAAAAGTAATAGCCGGCGACGCCGAGCAGGCCGAGGCCGACCACCAGCATGCCGGTGATGGCGCCCGACCTGAAGGCGATGGCCAGCGCGGGGGCGATGCCCTTGCGCGCGGCCTCGGCCGTGCGGACGTTGGCCCGGACGCTGACATTCATGCCGATATAGCCGGTCGCACCCGAAAGCACGGCACCGATCACGAAGCCGATCGCGACCCATTGGCCGAGAAACAGGCCCAGGACCGCGCAAACCACCACGCCAACCATGGCGATGGCCCGGTATTGCCGGTTCAGATAGGCCTTGGCCCCGACTTGGATCGCCTGCGCGATCTCCTGCATTCTTTCGTTGCCCGCATCGGCCGCCAAAACGCTCCGGCTGGCGACAAGGCCGTACAGCACCGCGAGGGCGCCGCACGCCAGAATCAGCCATTCGATCATAACCACCCCTTCCGTCTCATGAAGTCGATCTGGCGCCCCTTCGTTCCCGCGCCTCCGGGTCCCAATTTTCGGACTCCAGCCGCGCGCCCCCAGGGCGCCGCAAAATCGCGCGGGACCATGCCAGAAACACTTTCGCAATGCAATGAAGGGGTCACAAAAGCAACCGCCGCGCCCAAACGGCTACAGCAACTCGCGCTTGCTGGATTGCTGGACCAAGACGGCGTCGATCATGCCGGGGCCGCCCACGGTCGCGCCGATCTTCAAGCGCCGGCGCTTCACGGTCAGGAGGAAATAGGGATTATCCTCGGATTTGAGCATCCGGGGATAGCTGTTCAGATCGACGATGAAGGCATGGCGCGGGCGCCGCAGAGCGCGCTGCACCGCGTGCCGATTCTCGGAATCGCGCACTTCCAGGGCAACACTCAGGGAGACATGGCGCTCGACCCGGTCGCGGCGGATCACCGGGATGATCAGATTGTCGATGCGCACGAATTGCGCGCGCTCGATCGCCGCTTCCTCAGGCGCCGGGGGCGCGGCGGCCAGGAAGGTCCCAGGCACCGTAGCCAGCACCGCCCAATCCGAGCAGGCCAACGAGGACAAACAGGAGTTTCTTCATGAGCCTCGGCCCGAACGCGCAGGAATGCGCGTCTGCAAGCCTAATCCCGGCGGCTGAAAAAGATGTAACCGGCCAAGTTCAAGCGAGAGAGCGGGGTTTTTCGAAACAAAGAGCGACGCGCCAACCATCCTTCGAGACGCTCTCTGACGCGAGCTCCTCAGGATGAGGAAAAATTCAAAATCGGTACGCTGATCTAGGATATCCCGCTAGCCGTGGCGCCAGCCGCCCTCGCCCAAACCATCCAGCACGGCGCCGTCCCGATCGACGGCGCGCACCCCCTGCCCGGCCTCGCAGCGGCCGATCGCGGTGATCGCCAGGCCGAGTTCGGCGCCCAGGGCCGCGATCGACGCGGCCCTGTCCGGGGGCGCCGTGAACAGAAGCTCGTAATCGTCGCCGCCTGTCAGGATTCGGGCCAGGAGCTCGGGGTCGGCGGCCAAGGCCTCGTCCGCGGCCTCGGAGGTCGGCACGTGCGCAGCCTCGATCACCGCCGCCAGACCCGAGGCCTTGCAGACATGGCCGAGATCGCCGACCAGCCCGTCCGAGACATCGAGCGCGGCATGGGCCAAGCCGAGGAGACGGGGGCCGCAGGCCATGCGGGGCTGCGGCAGGCGGTAGCGGCCGGCGAGATATTCGGCCTGCCGCGGCCCCAGCCCGCTCAGATGACCGCGCAGGCTGTCCAACCCCAGGGCCGCGTCGCCGATGGTGCCGGTCACATAGACGGTGTCGCCGGGTTTCGCCCCCGACCGGCGCAGCACCGCGCCGTCCCTGGCCTCGCCCAGCGCCATCAAGGAGAGGGTCAGGGGGCCAGGTGTCGAGACCGTGTCGCCGCCCAGCAGATGGATGCCGAACTCGGCCTGATCGGCCGCCAGCCCCTCGGTAAAGGCGGCGAGCCAGGCATCGTCGATCGCGGCCGGAAAGGCGGTGGTCAGCAGATAGGCGCGGGGCCGCGCGCCCATGGCAGCGAGATCGGAGAGATTGACGCGCAACAGCTTGCGCGCGATCAAGTCTGGTGGGTCCTCGGGGAGGAAATGCACGCCAGCGACCATGGCATCGGCCGTCGTGACTGTCGCCCAGCCC
>CAUZWC010000348.1:0-2582 GCA_963583595.1 Alphaproteobacteria bacterium | reverse complement strand
ACGAGTTTGATGAGCGGTCCTGATCGCGGCCTCCTTTTTCCGTCCATTATGACGGTCTGCGCCTTGGCAATTCTGCTCGGCGTGGGCTCCTGGCAACTCGACCGACGCGAAGGCAAACACGCGCTGAGCGCATCGTTGCAGGACCGGTTGGCGGGTCCGGCGATCGAGTCCTGGGACGTCCTGCCGGCGGGCGAGGCGGAATTTCGCCGCGCGGCCTTCTCTGGCAGCTTTCTTCACGACAAGGAATTTCGCCTGCTCGCCCGCACCCGCAACGGGCGACAAGGCTACAATCTCGTGACGCCCTTGCGCCTGACCGATAGCCGGATCGTCCTGGTCGATCGGGGTTGGATGCCGGGTGAGGGCGGTGCGGCCGATCGGCCCGAGGGTCCGGTTGTGGTCGAAGGCGTTGTACGGCGCCCGCCCGAGCCAGGCTGGGCGGGGCCGGAAAACCTGCCCGAAATCGGACAATGGCTCTATATCGATCCGTCGGCCCTGGCCGACGCGAGCGGCCTGACGGTCGATGGATCCTACTATCTCATGGCCGCGCCCGCGCCCGAGGGCAGCCTGCCGCGCGGCACGGCCGCGATGCCTGAATTGACCGACAATCACCTGCAATATGCCATGACCTGGTCCGCCTTGGCCCTGGTCCTGGCCGCGGTCTTCGCCCTGTGGCTCGGCCGCCCGGATTCCACGACCAATCCCGCAACAAGTTAGGGACCAACGCGATGACGAGCGCCTACGCCCAGTTGGAGGCCCTGTTCGGCCGCATCGGTGAGCTCGAAAGCGCGATGAGCGTGTTGCAATGGGATGCCTCGGTGATGATGCCGCCCGGCGGCGGACCGGCGCGGGGCGCGCAACTCGCCGGCCTCGGCCTCCTGCGCCGCGATTTGCTGGCGGAAGACCGGGTCGCCGATCTGCTGGAAGCGGCGCAGTGCGAGACGCTGGACGAATGGCAGACGGCCAATCTGCGCGGGATGTGGCGCGAGCGTGTCCATGCCGTGGCTGTGCCGGGCGATCTGCTGGAAGCGCTGACCAAGGCGGGAATCTCCTGCGAGGGGGCCTGGCGCGGCGCCCGTGAATCCAGCGATTTCGCGACCATCCTGCCGGAGTTCGAGGCGATGGTCGCCCTGGTCCAGGAAAGTGCCGCGGCCAAGGGCGAAGCCCTGGCCTGCACGCCCTATGAAGCCCTGCTGGACGAGAACGATCCCGGGCGCAGGGCGGCGGAGATCGACCGGCTGTTCGGTGAGCTGTCGGGCTTCCTGCTGGCTTTCCTCGATCGCGTGATCGAGCGCCAGAACGCCAGTCCCGCCCCGCCTGTCCGGGCCGGGCCGTTTCCTGTGGCGGAGCAACGCCTGCTGGCCCGCGATCTCATGACCGCGGTGGGCTTCGATTTCGCCCATGGCCGTCTGGACGAAAGCCAACATCCCTTCTGCGGCGGCGTGCCCGACGATGTGCGCCTGACCACCCGGTTCGACGAAAGCCGCTACGATTTTTCGACCATGGCTGTGCTGCATGAAAGTGGCCATGCGATGTATGAGCAGGGGCTGCCCGCCAAATGGCGCGGCCAACCCGTCGGCCAGGCCCTTGGGATGACGGTGCATGAAAGCCAGTCGCTCTGCGTCGAGATGCAGGCCAGCCGGACGGCGGCGTTCCAGGGCTGGCTGGCCAAGCGCCTGCGCGCAGCTTTCGGCGATGATCCGGCCTGGGAGGCCGATGCGGTCCTGCGGCGCGCGACTCGTGTCCGGCGCAGCATGATCCGGGTCGAGGCCGACGAAGTGACCTATCCCCTCCATGTCATCCTGCGCTACCGGCTCGAGCGGGCGATGTTGGCCGGCGATCTCGCCCCGGCCGATTTGCCCGGGGCCTGGAACGACGGTATGGCGGACCTCTTGGGCGTGACCCCCGCGAACGACCGCGAGGGCTGCCTCCAGGACATTCACTGGTATCTCGGCGCCTGGGGCTATTTCCCGACCTATACCCTGGGCGCCCTGGCGGCGGCGCAGCTCTATGCCACGGCGAAGGCCCAGACGGACGGCCTGGAAGAGGCCCTGGCCGAGGGCGATTTCCGACCCCTGATGGGCTGGCTGCGCCCGCATATCCATGAGCGGGGCAGCCTGACGACGCCGGCGGCGCTGATCGAGACGGCGACCGGACAGGCCCTCGGCACCTCTGTCTTCAAGGCCCATCTGGAGGCCCGCTATCCTGTCTGACAGGGCGCGCGCGTTGCGGCACCGGGACGCGCTCTATAGTCTAGGCGTGGCCATCGGTTCCTGCCCAAACGCGATATAAAACCTTGAAATATATAAGCACACGGGGTTCCGCCCCGGCCCTGGATTTCGACGACGCCTTGCTGGCCGGGCTTGCCCGGGACGGCGGCCTATACCTGCCCGAAGCCTGGCCCGTCCTGTCGCCGGTGATGCTGGCCGGGCTGGCCGGCCGGCCCTATGCCGAGATCGCCGCGCGGGTCGTCGCACCCTTTATGGCTGGCTCGGTCCTGCTGGACGAGTTGGACGAGATCGCGGCCGAGACCTATGCCGGTTTCAGCCATACGGCGACCGCGCCGCTCAAACAGCTTGGGCCGA
>CAUZWC010000347.1:0-2591 GCA_963583595.1 Alphaproteobacteria bacterium | reverse complement strand
GCCGTGAGCACAAACTCAAAATTAGCTGCGGAGGGGAATCCCGCGCCGCTCGTCATGGCCCTGCCCAAGGGCCGGATCCTGGACGAGTTGCGCCCGCTGCTCGATGCCGCCGGTATCGAACCCGAGCCGGCTTTCGACGATCCCGCCTCGCGCCAGCTGCGCTTCGCGACCAACCATCCGGGCCTGGCCATCGTCCGCGTGCGGTCCTTCGACGTGGCGACCTTCGTCGCCTTCGGCGCGGCCCATATCGGCGTCGCCGGGAACGACATCCTGCTCGAATTCGACTATCCGGAAATCTACGCGCCGCTCGATCTCGGCATCGGCCGCTGCCGGCTGGTCGTGGCCGCGCCCGAATCCCTGCTGCGACGCGACGATCCCTCGCGTTGGAGCCATGTCCGGGTCGCCACCAAATATCCCAATATCACGCGCCGCCATTTCGCCGCGCGCGGCGTGCAGGCCGAATGCATCAAGCTGAACGGCGCGATGGAGCTGGCCCCGGGGCTCGGCCTCTGCCGGCGCATCGTCGATCTGGTTTCGACCGGGCGTACACTCTCCGCCAATGGCTTGGTCGAGGTCGAGGAGATCGCGCCCGTGACCTCGCGGCTGATCGTCAACCGGACCGCTCTCAAGACCCGGTCGCGCGAGATGCGCCTCTGGCTCGACCGTTTCCGCGAGGCCGCCCGTGGCGCGCAGGCTGCATAGCGCGGAGCCCGGCTTCGAGGCGGCCTTCGAGGCTGTCCTCCTCACCAAGCGCGATGCCGAGGCCGATGTCGACGACGTCGTGCGCGCCATCCTCGAGGATGTTCGTGCGAGGGGAGATGCGGCCCTGCTCGAATACACCGCGCGCTTCGACCGTCTGGACACGACGGCCGATGGTCTCGCGGTGACGGCGGCGGAACTGGCCGAGGCGGAGGGTCGCTGCGACCCGGCCGCGCTCGAGGCCCTGCGCCTCGCCGCTGGGCGGATCGAGGACTATTACCGGCGCCAGATGCCGGCCGATCTCGACTACCGCGACTCGGCTGGGGTGCGCCTCGGCGCGCGCTGGCGGCCGATCCGCGCAGTCGGCATCTACACGCCGGGCGGCAGCGCCGCCTATCCCAGTTCCGTCTTGATGAGCGCGGTGCCCGCCCGGGTCGCCGGAGTCGAACGCCTGGTCATGTCCGTGCCCTCGCCGGACGGCGCGCTCGATCCCCTGGTCCTGGCCGCCGCGCGCATCGCCGGGATCGACGAGATCTACCGTATCGGCGGGGCCCAGGCGGTCGCCGCCCTGGCCTATGGCACGGCGACGATCCGCCCGGTCGACAAAATCATCGGGCCGGGCAATGCCTATGTCGCGGCCGCCAAGCGCCGGGTCTTCGGCACCGTCGGCATCGACCTGATCGCCGGGCCGTCGGAAATTCTCGTGGTCGCCGACGGCGCCAACGATCCGGCCTGGATCGCTGCCGATCTGCTGTCCCAGGCCGAACACGATCCGGTCGCCCAGGCCGTGCTGATCACCGACGACGCCGAATTTGCCGCCGCGGTCGAAGCTGCGGTCGAGGATCATCTTTCGCGCCTGCCGCGCGCAGCGATCGCCCGGCAAAGCTGGGACGGGCAGGGCGCGGTGATCGTCGTCGCCGATATGGCCGAGGCGCCGGCCCTGGTCGACCGTGTGGCCCCCGAACATCTCGAACTCTCCCTGGAGGATCCCGAGGGTTTCGCGGAGCGGGTGAACAATGCCGGCGCCATCTTCCTGGGGCGCTATACGCCGGAGGCGATCGGCGATTATGTCGCCGGGCCCAGCCATGTTCTGCCGACCTCGGGCAGCGCGCGGTTTTCCTCTGGCCTCGGTATCCAGGATTTTCTCAAGCGCACCTCCATGATCGCCCTGGATCGGGCGAGCCTGGAAACGATCGGCCCTGCCGCCATGACCCTGGCCCGGGCCGAGGGGCTCGACGCCCATGCCCTTTCCGTGGCCATCCGTCTTTCGCGCAACCGTCTGGACTGACCGTGGCCGATTCCGACCAGCGGATCGCCAATCTGTCCCTGGACGGCGCCTCTGTCGTCTATCGCAGCCGGGATGTCGAGCATGAGCGGGCGGTCGCGATCTACGATCTGCTCGAACGGAACCATTTTGCCCCGGTCTCGGGCGCCGTTGGGCCTTTCGACCTTCATCTGGGCATCGAAGAGAACCGCATCGCCTTCGATATCCGCGACGGGGCGGGCGAGGAGATCGATTGCCTGCGCCTGCCGCTCGGCTCCCTCCGCCGCGTCATCAAGGACTACTTCATCGTCTGCGAGAGCTATTTCGAGGCGATCCGCAGGCTCAGCCCGGCCCAGATCGAAGCCATCGACATGGGGCGACGGGGCCTGCACAACGAGGGCTCCGATATCCTGCGGGAGCGCCTGGCCGATCAGGTCAAAATCGACGACCTGACCGCGCGCCGACTGTTCACCTTGATCTGCGTCTTGCACGTCCGGGGATAGCACCCACTTTCGGGATTGGTTGCATCATGAGATCATTTTTGGCCGTACAGATGGTAGGAGCCGCGCGCAGCGCGATGCGGGGCATCGGGCAAGCGAGGCGACGCCCTGGATGGGCGGCCAAAAAC
>CAUZWC010000346.1:0-2642 GCA_963583595.1 Alphaproteobacteria bacterium | reverse complement strand
AATGGCTCGACCGCTACAAGCTGTTCTGGGGTGGCCAACTCGACCGCCTGACCGCCTTTCTCGAAGAGGAGAAATGATGCCCGCCGCACCGAGCCTGACGATAGAGCGCCGAATCGCTGCCAAACCGGAAATGGTGTTCCGCGCCTAGACCGAACCGACAGAGATCATGCGCTGGTTCGGCCCGGAAGGAACCGAGCCGATCGTCGCCGAGATCGACCCGCGGACCGGCGGACGCTACCACATCGTCTTTCGCGGACCGGACGGTGAAGAACATGACGTCAGCGGCATCTACCGCGAATTCTCACATCCCGACCGCCTGGTCTTCACCTGGGCCTAGCGCACCGCGCCGGAGCGCGAATCGCTGGTCACCGTCGCCCTCGCACCGGACGGCGAGGGCACCAAGCTGACCTTGACCCACGAACGTTTTGCGGACGAAGAGGCGCGCGACCACCACCGCATCGGTTGGGAGAGTTCGTTCGATATCCTCGCCCGCACCTACACCTCGGCCTGACGCATCCCTCTTTCTCGGAGGCGACGATGAAACTCTATGGACTTCCACCCTCGCCCAACACCTGGAAGGTCCGCGCTCTCGCGGCGCATCTAGACACCCCCCTCGAGTTCGAGATGGTCGACCTAACCCAGGGCGATCAGCGAACGCCCGGCTTTCTGGTCCTGAGTCCAGCGGGCCGGACGCCGGTCCTGGTCGACGGGGATTTTGCGCTGTGGGAATCGGAGACAATCCTGCAATACCTCGCCAGCCTTCGCCCGACCTCGCTCTGGCCCAACAACGCGCGAACGCGCGCCGACATCATGCGCTGGCAAAGCTGGCGGCTGGCCCATTGGGGCAAGGATGCCTGCGAACCGCTGGTTTTCGAACGGGTGGTCAAGCGATTCATGGACCTCGGACCGCCCGACGAGGCCGCCGTTGCGACCGCGATAGCGGCGTTCGAGCGCGAAGCCGCGGTGCTGGATGGCCATCTTGCGACGAGGCCGTTTCTCGTCGGCGGCGGTCCGACCATCGCCGAGTTCTCGGTCGCCTCGATGCTGTTCATGACCGATCTGGCCCTGGCTCCCTATCCGAACGTCCAAAGCTGGTTCGGCCCGCGTCTCCGCGTTGCCGGGTTGGGCCGAGGCCGCCCCGCCGGCGGCCCAGATGCCATAGAGGCTCGGACAAGGGTCGGACAAAAAGAAACAAAACCGGCTACGCGACACCGAACGAGAGCGGCGCGGCTGGACAGCGCTTCGGACCACGACTAGGTTCCCCGGTCGAATCCTGGGCTCCTGCCGCCCTCGACCGGAACGGACCGCCATGAACGACCTTGGTCAGGCGAAAGAGAATTCCGCCGCGACGGGCATTTCCGCTCTCGCGCCGGTCACGTTGATCGATGAGGTCGTCGAGCCGATCATCCGCGATGCGTGCGCCGCCCTGCTGGCCGAGCAGCGCGCGGACGGCCACTTTCTGTTCGAGCTGGAGGCGGATGCGACGATTCCCGCCGAATACATCCTGCTGCAGCACTTCCTGGGCGGGATCGACGAGGCGCAGCAAAGCCGGATCGCGAGCTATCTGCGGAAGATCCAGGGGACGCATGGCGGCTGGCCGCTATTCCATGACGGCGACCTCAACGTCAGCGCCAGCGTCAAGGCCTACTATGCCCTGAAGCTGGCCGGCGACGACCCGGATGCGCCGCATATGGCCCGGGCGCGCCAAGCCATCCTGGCGCATGGCGGCGCGGCGCGCGCCAATGTCTTCACCCGCATCACCCTGGCCCTGTTCAGCCAGGTGCCCTGGCGAGCGGTGCCAGTCATGCCCATCGAGGTCATGATCCTGCCCAAGTGGTTCTTCTTCCATATGAGCAAGGTAGCCTATTGGTCGCGCACGGTGATCGCGCCGCTGCTGATCCTGATGGACCGCAAGCCGAAAGCCGCGAATCCCGGCAATGTCGATATCCGCGAGCTGTTCACGGTGCCGCCAGAAGACGAGCGCCGCTATATGATCAATGCCACGGGCACGCGGCTGGGCGATCTGTTCATCTTGCTCGACAAGGTGCTGCAGGTGGCCAACCCGTATTTCCCCAAGGGTCCGCGCCGCCGCGCCGAAAAAGCTGCCCTGGACTTCATCCAGGAACACCTGAACGGCGAGGACGGTCTCGGCGGCATTTTCCCCGCGATGACGAATGCGGTGATGGCCTTCCATATCCTAGGCTATCCGCCGGACCATCCGGATATGGTCATCGCCAAGGAATCGGTTCGCCGCCTGCTGTCTTTCGAGGACACGCCGATCGGCGAAGCGCCGAATGCCGGCACGCCCCAGCCCTATTGCCAGCCCTGCCTGTCACCGATCTGGGACACCAGCCTGGCGACCCATGCCCTGCTAGAAGCGGGCGATTGCGACGAGGCCGTGGCCAAGGCCAATCGCTGGATGGTCGACCGCCAGATTCTCGACGTCGAAGGCGACTGGGCCATCCAGCGCCCGGGCCTGCGCCCCGGGGGCTGGGCCTTCCAGTACCGCAACGACCATTATCCCGATGTCGACGACACTGCCGTCGTCGCCCTGGCCCTGCACCGGGTCGGCGCGCCGAGCCAGGCCGAGAGCCTGTCGCGCGCGGTCGAGTGGATTATCGGGATGCAGAGCAAGAACGGCG
>CAUZWC010000345.1:0-2650 GCA_963583595.1 Alphaproteobacteria bacterium | reverse complement strand
AAGGCCGTGACGGCGCGCGCCGCGATGTCGGAGATCACGCTGGTATCCGTGGAAGTGTCGAACCCGACATCTTCCTTGGAATCGCCCATGATGATCGATCCTTCGACGGTCTGACGCATGTTCTGGGTCGGCAGGCGCATGAAGGGGGCGACCCTTTCGGTCACCAGGATCTCCCCGCGCTGGGGATTCAGCGGAATATTCATCCCCACCTGCCGCGCAAGCCCCGGCGTCATATTGCCCGCCGCGATGACCACGCGCGGCGCCTGACAGGTGCCGTGCCGCGTCTCCAACCGGAAGATGCCATCCTTATAGGCGATCGAAGCCACGGCATGGTCCGGACGGTAGATACCGCCCAGCTTGTCGAAGCCTTCATGCACCGCGCGCAGGGTGAAGAGCGGATTGGCCGTGCCGTCATAGGGCGTGAAGGACGCGCCATAGACCGAATCGCCGGCCTCGGGCACCAGTTCGCGCAATTCCTGGAGCCGCAACATCTTGTATTCAAAACCGCGATTGCCGGCATCGCGCCGATGACGCTCCATCAATGAACGGCGATCGAGGAATTCCGACTCGCTCAAGCACAGGGTCAGGCCACCGTTGTTTTCGTGATGGGTGTCGACGCCCGTCCGGGCCTTCAACTCCGCCGCAAAATCGGCCCAACGCTCCTGGCTGGTGCGGGTCCAATGGGTGTAGTGGGGAGCACCGTCGCCCTTGCTCTGCACCCAGACCAGCCCGAAATTGCCGCGCGTCGCGCGGAACGCGCGGTCGCCCTCGTCCAGCAGCATCACCCGCGAGGCATGGCGGGTCAGGCCATAGGCAATGGCCGAGCCGACGAGCCCGCCGCCGACCACAATGATGTCTGCCTGTCTGTCGCGAATATCTGTCATGCGTGGTGGCGGAGATTAGGCGAGAGCGCCGCCGTTGAACAGCATCCAGGCACATGTCTAACTTGGCGCATGTTTTTCCGGCCGGTGAGAGAGGAAGCGCCACCATGACAATGCCCCAGGATCTGCTCGATCCCAAACATTACGCTGCCGCACGACGCCCGGTGGAGGAAGCCTCTACCCTGCCGCCCTGGGCCTATTATTCGCCGCACTTCTACGAGGCAGAGCGCGAGCGCATCTTCCTGCGCGCCTGGAATTTCGTCGGCCATTGGGGTCGCATTCCCAATCCGGGCGATTACGCCGCCTTCGATCTGGCCGGCATCCCCCTGATCCTGGTGCGCGGACGCGACGGCAAGCCGCGCGCCTTCGCCAATTCCTGCCGCCATCGAGGGGCCGAGCTGGTCCAGGGCGAGGGCAAGTGCAACGGTTTCGCCTGCCCCTATCACGGCTGGGCCTACGGCCTGGACGGCGCCCTGCGCGGCGCGCCCGGGATGGAGCGCACGGCCGGTTTCGACAAGGCCGATTGGGGCCTCAAGCCGATCCGGCTGGAGACCATGGGCGCCTATATGTTCGTCAATTTCGATCCGGATGCCGCGCCGCTCTCGGACTGGTTCGGCGATCTACCCGAGCTGCTGGGCCCCTATGCCCTGGAGGACACGGTGCTGGCCCGGCGCACGGAATACGACGTGGCCTGCAACTGGAAGGTCTATGTCGAGAATTTCATGGACTATTACCACACGCCGACAGTCCATAAGACGACCCTGGCCGCCACCGACCTCTCGGCCTATCACCAGAACCCGCCGGACACCTGGATCGGCAAGGGCGAATACCTGACCCTCTATGCCGTGCACAAGGGCAGCGCGGCCTTGCTGAAGGGAGCGAAGGGCTTTCCCGACAGGAAGACCCTGACCGGACCCTCGGCCGTCGGCTCGACTTATGTCTGCGGCTTTCCCAATGCCCTGATGGCGAACACCAAGGATTGCTCCTGGTATGTCGAGATCCACCCGACCGGGCCGGCCACGATGCGCCTGGCCGTGGGCGCGGTCTTCCCGAAGGAGACGGTGGAACGGCCGGATTTCGACGAGGTGGTGGAGAAGTATTACAAGCGCCTGGACGTCTCGGTCGACGAGGACAACCGCATCAACGAGCTACAGCAGCGCGGCGTCTCCTCCCCTTTGGCCGAGGCCGGCCGGGTGTCGGTCATGGAGACGGCCAGCCACCTGCAACGTAACTGGGTGCTCGACCGGGTGATCGGGAACTAATTCGCGCAACCCTACACCGCATCCCGCCCTACACCGCATCCCGCCCTACACCGCATCCCGAATGAGCGGCGCAGTGGTACAATGGATGCCACCGCCCGAGGCGTAGACGTTCTTGTATGCGATCGGGATCACCTCGATCCCGGCCTTGTCCAGCCGTTCCAGGGTCGCCTCGCTGGTCTCGCTGATGATCACGCGGCCGGGACGCACGGCCAGGCAGTTCGGGGTGAAAGCGTCATCCTCGGGCAGGATGTCGATGACCCGGATGCCGCGCGCCTTCAACTCCTCGAGGAACCAATGCGGCAGCAAGGTCGTGCTGACCAGGGCGGCGTCCACGTCGATCATGGTGAAGGCGCCGTCGATATGCTGGCGGTACCCGGTGAGGTGGACGCGCAGCAGATCGATGCCCATGGCGCGCAACACGTCCTCGACCTGACGCGCGCCCTCTTCGTTGCAGCGGCCGCCGATGCCTACCACCGCCGTTTTCTTGTCGATCAAGGCGAAGCTGCC
>CAUZWC010000344.1:0-2653 GCA_963583595.1 Alphaproteobacteria bacterium | reverse complement strand
CCTCCGAGCCGCCGGTCACGAAGATCATTTCCTTGAGCCCACCGCCGCATTGCTTGGCGACCATGGCCTGCAGGGTTTCCAGCGCATCGCTGGAGAAGGTGAAGCGGTGGTGCGAGGCGATCTGGTCCAGCTGGTCCTTGATCGCCTGGTTCACATCCTCGTTGCCATGGCCCAGGCAATAGACGCTCGGTCCGCCCGAGCCGTCGACATACTGCTTGCCATTCGTGTCCCAGACATAGGAACCCTTGCCGCGCGTCACCTTGGGCAGGGCGGCGGTCGAGAAGATATTGGCGGCGGCCCCCGCCTCGCCCTCGGCGATTGCGGCCATGGCAGTGTCCTCCCCAAAAATACTGGCCTGAAATACCGGCCGGTAATCCGGCCTCGTGCGATCCAGCCGAAAAGCTAGCCGAGCCTGCGCCCCCGGTCGAGTCGCGGCTACTCCGACACTGTGCAGCCGTTAAGCCGGGCGCAAGTTTTTCGTTTCACCTTTTCGGTGTCGTAGCGGTGAGCTAGGAAGGTACACCCGATGCTCAGGGCAGGAAGCCTGATCTCCCGATGGACGATCGCCAAGAGCGGCTTCGTCCTGATCCTCGCGGGCAGCATTCTCGCGGCCGAGGGCGGCAAGGCCCCGACGGTGGCGGAAGCCCTGCCGGTCTATGCCCTGGCCCAACTGGAAGAGGAGGGCTTTGCTGTCCGAGCGGCGGATCGCTGGGGCGCCCTGGCCCCGCCCCAGTCGCGGCTCACGATGGTGGAGTGAGCCGCGCGCGGTCTCGCACTAACGGCGAAGGCCGGCCAGTGCCGCCCGAGTATCCTCGACCAGGACCCCGACCAGATCGGCTGCCGGCAGGACGCGGTTCAAGGCCACGGCCTGTCCGGCCCAGAGTGCGAGAAAGGTATCGCTGCCCCGCTCCCTGCTCGCTGCCTGCAGGGGCCGGGTCACGCTGTATTGCAGGGGGAAGGGCAGGCTGTCCTCCTCCCGGTCCGCCATCTCCGCCATATAGCGATTGACGAGTTCCCGCGCGGGTCGTCCCGAGATCACCCTCGTTACCTTGGTCTGGCCATCCTCGGCGGCCAGCAGGGCGGCGCGGTGAAGATCGTTGGTCGGCCGCTTCCGGCGTGTTGAGGAAGGCGGTGCCTATCTGCACCCCGCTGGCCCCCAAAGCGAAGGCCGCGGCGATGCCGCCCGCCGCGATCACCGGCACCGAGACCGCGTCCGCGACCTGGGGCACCAGGGCGAAGGTGCCCACCGTGCCGCTGTCGATTCCGTTCAGGAAAGTGCCGCGATGGCCGCCCGCCTCGCTGCCCTGGGCGACGATCACATCGGCCTCGCTGGCTTCCAGCACCTTGGCCTTGGCAACCGTGGTGGCGGAGCTCATGACGATGATCCCGGCCGCCTTCAGCGCGGCCATGGCCGCGGCCCCCGGCAGGCCGAAATGGAAGCTCGCGACCCGGGGCCGCAGGGCGAGCAGGGCGTCGAGCATCGCCGCGCCGAAGGGCGGAAAGATCTGCTCCGGCGCGGGCACCGCGTCCGAGTTCTTCATCCACAGCGCTTGCATCGCCTGATCGGCGAGCGTGTTGTTCCGGTGGTCGGACCGCGAGCCGCCGATAGTATTCAAAGCGCCTTTTCGGTCCTCGGGATCGTTAGCCAAGACGACCGTCGGCGCGGCGGCTGGCTTCTTCCTAGTCATGGTGCTAGTGCTTTTTTCCTAATACCCAACGGCAGCCAGAACCGTCACAGCGTGGGCCTTTTTCTCTGAGCGCCAAGCAATCCAGCGTTGTTTGTGCGGTCGGGCAGAAGCTTCTTCGCTGCCGCACGGGCCTCCCGCGCCTTCTCCAACGAGACGGCGGGATAGGCACCGATGGCCAAAGTCTTCTGCTTGTCCGCGTGCCGATATGCTAGCCGCCACAGCTCCGGACCTTGTGGCGTAACCATCAAAAAAAGGCCGCCACCGTCAGAAATTTTCAGTGGCCGGTCATGCGGCTTCGCGTTGCGGACATGGGTATCGGTCAGCGGCATGTTGGTATCCGAATCGGTCCATCTCAACGATACCAACTAAAATACCAACAAATCGCATGGATACCAACAAACCACGTTGGATGGCACCGGATCGTTCAGCCCCCCGAAAATCTCAGTTTTCTTGGGAAACCTGGACGTCATCGGACGTCACTGGAGAGGGAAGTGGTGCCGCGGAGAGGAATCGAACCTCCGACCCCGCCCTTACCAAGGGCGTGCTCTACCCCTGAGCTACCGCGGCCCCGTCGGGACGGGGCGGACCTTGCCACAGCAGGGGATTTGGGAGCAAGCGCGGTGGCGCGTGGCAGATAGATAACCTGCGCGGCTCAAGAGGATGCCAGCCGGGTCGGATGAATGAAGCCGTAGACCGGATAGGTGCTCGTGCCCCATTGGCCGCCCGGCGTGTACCAGACCTGCACGGCGGACCAGCCGTTGTTGGGCGAGACGTCGATGATCGGCGTGGCGCGGTGGATTTCCCTCCGGTTCAGCCAATTGGCGTGGTCGGCGACGATGATCCGGTCGCCGACCACCCTCGTCACCACGGCGAGATGGCCCAGGGACCTGCCGCGCTTGCGGAACACCATGGTTGCGCCGGCGCGCGGCCGATGGCTTCGCTCGTACAGGCCCTCGGCCTGATCC
>CAUZWC010000343.1:0-2656 GCA_963583595.1 Alphaproteobacteria bacterium | reverse complement strand
GCTCAGGAACCAAGTGTTGCCGTTATAGAAGGGCCGAGTCTCGAAAGGGATGTCGTCATAGGCCGTTTCCGTGTCGTTGGCGCCCAGGATGCGCCCGGCGATCCGGTCGCCCAGCCAGGTATGCGCCGCCACCCCCGTCCCCGAGCAGCCGAGGACGTAATGCATGCCGTCGCGCTTGCCTATACTGGGCAGGAAACGGAAGGTGAAGGCGACGAATCCGGTCCAGGCATGGGTGATCCCGACCCCCTCGAGCTGCGGGAAGATCTCGGTCATCTTCTCGTAGAGCATCGGCGCGGTCTTTTTCGGATTGGTCTCGGTCATGGCCGGGCGGCCGCCGAAGATCATGCGCGGCTGGTCAGGCGCGACCCGGATGCCGTAGATCAATTTGCGCGTGTCGCTGCACACCCGGCGGTTCGGGTTGATCGCGCGGATGGTTTCCTCCGGCAGCGGCTCGGTCGCGATGATATAGGCGCCCATGGAGAGAACGCGCCGGCGCAGGTCCGGTGTGACCGATCCGGTATAGCCATTGGTGGCGATCACCACCTCGTCCGCCGCGACGCGACCGCGCGGCGTCTCCACCACGAAGCCCTTGTCATGGCGATGGATGCCGGTGACCGGCGTATGCGGCGCCACCGTCGCGCCCGCCTGCACCACCCGGTCGAGCAGGCCCTGGTGGAACAGGGCGCCATGGACCGAGGCATCGGCATGGCGCAGTTGGGCGCCATAGTAGAAGTCCGTGCCAATTTCGTTGCGCTGTTCCGCGCGCGGCACCATGTCGGCCTCGTAGCCGACCTCCTTGCGCAGGACCTCCAACTCCCGGCCCAGGGTGTCATAATGCTCCGGCGTATAGGCCAGGACGAGGCGGCCGTTCGCCTCGAGATGGCAGTCGATGCCCTCCTCGCGGATCAGATCCTTGACGAAAGCCACGGCGCGCTGGCCGTCGCGGTAGATGGCGAAGGTCTTCTCGCGGCCGTAGGTCTCGACCATCTGCTTGAAGCTGCGCTTGAAGACCGCGCCGATCTGGCCCTGGTTGCGACTGCTCGCCCCCCAACCGGCGGCCTCGGCATCGAAGACCACGACTTGGCGCCCGGCCCTCGCCAGGCGCAGGGCGCAGGCCAGCCCGGCATAGCCCGAACCGACCACCGCCACCTCGGCCTTGGCAGGCAGGTCCGGCACCGGCAGATCGGGCCGGGGCGCGGCCTCCCACCAATAGGGGTCGTATTTGATGCGCGGATCGCTCGCGGGATGGGTCATCGGGAAAGCCCCGATGCGGAGCACCGAATCTTGTCCTCACCCCCCTCCCAACCTCCCTCCATCGAGGGGGAAGGAGTAACAGTAGGGCATGGGACAATGCGACTCTCTCCCCCTCGATAGGGGAGGGTTGGGGTGGGGGTGAGAAGGAGTCCCATAGCCGCCCCCTAGCGCCCGACCCTGTCGAGGAACTGATACCAGAGGACCGCGCCACCCAGGAACCACGGGCTACCGGAATAGAGCGGCCGGGTCTGGAAAGGCACATCGTCGAAGGCGGTGCGCGCGTCGCTTTCCTTCCCCAGGACGCGAAGCGCGGTCTTATGGCCGAGATAGGGCGCCATGGCGGCGCCCGAGCCGCTGTAGCCCATGGCGTAGTGCAAGCCGTCGCGCAGGCCGATATGGGGCATCTGGTCGAAACTGAAGGCGACGAAACCCATCCAGCTATGGGAAATCTTGACGTCTTTCAATTCCGGGAAAATATGGCACATCGCGGCGTGCAGCCTGGGTGCGCTGGCCCGGCAATCGGTTTCCTTGGCCGCCACGCGGCCGCCCCAGACGATGCGCGTGTTGTCCGGCGAGGCGCGGTAGTAATGGACGACATGGCGCGTGTCGCTGGTCGCCCGCTTTTTCGGGAACAGGCGGGTCATGGTTTCCTTGGGCAGCGGCTCGGTCGCGATGACATAGCTGCCGACCGGTACCACCCGGCGCCGGAATTCCGGGAACATGGCGCCGGTATAGCCGTTGGTGGCGACGATCACGTCGCGCGCGCGGATCCGGCCGGCGGTCGAAGTGACCTCGAAGCCGTCGCCGTCGCGCTCGATCTTGATGACCGGGCTGTGGATCGCGATCTTGCCACCCTTGGCCAGCACGACGCGCAGCATCTCGCTCTGGAACTTGCCCGGATGCAGCGTCGCGTTCTGCGGCATGATCTGGCCACCGTGATAGGTGTCGGAGCCGATCTCGCTATGCTGTTCGGCGCGCGGCACCATATGGCATTCGATGCCCAGCTCCTTGTTGTAGGGTTCGATATCCTTGGACAGCATTTCGTAATCGGCCGCCTTATGCGCGCCAGTGAAGCGGCCCGCGACCTCGAAATCGCAGTCCAGTCCCTCCCCCTCGATCATCCCAGCGATGAAGTCTCGGGCATTGACCGTCTCGCGGATCAGATTGATGGCCTTGGGCCTGCCATAGGACGAGGCCAGATCGGTCAGGCTGCGGCGCAGCTTGGTGCCGATCTGGCCGCCGTTGCGGGTGCTGCAGCCCCAACCGGCATGTTCGGCATCGAAAATGACGACGTCGCGCCCTTCGTTCAGCAGGGTGATCGCGGCAGACAAGCCGGTATAGCCGGAGCCGACGATCGCCACATCGACGGTTTTCGGCAGATCCGGGACCGGCAGGTCGGGCC
>CAUZWC010000342.1:0-2656 GCA_963583595.1 Alphaproteobacteria bacterium | reverse complement strand
GCCGGTCGGGCAGAAGGCCCCGGCGCGGGCTCATGCCGACGATCGACCCGGCATCGACCAGGGTATCGCGGCTGACCCGGTCAATGCGCATCCGCTCGTAGCCGATGTCGCGGGGGCCGATAACTTCGTCCTTGCCGATCCGCCGAACGGGCACAGGAACTTCCACGACTTCAGAGACCCGTCCCGCGACCGGGATGCGGGTCTCGGGCGCATCGCCGGGTGCGGTGATGGTTGCCGAAAAACGGCCGACGACCGGATCGTAGCGCAGGTCCTGGATGGCGATCGTGGGGTCCGCGCCGGCCGGCAGATGCACCTGGAGGGTGCGATTGTCGTATTCGATGTCGTGCAGGCGTGCGACACCGGCGTCGCGCAGGGTGGCGGAGAGTTGGGCGGAAACGGTGCGCAGGTCCAGAATCTGGTTGGCCCGTGTGACCACGGCCCGGTCGAAACGGCTTTGCGCGCACTTGTCGCGGAATGGGGCAATGCGATGGCCGAAATATCCTATGGCGACGAATTCGCCGCCGCCGCGGAAGGAATCGTCGGCGACGAGAACGACTACCGCAGCCTGACGGAAAATCTCGGGGCGGTGGCCGCCCTGCGCAAGACGATCGCCTCCACCGGGACGACAGAGGAGCAGAGGGCGCTCAGGTGAACGGGGGCTCGTAGTAGCTCGGCGGGAAGCCCGCAAGGTCGCGGGCCGGGCGGTTGAAGGGCGGCTTCAGCGCGCCGCGGAAATGGCGCGCGACGAGCCCGCGCCAGGTTTCCACCGGTTCCAATCCGCGTTCGGCGCACAGATGTTCGAACCACCTTCGCCCGGCGGCGACATGGGCGATCTCCTCTTCGTAAATGACCCGCAGGACGGCAGCGCCCTCTTCATCCTGGGCGCGCTCCAAGCGGGCGATCATCGCGGGGGTCACGTCCAGGCCACGCGCCTCCAGCACCATCGGCACGATGGCCAGGCGGGCGAGCGGATCATGGGCCGTTTCCATGGATGCTTCCCACAAGCCGTCATGGGCCGGCAGATCGCCATAGGCCGCGTCCAACGCGCCGAGCCGGGCTGCGAGCATCTGAAAATGACGGGCCTCGTCGTCCGCGACCTTGACCCAATCCTCGGCAAAGGCGCGGGGGAAGAGACCGGCAAAACGCGCCACGATGTCCCAGGCGAGGTCGATGGCGTTCAATTCGATATGCGCCAAGGCGTGATAGAGGGCGACGCGACCGGCCACGCCCTGGCCCAGCTTGCGCTTGGGAACATTGCGCGGCGCCATCAGTTGTGGGCGCTCGGGTCGGGCGGGCCGGTCGGGCGGCGCTGCTGCGCCGATGCCGTCGATCCGGCCGGCAGACCAATCGGCGGCGACCGCGCGGCCGAGGGCCGCTTTTGCCAAAGGGTCGGCGGTCATCAGCACCTCGCAGGCGCGGGCGACCAGTCCCGGCCCGTCCAGGGGAGCATGCGCGGTCATCGGCCTTTGACAGTGTCGATGCGGCGCGACAGGGTTTGCCCGCCGCCCTCGGTTCCAATCATGGCCCAATCACGCAAGGAGACCCCCTTCATGAAATTCGTAATGCTCGCCAAGGTGACCCCGTACGGCGCCCAGAACCGCGAGGAGCGCGGCCGTCGCGCATTGGAAAATGCGACCCGGCTGGACCTGAAAATAGAGTGTCTCTACTACACCGGTGGGCCTTACGACCTGGTCGAGATTCTGGAAGGCCCGAACTGGGAGGCGGCCTATGCCCAGGCCATGTGGTTCAAGAAGCAAGGCTATGGCGAAATGAACGTCATGCCCTGTGTCGATGGCGAGACCAACGCCCGCATCGACGCCGAGAACGTCTGATCCTTCGGTCGGCGCGGGCGGTCGGCTCGGGTGCCTAGAGCGCCCGTGCCGCCGCCAAGACTTCCTCGACATGTTCCTTCACCTTGACCTTCCGCCAGACGTTGCGGATGACGCCCGTCTCATCAATCAGGAAGGTCGAGCGCTGGATGCCCATGCTTTTCTTGCCGTACATGTTCTTCTCGACCCAGACCCCGTAGGCCTCGCAAACAGCGCCGTCCTCGTCCGAGGCCAGGGCGAAGGGCAGGTCGTACTTGGCTTTGAACTTGTCATGCTTGGCGGTGGTGTCGCGCGAGACGCCGACGATTTCTGCGTCGACTTTCGAAAAATCGGGCAGGTTGTCGCGAAACCCGCAGGCTTCCGTCGTGCAGCCGGGCGTGTCGTCGCGCGGATAGAAATAGAGCACGACCTTGCGCCCCTTGAGGGCTTTGAGAGAGAGCTTGCCGCCCCCATCGGTCGCCATCGTGAAATCCGGGGCCTTATCGCCGATATCGACCGTCATGTCCGTGTCTCCTCGCTGCTTTTTTCCTCGGCCGTTTCCGGCGGCTGCGCCGCCGCCGGTTTGGCGAGGATTTCCTCGTAAACGGCGCGGGCCCGCGCCGATGCATCTTCCAGCGCGTCGCGCAATTCCTCGAAGCTAGCCATTCCGGCGAACCGGGCAAGCGCCCTGCGCTGGCCCTCGGGTGCGCTGGCCTCGTCGAATACACCCGAAGCCGTCAGGCGGAGCATCGCCTGGACCTTCTGCCAGAGGGTGAGGGCGCCGGTCAGTGTGGCGGTAGCTTCCGTCGGAAGAATTCCCGATTGCCCGATTGCCGCCAAGGCTTCCT
>CAUZWC010000341.1:0-2670 GCA_963583595.1 Alphaproteobacteria bacterium | reverse complement strand
TATATCGATCTGCACACCGAGGCCGGCCTGAAGCCCTTCGACTATTGCGCGCTGGTGCCGGTGATCGAGAATGCCGGTGGCCGGATCACCGACTGGGACGGCCGGCCGCTGCGCCTCGATTCGGACGGCCGCATGCTCGCAGCCGGCGATCCGCGCGCCCATGACGCCGCTCTCGCCCTGCTTTCGGCATGACCATGGGCCATCCGACGGGTTCATGCGCCGGGCTGCTTCTCGCCCTGACCCTGGCTCTGTCGGCGTTTTCGGCTTCGGCCCAGGAAACGACCCCCAGCCACGGCATCGCGATCCACGGCGCGCCCGCCTATCCGCCCGATTTCACCCATCTGAACTATGCCGATCCGGACGCGCCCAAGGGCGGGCTGGTGCGCCGCTCGGCAACCGGCGCTTTCGACAACCTGAACCCCTATATCCTGAAGGGACAGGCGGCGGCGGGGCTGACCTACGTTTTTGAAACCCTGATGGCCAGCACTTTGGACGAGCCCAACACCGAATACGGCCTGATCGCGGAATCGATCGAGACGCCGGAAGACCGGTCCTGGGCGATCTTCCGCCTCGATCCCCGGGCGCGCTGGCATGACGGTAAGCCGATCACGCCCGATGACGTGATCTGGAGCTTCGAGACCCTGCGCGACAAGGGCCATCCCTTCTATCTCTACTATTTCGCCAATGTCGCCGAGATCGAGCAGGTCGGCGAAAGGGGCGTTAAATTCACCTTCGCCGGCGGCGAGAACCGCGAATTGCCGGTCATCATCGGCCAGCTTCCCGTGCTGCCCAAGCATTACTGGGAAAGTCGCGATTTCGACAAAACGACCCTGGAGCCGCCTTTGGGCAGCGGACCCTACCGGGTTGCGGCGGTCGACCCCGGACGCAGCATCGAGATCGAACGCGTGCCCAACTATTGGGGGGCGGACCTGCCGGTCAATGTCGGGCGCTACAACTTCGACCGGATACGGTTCGAGTACTACCGCGACCGCACGGTCGAGCGGGTCGCATTCAAAGCGGGCGCAGCCGATATCTTTGCCGAGAATTCGGCCAAGGAATGGGCGACCGCCTACGATTTCCCGGCCGTGCGCGACGGCCTGGTCAAGGTCGAGGCCATCCCGAACGAAATTCCGACGGGCATGCAGGCCTTCATCTTCAATATCCGCCGCCCGCTCTTTGCCGACAGCCGGGTGCGCGAGGCATTGGCCTACGCTTTCGATTTCGAATGGACCAACGCCAATCTCTTCTACGGCCAGTACGAGCGGACCAAAAGCTACTTCTCCAACTCCGAACTGGCGGCGACCGAATTGCCGAGCGCGGCCGAGCTCGAAATCCTGGGACCCTATCGCGGCCGCATCCCAGACGAGGTCTTCACCACCATCTACGAACCGCCCTCGACCGACGGCACAGGCAATATCCGGGCGAATCTGCGCCAAGCCTTTCGCCTGCTGGGCGAGGCCGGATGGCACGTCAAGGACGGCGCGCTGCGCAACGACGAGACCGGCCAGCCCTTCGCCTTCGAAATCCTGCTCGTCTCGCCCAGTCTCGAACGCATCGTTCTGGCCTTCGTTCAGAATCTCAAACGGCTGGGCATCGAGGCGCGGGTCCGCACGGTTGACACGACGCAATACCAGAACCGGATGGACGAGTACGATTTCGACATGGCGGTCGGCAGTTTCGGCCAATCTCTGTCGCCCGGCAACGAACAGCGAGACTTCTGGGGTTCGGCCTCGGCCAAGACGCCCGGTGGGCGGAACCTGGTCGGGATCGAAGGTCCGGCGGTCGACGAATTGATCGACCTGTTGATCGCCGCGCCCGACCGTGAGGCGCTGATCACCCGGACCCGGGCGCTCGACCGGGTACTGCAGTGGAATCACTTCGTGATTCCCCACTACCACATCCAGACGACGCGCATCGCCTATTGGAACAAGTTCGGCATGCCGGACGTCATTCCGCCCTACGGCATCGATATAGATGCCTGGTGGATCGATCCTCGGAAGGTGGCGGCCGTCGGAGCCGGCAAAGCCGCCCTGGACGACGAGTAGACGGGGCCGCGCCGCGCCATGCTCGCCTATATCGTCCGGCGCCTGCTGCTGATCGTTCCGACCCTGATCGGCATCATGGTCGTCAATTTCGTCATCGTGCAGGTCGCCCCGGGCGGCCCGGTCGAGCAGCTGATCGCCCAGATCCAGGGCACAGCCGTCTCCTCCACCGCGCGCTTCACCGGATCGCAGGGCGATGCCGCGCCCGGCGCCCAGAGTGGCGGAAGCGGGAGCAGGGAAGGCGGATTGCAGTATCGCGGCGCGCGCGGGATAGATCCCGCCTTCATCAAGGAGATCGAGACGCTCTACGGCTTCGACAAACCGATGCACGAGCGCTTTCTCAAGATGATGGGCGACTATCTGGTCTTCGATTTCGGCAACAGCTTCTTCCGCGACCGGCCTGTCGTGCAGCTCGTCATCGACAAGCTGCCGGTCTCCATCTCCATCGGGATCTGGAGCACCTTGATCATCTATTTCGTCTCGATCCCGCTGGGCATCCGCAAGGCAGTGCGCGACGGCACGCGCTTCGACTATTGGACCAGCACGGCGATCATCGTCGCCTATGCCGCGCCCGGCTTCCTGCTCGCCACCCTGCTGATCGTGCTTTTCGCCGGGGGGGGCTTCGTCC
>CAUZWC010000340.1:0-2693 GCA_963583595.1 Alphaproteobacteria bacterium | reverse complement strand
AGATCGCCGATCTGCTGCGCTTCATCAAATCCGCGGGCATTCGCAACACGGTCTGGCTGACCGCCGACGTGCACTACACGGCGGCCCATTACTACAACCCCAACAAGGCGTAATTCTAGGATTTCAGACCGTTCTGGGAATTCGCCTCCGGCCCGCTGCATGCCGGGATTTTCGACCCCAATGCCTTCGACATGACCTTCGGCCCGGAACTGAAATACGTAAACGCACCGGCCGAGGGGCGGGCCAATCTGCCGCCCTCCGACAGATTGCAGTTTTTCAGCTTGGCCGAGATCGGCGGGCCCAGCGGGGCCATGACCGTGCGCCTGATGCCGAACTCTACGCCGTGACCCTGACCCCCACCGCCGCCTGACCGCCGCATTCCGGGGCCTGGCGAGCGGGACTCGCCAGAGGAACCTCGTGGCGGATAGGCTCGGCCTTCGCCATATGCCGCGAGAGCCCGATGAGCATGGATCCGACCGTCCCTTACAATCGTATCCGCCTCGCGCCCATCGCCGGGGCCTTGGGCGCGGAGGTCGCCGGAATCGACCTGTCCGAGCCGCTCGACGACGCGGGGTTCGCCGAGATCGAGCGTGCGCTGCATGAGCATCTGGTCCTGTTCTTCCGCGACCAGAAGTTCAGCGAGGCGCGGCAGAAGGAATTCGGGCGGCGCTTCGGCTCTCTCAACCGCCATCCCTTCGTCGATCCCGACCGCGAGGGCCGGCAGGATCCGGAGGTCTTCGAGGTCCGCCACGAGCCGGGAGAGAGCTATATCTTCGGCGAGGGGTGGCATATGGACCATACTTGGAAGCCGGTCCCGCTGATGGGCGGAATCCTTTTTGCGGTCGAGGTGCCGCCCTGGGGCGGCGATACCTTGTTCAGCAATCTCTATCTGGCCTACGAGACCCTGTCCGAAGGCCTGCGGGCGGCTCTCGACGGCATGCGCGCGGTCCATGCCGCCAATCCGGCGCTCTATGTCGGCGATCCGAACCTGTCCCTGACCCCGGACCAGATCGACGCCATGCGCGCGGTTCATCCGGTCGTGCGCACCCATCCGGGAACGGGGCGCAAACTGCTATTCCTGCACCCGCATATCGTGCGCGCCTTCGAGGATTGGACGGAAGCGGAGAGCCGGCCGCTGATCGATTTTCTCTGCGGTCACGCGACCCGGCCCGAATTCACTTGCCGCCACCGCTGGCGCAAGGGCGACGTCGCGTTCTGGGATAACCGCACCGTCATGCACAACCCGATCAACGACTACCGGGGATTCCGCCGGATCATGTATCGGGTGGCGGTCGAGGGCGCCGCGCCGCCGGTGTGATGCGCGCGTCCGCGATCCGCCGGAATGCGCTTTCGGCATGGCAACCAGATCGATGAAATGCGTGACAAATCCGTCGGCCGAGTGCCTGATCCCTTTTCCGCGGCGGGGCGCGTTCAGTCTGACCCGCCGCCTTCGGTCAACCCAACAGCGAGGGAGACTCCAATGCTCGCCAATGCACTCTTCGGGGTGAGCGATATCGCGCGCTCCACCAAATATTACGACGCCGTGTTCGCGCCGCTCGGCTACAAGCGGGTCCTCTCTGGCGAGAAATTCATAGGCTATAGCGATACGGACAAGACCAAGTTCTACATCTGCCTGCCGGCCAACGGGGAACCCGCCTCGGTGGGCAATGGTTCCCAGGTCAGCGTCGTGGCGAAGGACAAGGAGGCGGTCGACGCCTTCTACGCAGCTGCGCTAAAGCATGGCGGTAGCGACGAGGGCAAGCCCGGTTATCGGCCGCCCGAAAAGAAGACGAGCTACGGTTGCTATGTGCGTGATCCCGACGGCAACAAGATGATGGCCGTCTGCTCCGATCCGAAATAGCTCGAACCGATAAGTTCGGGCCCGGCGGACGGGGTGCCGCCGGGCCCCGGGGCGGCGTCGGTCGGAGGGGTCTGGCGCCGTTATTTGAGCCAGTCGCGGACCATGGCCCGCTGCACTAATTGTTGAAGGGCGACGAGCGGCATGGGCTTGTCGATCCCGGCGAAAACGATATCGCCCAGATCGGACTGGTTCGCCTGCGCGACCCAATCCGGATTTCCGGACATCAGGATGATACGCGGGCGAAATTCCAGCTCGCGCGCGAAGGCCGCCAAATTCGATCCCAAATCCGATCTCTGGACGCGCATCACGATGTTTCAGGGCGCGCCCCTGCCCGATGACTTGACTGCGCCCGAGGTCGACGATTGGGCCTTCCCCGTCGCGCCCGCCCCGGCCACCGCTGCCGTCGTCGTTTGATGATCGGGCAGCACGGTCCCGTTCCGCTCAACGAAATCCGCTTCGTCTTCGGGCGCGCGGGTTTCGGCGCGGGCCTGCCCTGGGGCCTGGCCGAGGATTTCGCCGAATCCTGTATCCGCCTCGCTCGCGCCGGACTCGATCCCGGCCCGGCGGCGGCCGCCGCCCTTTACGCGCTGGATGAGGGGGCATGCGGGCGTGGCGTCGAACTGGAGGAGACGGGCCAGGCAGCGACCTTGCGGGCGGATGGCGGCGGGATTCTTTCCGCGCTCTATGGCGGGCCGGCGGCGGGGGACTGGCTGGCCTGCAACCGCGGAGGGCCGAAGGCCTTGCGGCTCGCGGCGGTCGATTGCCCGCTCCTGATCCTTGGCGCCCTGGCCGGTCCGGACCATCCGCCGAGCCGTTGGGCGATATCCTGGTG
>CAUZWC010000339.1:0-2718 GCA_963583595.1 Alphaproteobacteria bacterium | reverse complement strand
CGCGGCGATCCGCGCGATGGAGGAACGCCTGCCGGCGGCGGCGGCGGCCGTTATGCCCGACGACCGGCTCGACGTCATGGCCTTCGGCTGCACCGCCTGCGCCATGACCCTGGGTGCGGAAGCGGTCGATGCGCGTATCCACGAGACTCGGCCTGGCATCGCCGTGACTGACCCGGTGCGGGCCGCGCTCAAGGGCTTGCGCGCGCTGGGGGCGAAGCGCATCGCCATGCTGACTCCCTATCCCGACGAGGTGAACGGCGTGGTCGCCCGCTACATGGCTGAGCAGGGATTCGAAGTGATCGCCGGGGCCAGTTTCCGGCGCCAGGGCGATGCCGATATCGCGCGGACCCCGCCCGCGGCCGTACGCGCCGCCGCGCTCGAACTGGCGCGTTCGGGCGTGGATGCGGTCTTCGCCTCGGGCACGGCGATGCGCGCCGCTGCGGCGATCCAGGCCATCGAGGACGAGACCGGCATCCCCGTCGTGTCGAGCAACCAGGCCCTGGCCTGGGACTGCCTTCGCCTCGCAGGTTGCATGGATCCGGTACCCCGTTTCGGACGCTTGATGACCCTGTGACGGGTTTCGCGGTGGGCAGCCGGTCCACCGCAACTCGGCTGTAACACCGGCAGGGCATCAGCAGCTATGCGCGGCACCGTCACCGATATCCTTTTTTTGCCTTTCTCAAGCTCGACCTGACCGGTTTCGACGCGCCGGCAGTCCTCACCACCTGACGACGGGCATCTCCCGAACGGCACGGCGGGAGAGGAGCTTCGGCTTGCCCTCGGTAATAAGGACGTTCTCCTCGTGGACCAGCATCTTGTCGCCCTGGAACATGGCGCTCGGCTCGATGGTCATGACGGCGCCGGGGACGAGGACGGCCGTGTCGCCCGGCTTGTTCGACGGGTATTCGGTCATGTTCTTGCCGAGGCCATGACCGAAGCGTCCGACAGTGCCGATTACGATGCCGGCATCCTCGAGCACCTTGGCCTGGGCGTAGAACAGGTCCTCGGCGGTGTTGCCGGGCACGCAGGCGGCGATGCCCGCTTCGACTGAGCGGTAGAGCAGATCGTGGATCTTCTTGACCTCGTCGGTCGGCTCGCCGATGGCGATATTGCGGTCGAAGTCGCAGTGGTAGCCGGCATAGCGGCAGCCCGTGTCGATCAGGAAGACGTCGCCCTTGCGCAGCTTTCGGCTGGTCGGGCCCATGATGATGCTGTCGTAACTGGGCGTGCCGGAGCCGAAGGCCGTGTAGGGCGTCTTGTCGGCGCCGCCGAGCAGCATATGCGCGGCGAATTTGCGGCCGACGTCGGATTCCGTATCGCCCTGTTCGACCATCGCCGGCAGGTCGTCGAAGGCATCGGCGGCGATGTCCGCCGCCCGCTTGATTCGAGCGATTTCCGCTGGCGACTTGACGAAGCGCAGGTCGCGAAGGACCGGCACGCAATCGGCCATCTTGAAGGGCTTGATTTTCTTCACGATGCGCAGGAGATCGGCCGGCGCCATGGCGAGGCGCGATTCCGGGCCGATCTCGAAACCGATTCGGCCGTATTTCGAGCGCACCTTTTTGAACACGGATTCGAGCAGATCGAGCCCTTCGTTTTCCGGCCGGGGCGAAGGCCAGGTCAGAATCTGAGACATGTCCTTGACCCAGGAGGTCGCGCGCCAGTTGGTCACGCCCGTCTCCGGGATCACCGCGGTCGGTTGGCCGACCCGTGGCAGGACGAAATACCAGGGGCGGGACGGGCTGGCCCAGGGAAACTGGGACATGAAACCCGAGAGATATTCGAGGTTCGGCTCGCTCGTCACCATCACGGCGTCGAGCTTGTATTTGGTCATCAGCTTGCGTGCCCGCTCGGCCCGGCCTTCCATCTCGGCCTGGGTGAAGGGGCGCAGTTCAGGTCGTCGCGCCAGTAGCTTCACGGGCGAACCGCCGCCCTTAACCGGGTTCGATTTTTTCACCGCCGTCTTCACCATGACCAGAGCCTCCCCATAAAGATGCATCGTGGTATTCTTGGAACTATCCCATTATTGCTTTCGCTGCGAAAGCGCGACGCTTGTGTGAACGGCGGCCCGCACTACATGGTCGGGGCATAGTCGTGAGCGCCGGGTTGGCGCCGACAGGCAAAAGTTCAATCGAGCGGGGAACGCGGACCGGGTGGCGGTTTCCGCCATACGAGAATTTCTGAAGCATGAATCGGCAGGCGGACTCATTCTGGTCGCGGTCGCGATCCTCGCGCTGATCCTCGACAACACGAGTCTCGCATGGCTCTACGATTCGTTGCTCAATTTTCCGGTGGCGGTGCGTTTCGGCGCCCTGGAAATCGCCAAGACCTTGCTGCTCTGGATCAATGACGGGCTGATGGCCGTCTTCTTCCTTCTGGTTGCGTTGGAGATCAAGCGCGAGGTGCTGGAGGGCGAGCTGTCTTCCCTCGAACGGGCCTCCCTGCCGGCGATCGCTGCGGTGGGCGGCATGGCCGTGCCGGCGGCGATCTATATGCTCGTCGCGGGCGGGGATGCGGTTGCGGCGCGCGGCTGGGCGATTCCGGCGGCGACCGATATCGCCTTCGCGCTCGGCATCCTCTTGCTGCTGGGCAAACGCGTGCCGCTTGCCCTCAAGATATTCCTTCTCGCGCTCGCCATCATCGACGACCTGGGCGCGATATTGATTATCGCTGCCTTCTACACGGCCGACCTGTCCTATGTTTCGCTCGGCCTTGCGG
>CAUZWC010000338.1:0-2749 GCA_963583595.1 Alphaproteobacteria bacterium | reverse complement strand
TCGAGCACGATACCCGCGTCGATCTCGTCATGGGCGTAGCAGACATTATGGCTGGCGTTGATCAGGACGCCGCGTTCCAGCATTCCGGCCAGGACGAAGGTCTTGATGGCGGCGGCGATCGCGGTTTCGTGGTCCCGGAAAGACAACAATTTCCAGGGCGCTGCGCCGGTCATGCCGACGACCGAATCGACGCCATGGGCCCGGGCGCGCGCGGCGAAGCCATCGGCCAGCCGTTGGCCCATCGACCAGAGATGATCGATCACCGGTTCGCGCCGCATCTTGTCGATGGTCGCGATCGCGGCGGCGAGGGACAAAGTCTCGCCGCCGAACGTGCCGGAGAGGAAGACCTCCTCCATCTCGCGCATGACCTCGGCCCGGCCCAGCACGGTCGAGATCGGCATGCCGTTGGCCATCGACTTGCCGAAGGCGGCCAGATCCGGGATCACGCCGTAGCGCTCCTGCGCGCCGCCAAGAGCGAGGCGGAAGCCCGTGATGATTTCGTCGAAGACGAGCAGCGCGCCCTCGGCCCGGACAAGTTCGGCCAGGCTTTCGAGATAGCCTGGCGCCGGCTCCGCGACCGTCATGGGCTCCATGATCACGGCGGCGAACTCGCCCGTATGGCCATGCAGAAGGCCGCGAAGCGCATCGAGGTCGCCCCAGAGGAAGCGATGGGTCAGGCCGCGCACCGCCTCGGGCACGCCCTTGCTGCGGGTGGTCGAACCGACATACCAGTCCTGCCAGCCGTGATAGCCGCCGACTGCGATCCGGTCGCGCCCGGTATGGGCCCGCGCCAGACGGATTGCGGCCGAAGTCGCGTCGGTGCCGTTCTTGCCGAAACGCACCATCTCGGCGCAGGGCACGATCTCGACCAGCCGCTCGGCGAGCTGCACTTCCAGTTCGGTCGCCAGGCTGAAGGTGATGCCGCGCGCAAGCTGGTCGCGGATCGCCGCATCGACATCGGGGTCGCGGTAGCCCAGGACGACCGGCAGCAGACCGCAGACCATGTCGACATACTCATTGCCGTCGACATCCCAGACCCGCCCACCATCGCCATGGGTCAGATAAAGCGGGCTGCTTGGATGGGGAAAGGTGACGCGGCTCTTGCTGAAGGTCTGGGAGCCGAGGGGGATGATCTTCTCCGCCCGCTCGAGCATGGCGAGCGATCGGGCATAGCTTCGCCTGTTGTGCCCGTCCGTCGTCATCGCCTTGGCGGCTGCCGAGTTGCGTCGGGCCCGCGCGCGCCGGCTCTGGAGCCCGGGCGCGGCTTCGAGGGCCTGGAGCACGGTCAGGTAGGAAGGCGACGCGTCGTCGGGAAGAAGCGCGCAGAGGGCTTCGAGGAACGCCTTGTCCTCCGGCTCGTCCAGGGCCCAGCGTTCCCTGGTCAGGCCCGGAATCGGGCAGGGTAGGTTGACCAGCTTGAAACGGTCCGGCCGGCTGCGCAGGAACAGGGTCACATGCTCGCGCTCGGAGGGGAGGACCGCCTCGCGATCGGCGCGGAACAGGGCTTCGGCCGTCACCGCCTCGCAATCGAGGCCGTCGGGCCAGCTCGGCGGCTCGACATTGCTGGCGTAATCCGCTCCGGTTCGCCGGTGCAGGGCCAGGACCGTGCCGCAGACGATGGGGTCGAGCAGCGGGCAATCGGCAGTCAGGCGCAGGATCGTCTTGGGCGTTTCGGCCTCGATCACCCGCGCGAAGCGGGCCAGAACGTCGCGTTCGTCGCCGCGATGACAGGTCACGTCCCGTGCAGCGCACCAGGCCGCGATCGGATCGTTCGCCGCGTCGTCGCCAGTCGCGACGACGACCTTGTCGACACCCGGGATCGCCCGCGCTGTCGCGACGACCCGCGCGAGCACGGATCGGCCTGCCAGATCGGCGAGCACCTTGCCGGGCAGTCGGGTCGAACCCATGCGGGCCTGGATGATGGCGAGGACGGTCACGGTCGGATTCTCAGGCGGCCGTCTTTTCCGCCAGGATGTCGCCGATCAGGTCGAAGTTCAGCATCTCCACCTGGTCTTCCGGCTGGATCACCAGATCGAAGCGCTCCTC
Organism: Alphaproteobacteria bacterium; assembly: GCA_963583595.1. Taxonomy (GTDB): domain Bacteria; phylum Pseudomonadota; class Alphaproteobacteria; order CADEGL01; family CADEGL01; genus JABIRQ01. Next base: position 703 of record CAUZWC010000338.1, on the reverse strand, counting down.
GATCGCCGCCATAAGCTGGACATGGGCCATGGAGTCCCAGTCGAGCAGTGTGTCGGGGCTGGTCTCGGCCGTGAACGTCTCTTCCGGCTGGTCGAACAGGTCGGCGAATATCCGGCGCAAGGCCGAATCGATTTCAGTCTTGGTCATGGTCGTTCACTCCTTGACGATGGCGGTGTGTTGGGGAAAGGCGAGCGGCGGTTGGGCCGAGAGATCGCGTTCGAAGACGCCTTCGTCCTCGGTGGGCGCAAAGCCGAATCGGGGATAGAGATCGGCAACCATCGTGTTTCTGCGGCTCGGCAGATAGCGCCCGACCAGGCGCCGCAGTCCGCCGCGGCGCGCCGTCGCGTCGATCTCTGCCAGCATGGCTTCCTCGACGCCGCGCCCCAGAACCCGGCAGCTCATCAGCAGGCTGTCGATTTCGCAGACGCCGTTGCCGGCGTGCCGGGTCATGGCGATGCCGATCAGGCCGTAGTCGCCGTAGCGGTCGGCCAGGCGGGCGACCAGAAGCGTGACGGCCGGATCCTCTCGCAGCGCTAGAATTTCGGCCGAGGTATAGCGCCGGGTCGTGAGGTTGAACTGATTGGTCTTGGCGAAGAGCTGGGCGACGCGCTCGATTTCCCCGTCGCGCGGCGGCCTCAGCGTCAGGCGTAGATCGAGGGCGGCGAGAAAGCCCTTGGTGTCGGTGGATCCGGCCAGCGCCCTG
>CAUZWC010000337.1:0-2759 GCA_963583595.1 Alphaproteobacteria bacterium | reverse complement strand
GGTCTGGATCCGTGTCTTCCCCGATGTGCCTGTATCGAAGAAGCCGGCCGAAGTTCGTCAGGGCAAGGGCAAGGGCACGCCGGAATTCTGGGCCTGCCGGGTCAAGCCGGGGCGCGTCATGTTCGAAGTTGACGGCGTAACCCGCGACGTCGCTGAACGAGCCTTCGAATTGGGTGCCGCGAAGCTGCCGATCGCCACCCGTTTTGTCACCCGCTTGACCGAGGAGGCCTGATCATGGCCGATGCCGCGGACCTGCGAACGAAGAGCGACGACGAGCTTGGCGAGCAGCTTGGCGATCTCCGCAAGGAGGCGTTCAATCTGCGCTTCCAGACGGCGAGCGGCCAGCTTGAGAACACTTCTCGCGTGCGCGAGGTTCGGCGCGATATCGCCCGCGTCAAGACAATCATCGGCGAACGCGGCCAGGCCGCGTCGTGAGGAGGTAGGCAAGAAAATGCCGAAACGAGTCATGCAGGGTGTCGTGGTCAGCGACAGTATGGACAAGACAATCGTCGTCCGTGTTGAACGCCGGGTCATGCACCCTTTGTACAAGAAGTTCATCAGTCGCTCGAAGAAGTACGCCGCCCACGACGAGGGCAATGCGCACAAGATCGGCGACCTGGTCAGCATTCGCGAATGCCGACCGCTGTCGAAGCGAAAGAAGTGGGAAGTGATGACCGGGGACGCCTGAACGGCGACCGGTTCATACGAAAGTCAGAGAAATGATTCAGGTCGAGACAAATCTTGAAGTCGCCGATAACTCGGGTGCGCGGCGAGTCCAGTGCATCAAGGTGCTCGGCGGGTCCAAGCGTAGGTCGGCGGGCGTCGGCGACGTCATCGTCGTGTCGATCAAGGAGGCGATCCCGCGCGGCCGCGTCAAGAAGGGTGAGGTCATGCGCGCCGTCGTCGTGCGCACGGCGAAGGAAATTCGCCGCGCTGACGGATCGGCCATTCGTTTCGACAAGAACGCCGCTGTGTTGATCACTAACCAGGGCGAGCCCATCGGGACCCGTATATTCGGCCCTGTTACCCGTGAACTCAGGGGCAAGAACTATATGAAGATCGTGTCGCTCGCGCCCGAGGTGCTGTGATGGCAAACAAGTTGAAGATTAAGAAGGGCGACCGCGTCGTGGTGCTCAGCGGCAGTGACAAGGGCAAAGTTGGCGAGGTGCTGCGCGTCTCACCGAAAGAAAACCGCGCCTTTGTCCAGGGCGTGCGCATGGTGCGCCGGCATACGCGTCCGACCGCGGCGACCCCAGGCGGCATCATCGAGAAAGAAGGGGCGATCCATATCTCGAACATCGCCCACGTGGATCCCAAGGACGACAAGCCGACCCGGGCCGGGTTCAAGGTGCTCGAGGACGGCCGCAAGGTGCGCTACGCCAAGCGCTCCGGCGAAGTGATCGATCGTTGAGGACTGGATCATGACGACAAGATTGCACGAACACTACAACAGCACAGTGCGCGCCGACATGGTGCAGGCATTCGGCTATGCCAATCCCATGCAGGTGCCAAAACTGGAGAAGATCGTCCTCAACATGGGCGTCGGCGAGGCGTCGCAGGACCGCAAGAAAATCGACGGCGCGGTCGAGGACATGATTCTGATCGCGGGCCAGCAGCCGGTGGTCACCAAGGCGAAGAAGTCGATCGCCACTTACAAGCTGCGCGAAGGCATGATTGTCGGTTGCTCGGTGACTTTGCGCCGGGCGCGCATGTTTGAGTTCCTCGACCGCCTGGTCAACATCGCGCTGCCTCGCGTGCGGGACTTCCGCGGACTTTCGCCACGCAGCTTCGACGGCAATGGCAATTTCGCGATGGGCCTTAAAGAACAGATCGTTTTCCCCGAAATCGACTACGACAAGGTCGATCAAATTCGCGGTCTCGACGTTGTCATTTGCACCAGCGCCAAGACCGATGACGAAGCACGTGCCTTGTTGAAGGGCTTTAATATGCCCTTCCCGGACTGACGGAGTAGGATTGAATGGCAAAGAAAAGCGCCATCGAACGGAATAAGAAGCGACAGAGACTGGTCAATCGCTTCGCCGCTAAGCGGGCCGACTTGCTGGCCCAGGCGAAGGACGATCTGTTGTCGCCGGAAGACCGCTTCAACGCGCGCCTGAAGCTGGCCAAACTGCCGCGCAATTCGTCGCCGGTGCGGGTGCGTCTGCGCTGCGAACTCAGCGGCCGGCCGCGCGGCAACTATCGTAAGTTCAAAATATCCCGCATCGCGCTACGCCAATTGGCGTCCCGCGGCCAGGTGCCGGGCATGGTTAAGTCGAGCTGGTAGGGGAGAGCGAATATGTCAATGACCGATCCCTTGGGCGATATGCTGACTCGCATCCGCAACGGCCAACAAGCGCAGAAGTCGACCGTCGTCGCGCCTGCATCAAAGATGCGCGCCAATGTCCTCGACGTTCTCAAACGCGAAGGGTTCATCCGCGGCTATTCCCAGTACAACCTCAGGCCGGGGCTGGACGAGATCAAGATCGAGCTCAAGTACCACGAAGGCGAGCCGGTCATCCGCGAGATCAGCCGCGTTTCCAAACCCGGTCGTCGGGTCTATTCGAAGATCAAGGATCTGACTCGGGTCTACAACGGTCTCGGCATTTCAATTCTGTCGACGCCTCGTGGCGTCATGTCTGACACCGAGGCCCGCGTCGCCAACGTTGGCGGCGAAGTTCTCTGCCAGGTATTTTAGGGGAAGGTCATGTCACGTATCGGCCTCAATCCAGTCACGGTCCCCGATGGCGTCAACGTCGAGT
>CAUZWC010000336.1:0-2804 GCA_963583595.1 Alphaproteobacteria bacterium | reverse complement strand
TGCGCCCTGGGCGACCTCGGCCCCGGTGTCGTCGACGATGCGCGCCTCATAGCCGGGCACGGGCTCGCCGGTGGTGCCGTACTTCACGTCGCTGGGCGCGACGGAGAGGAAGATGTGCAGCACCTCGGTTGAGCCGATGCCGTCCAGGATGTCGACGCCGACCCGGGCGCTCCAGCGCCGGCCCAGGTCCGCCGGCAGGACCTCGCCTGCCGAGACGCAACGGCGCAGCCCGATCGCCTCCCCCGCCGGCAGGTCGTCGCGCGCCAGCAGGGCGGCATAGAGGGTGGGGACGCCATAGAAGATGCTCGGCCTTTCGGCGTGCAAGCGGGCGAGGATCGAATCGGGAGTCGGCCTTTCGGCCATCAGCACGGTCGTCGCCCCGACATGCAGGGGAAAGGTCAGAGCATTGCTCAGCCCGTAAGCGAAGAACAGTTTGGCGGAGGAAAAAACTGTATCCGCCTCCTCGATGCCCAGCATGCCGACGGCATAGAGCTCGGCGGTCTGCACGATATAGGATTGAAGATGCACGGCGGCCTTGGGCTGGCCAGTCGAGCCCGAGGTATAGAGCCAGAAGGCGACGTCATCGCAGGTGGTCGGCGCGGGGTCGAGGGCGTCGGAGGCTGCGTCGAGAAGATCGTCGAGGCGTTTCGTCTCGGGGGCGTTGCCGCCGGCGATCACGACATGCTCGAGAAAGGGCTGATCGGCGAGGGCGGGCACGACCTTGCCCCAGAGCGCGGCGGAGACCACGGCGATGTGCGCCCGGCTGTCGCGTAGCATATAGGCGTAGTCGGTGGTGGTGAGCATTGTGTTGGCCGGCACCGCCACCCCGCCGGCCTTGACCGCGCCCAGGAAGACGGCGGCGAAATCCATCGAATCCAGTATGATCATGAGGACGCGCTGTTCCATCCCCAGGCCCAGGGCGCGCAGCGCATTGCCCGCCCGGTTCACGCGCGCGGCCAGGTCGCCGTAGCTATGGGCGCCGGTCTGGTCGCGGATGGCCGTCTTCTCCGCGCGGCCGGCGGCGAGGTTTCGCTCGATCAGGTCATGGGCGGCGTTGAAGTCGCGGGGGATTCGGATGGCGGCGGGGCGCGCCGAACGATCGATTTTGAAGAAGCCGGCCATCGCGTTCCCCTCCGCCCGGCCGCCGCGCCGTCAGTCGCCTGCGCCGGCCTTTTCTTCGTCCAGGCGCCCGGCCCAGGCCTTGGCCCATTCCACGCCGATTTCCTCGGCCACCTCGTCGGAACTGGCATCGTGGACGCAGGCCTCACCGGTCCGCCGGGCGCCCAATTCCGTCAGCAGCTCGTCGAAGCGTTTGCCGCCGAAGGAAAAGGTGTCGTGATAGGTCGAATCGCCCAGGGCGATCACACCGTAGCGGACATGGCTCAGATCGGGTCGATTCGTCTTGAGCTTCTCGTAGAAGCCCATGGCGTTGTCGGGCACGTCGCCCTGGCCGTAGGTCGAGCTGCAGATCAGGAAGGTCCCGGCGCGTTCGAACACTCTCTCCTCGAGATCGTCCATCAGGATGAGCTCGACGGTCCAGCCCTCCTCGCCGAGGGCCTCCTGGATGTCTTCGGCGACGATTTCCGCGGTTCCGGTCATCGTTCCGACGAGAATATTGATTATGCCTGCCACGAGCAGCTCCGGGGGCCTTGGAATAGACGGCTTGCCTTAAGGCGCGGCGATGATGATAGGCAAGCGATTTTGCCGCAATAAGCACTATAATGCATAATCCTTGTCGCCCGCTTAGAGTGCCCTGCAGTTCCATTCCGGTAAGCGCCAGAGGCCGATGGCCGCATATCCTCTTTCCACGCCCCAGAGGGCCAAAGCTGTGCCGGGTGTCACCGCGGCGACGACCTCCACTGATGAGGGTTTCCTGGCCCGGCTCGGCGCGCGGGTTCGGGCCATGCGCGCGCGCCGCGGCATGAGTCGCCGGTTGCTGGCCCGCGATTCCGGCGTGTCCGAGCGCTATCTCGCCCAGCTCGAATCCGGCAAGGGCAATATTTCCGTTGCCCGCCTGCGCGCGGTGGCGGCCGCCTTGGGCATCGCCCTGGAGCGGCTCGTCGATGACGGGGCTGAGCGGCCCCCCGAACTGGACCGCCTGATCGAGCACCTGAGCGGCCTGGACGGGGCCGGGCTGGCCCAGGCTGCGGCCCTGCTGGACCGCCATTTCGGCGCCACACCCGCATCCGGCCGGGCCGGGCGGATAGCCCTGATCGGCTTGCGCGGCGCGGGCAAGAGCACCTTGGGGCAGGCGCTGGGCGCGCCCTCGGCAACCCCTTCATCGAATTGGCGGCCGAGATCGAAGTTGAATCGGGGATGAGTCTGCCGGAGATTTTCGATCTGTCGGGCCAGGGCGCCTATCGCCGCTACGAAAGGTGCGCCCTCGACCGGGTTCTTGCCGAGGGGCCGGCGGCGGTGATCGCCACGGGCGGCAGCATCGTGTTGGAACCCGCGACCTTCGGCCGGTTGCGGGGCAGCTGCTTCGCCATCTGGGTGCGCTGCACGCCGGAGGCGCATATGGCCCGGGTCGTGGCCCAGGGCGGATTTCCGGCCCATGGCCGGCAATCCGGAAGCGTTGGAGGGTCTAAAGCGCATCCTGATCGAACGCGAGGCCCATTACGGTCGGGCCGATCTGACAATCGACACGGCGGACCGCTCTGTCGAAGAGACCCTGGCTGAGATTCTTCGGGAGATTCGGCCAATTCGGAAAGCTGCCGAGGCTGGGCAATGATATATATTTCGATTAGATTAGAAATGAAATAGGATATGGGCCGTATCCGATGATCGATTTTCGCACCCATCCC
>CAUZWC010000335.1:0-2811 GCA_963583595.1 Alphaproteobacteria bacterium | reverse complement strand
GGATAGGGTCCGGCGCATAACAGATGGCATGGCGGGCTTCAGCCGCCCTGACCAACGTTGCAGGGGGTTAACGTATGACTGACGAACTAACAGCGCTTGGTGTTATATGGACCGAGCAATACTTCTTCATCACGGTCGTCTTCATGTTTCTTATCCATGTCGGCTTCACCATGTACGAGGTGGGCACGTCACGGCGCAAGAACCTGGGCCACACCCTGGCGAAGAACCTGATGCTGATCCCGATGATTACCTTCGGGTTCTTCTTCTTCGGCTGGTGGGCCTACTGGGCGTTTGCCGAGGTACCCTTCGGTCCCTTTGCTGACGCGCCTTGGTCGCTCCCATGGAGCTACCTGATGGGCCCAAACATGGGTGGCGGCGGTGACGCCGACGGCGAGTTCTGGGGCCATCTGAACGGCGTCTTCTTTATGGCGTTCGTGTTGTTCGCCTGGACCACGGGCTCGATCTGCTCGGGCGCGCTCATCGAGCGCATCCGGCTCGGCGCGTGGCTCGTGCTCATTACCATCTTCGGCGGCTTCATATGGCTCGTCGGCGCGGCGATGGGCTGGGCACCGAACGGCTGGATGGTCCAGCTAATGGGCTATCACGACGCCTATGCGGCAGGTCTCGTGCACGCGGTCTCCGGCGGCTTCGCCCTCGGCGTCCTCATCGTGCTCGGTCCACGCATCGGTAAATTCGGCCCGAACGGCGAGGTCCGGGACATTCCGCCCCACAACAAGTGGATGGTCTGTACCGGAATTTTGATCATCATGACCGGGTTTTTCGGCTTCATGGCGGCCTGTCACGTGCCGTTCATTGCGCTGGGCACAGAAGAGAATCCGTTCTACGGCGCGGTCACCATTTACGGCACGCCGGTGACGCTCTCAAATATGACCATGAACTATATTATGGCCATGTCGTCAGGCATGATGGCGATGTACTTCTGCTCCAAGGGCGATCCCTTCTGGGTGATGTCTGGCTGTATCGGCGGCGTCGTCTCCTGCGCGTCTGGCATGGATGCCTACCATCCGCTCCAGTGCGTTGGTCTCGCCTTCGCCGGATGTTTGTTCGCCTACCACATGCACCACTACGTGCAGAAGCGCTTCAAGATCGACGACGCGGTTGGCGCGGTGGCGATGCACGGCTATGCCGGCATCTTCTCCGTGATCGCCGCCGGCTTCGTGCTTTGGGGCTACCCGGCTGCTGCGCCAACCGGCGACATCAACCCGGGATGGTTCGGCAACAACGCCGACGGCTTCGCGATCATCAATCCTCTCGGACAGGTGATCGGAGCGTTTATCTTCTTCGTCGTGTTCGGCATATTGCCGGGTTACATCGGGGCGAAGATCCTGCAGTCCTTTGGCGTGCTTCGCGTTCCGCGCGAAGTCGAGCTCGCTGGTCAGGACACGCACTTCCTCGGAGACGGCTATCCGTACTTCGAGATCACGGAGGGCGAGTTCGAAGCCATTGAGCGCGAATACGCTAAAGAACAGTAGGCCTCGGATAGGAAAGGAGACAGAATTATGTCGACTGGTATTACATCCTATGCAGACCTGAGCCAGATTGCAGCGTTCTCCCCCGGTGCCGGTGGGATGGACGGTGGCGGGGCCGAATGGATCATGGCGATCGTCGTCTTCGTCTGGGTAATTTGGTTTATGGTTTGGCAGTTCAAGCAAGAAGATAAAGAACTTAAGGAAGCTGTGAGACTCTATAAGGAAGTCGGCATGGAACGTGCCATGGCGACCGCCAAGGGCCGCATCGCAACCGACGAGGAAATGAAAGCCATCGAAGTCCAGCGCGCTATGGGCAGTCGAGCAGGCCACTAACTCCTCGAATTCTTTACTACTTATCGCCGGCGGGCCTTCGGGTCCGCCGGTTTTTTTTTGGCTGCCCCACCCGCCAGAATCGGATGGCAAATGGCTTGCCTGCATCCGGCGAGAAGACTAGGCTGAGCCCGCTCGACCCGGCCTCTAGGGCCGTTCTTTTTATGGAGTCGGGCCGGAACGAAGCCAGACGATATCAGGGGAGAGAGCCGACCAATGGCCACGCCAGCGCACGACCAGCACAAGAACCCGAAAAGCGATATCGAGATCGCGCAGGCCGCGACCATGCGACCGATCCGCGATGTCGCCAAGGACAAGCTAGGGATCGACGAGAGCCACCTCGATCCCTACGGCCATTACAAGGCGAAGCTCTCTTTCGACTATATCCAGAGCCTCAAGGACCGGCCCGACGGGCGGCTCATTCTGGTCACGGCGATCACCCCGACGCCGGCCGGAGAAGGCAAGACCACGACGACCGTTGGCCTTGGCGAGGCCATGAACCGGATCGGTAAGAAGGCGCTGATCTGCCTGCGCGAGCCCAGCCTCGGCCCCTGTTTCGGCGTCAAGGGCGGCGCCGCGGGCGGCGGCTACGCCCAGGTCGTACCCATGGAGGACATCAACCTCCATTTCACCGGCGACTTCCACGCCATCGGCGCGGCAAACAACCTGCTCGCCGCCATGACCGACAACCACATCTACTGGGGCAACGAGGCCGGCATCGACCCCCGCCGAGTGAGCTGGCGACGCGCCGTCGACATCAACGACCGCGCGTTGCGCTCGATCGTGAATTCCCTGGGCGGCGCCGCCAACGGCTTCCCGCGCGAAGACGGATTCGACATCACCGTTGCCTCCGAAGTCATGGCGATCTTCTGCCTGGCAACGGACATGGACGATCTGCGCCGCCGGTTGGGCAACATCATCGTTGGCTACACCCGTGAGCGCCAGCCGGTCCGAGCCAGCGCAGTCCAGGCCGATGGCGCCATGACGGCAC
>CAUZWC010000334.1:0-2835 GCA_963583595.1 Alphaproteobacteria bacterium | reverse complement strand
ACCGTCAGCAACGAAAAGGGATTTTTCCACTGCTTCGGATGTGGTGCCCATGGGGATGCTATTGGGTTTTTGATGCGGAATGACGGGTTGGCGTTTCCCGAGGCGGTGGAGCGGCTGGCGGCGGAGGCGGGGCTGGAGGTGCCGGTGTCGACGCCCGAAGAGCGCGACCGGGAGCAGCGCCGCGCCGGGCTGTTCGAGGTGATGGACGCGGCCTGCGGTTTTTACGAAACACAATTGCGGTCGCCGGGCGGGCGGGCCGCCCTCGACTATTTGCGGGGCCGCGGGCTGACCGACGAGACCATCGCCCGGTTCCGTCTCGGCTTCGCGCCGCCGGGCAATTCGCTGAAAACCGCGCTGATGTCGGACGCGATGCCCGAAGCGCTGCTCGCCGAAGCCGGCCTGGTGCGCAAACCCGATGACGGCCGCCCGGTCTACGATTTTTTCCGCGACCGCGTGCTGTTCCCGATATCGGATTCGCGCGGCCGGGTGATCGCGTTCGGCGGCCGAACGCTCGGCGACGGCGAGCCCAAATACCTCAATTCGCCGGACACGCCTCTGTTTGACAAGCGCCGCACGCTGTATGGTCTCGCCGCCGCGCGCCGCGCCACATTTGAGTCCGGCCGCGTCATCGTCACCGAAGGCTATATGGATGTGATCGCGCTTTCCCAGGCCGGGTTCGCCGAGGCGGTCGCCCCGCTCGGCACCGCGCTGAGCGAAAGCCACATCGCCATGCTGTGGAAACTCGCCGACGAGCCGCTGCTGTGTTTCGACGGCGATGCGGCGGGCATCCGTGCCGCCGGGCGGGCGGCCGAACGCGCGCTGCCGCTGCTCGAGCCGGAAAAATCGATCCGCTTCGTCACCCTGCCGGCGGGCGAGGATCCGGACAGCCTGGTATCGACCCAGGGGGCGGCGGCGATGGAAGAGCTGCTGGACCGCGCCGCGCCGCTCGACGCGGTGATCTGGGGGCTCGAGACCGACGGGCGCCAGCACGACACGCCCGAGCGCATCGCCGGGCTCGAAAAACGCCTCGAGGACCGCGCGCTGTCGATTGCCGACCGCAAGGTCCAGTTCCAGTACCAGGCCCGGTTCCGCCAGCGCTTGCGCGAGCTGGTCCAGGACCGCAACCCGCGTGCCGGATCAGGTGGCGGATCGGGCCAGGGTTTTAAACCGGGGTTTAATCGCGGCGGCGGCAAAGGCCGGCGGGCGGCGCAAGATTCCTGGGCCGGGCGCCAGACCGCGCCGGGCGATCGCGGCGGCCCGCAATCGGGGGCTAGAACCGGTCCCGGCATCCTCAAAAAGCGCCACGAACAGGTGCTTCTGGCGGTGATTCTGAACCATCCGGCGCTGCTCGACCTGTTCGCCGAGGATTTAGCAATGGTTAATGTTTCCGACCCTAAGCTTGACAACCTCCGGCAGGAAATCCTAAAGGTCTACGCCGTCGCGGATTCTCTTGACTCCGAAGGCCTGAAGACCCAGTTAGTTAACCAGGGAAATAGCGAGATTTTGCAGTCGGTTCTTGGTCCAGAAGTTTACGTTCACGCAGGCTTTGCCCGCGAAGACGCCGCGGAAGATGAAATCCGCAGAGGATTTCTGCAGGTCCTGGCCAGCCATCTTGAACCCGCCCGCCGAACCGGGCTGGAAGACGCACAGCGTCTCTACGTGGCGGAGCCGACCGACGAGAACTGGAAAAGATTTGAAAAGCTGAAAAAGGACCGCCCCGCCAATGCCGTGTCCGAAACGGATACAGGGACGGGGTCGGATGGAGGCGCAGGCGCAGAGACAGGGGACGCTGTTTCGGCGAATAGGGCGATTTAGGCGACCCGGTAGACCGGGTGATTGCAGACTGGGTGAGTGTAGACCGGGCGATTTGGGTAACGGGACTACGACGACAGGTTTGACGATACCGAGTTTAAGACGACCGCGCGTTTTGCGACCGAGACTTTAACGACGACACGTTTTACGACGAAGAAGACCGAGACGATTTTGTCAGTGCGCGCGACGGCCTATCAGCCGGGACGCAGCGATTTTGGGGGAACGAGGCCACATGGCGACGAAGATCAAAAAGATCGATAAGCAGCCCGCAACCAAGTCCGCAGCCAAGTCCGCAGCCAAGCCCGCGGCCAAGCCCGCGGCGGAAGACGCCAATGACGCGCCGGTCATCGATTCGGTCGATGCCGCGGTCAAAAAGCTGCTCGAGACCGGCAAGGAGCGCGGTTTCGTCACCTATGACGATCTGAACCAGGCGCTGCCGCCCGACGACGTGTCGTCCGAGCAGATCGAAGACACCATGACCCAGCTGTCCGAGCTCGGCATCAATGTCGTCGAGAACGAGGATTCCGAGGATACCGAGGACTCCCCCGCCGCAATCGACGCCGACGCCGCGCCAAAGGCCAAACCGGCCAATGACGACAACGAGGATCTCGGCCGCACCGACGATCCGGTGCGCATGTATCTGCGTGAAATGGGCTCGGTCGAACTGCTGTCGCGCGAGGGCGAAATCGCCATTGCCAAGCGGATCGAGGCCGGCCGCGAGAAGATGATCGCCGCGATCTGCGAAAGCCCGCTGACCTTCCGCGCGATCCTGGGCTGGCGCGACGGCCTCAAGAACGAGGAAATGCTGCTGCGCGACGTCATCGATCTCGACGCCGCCTACGGCACCGACAACCCGCCTAAGGTGAACCCGAACAACAACAACCCGGACAACAACGCGCCGGCCGGCGGCTCCCCGGCCAATGACCGGATCGCGATCGCCAACAAGCACACCGGCAAGCCGACCGGCGAGGCCGAGGGCGAAGGCGACGAGGATGACGATGACGATCCCGTCAGCGTGTCGAT
>CAUZWC010000333.1:0-2846 GCA_963583595.1 Alphaproteobacteria bacterium | reverse complement strand
GCGCGGAACACCATTTCCGGTTTGGCAGCGATTCGGCGCTCTATCGTCAGGCTCGGTGCGGCGGGCATCATTTCTCCTCTTCGAGAAAGGCGGTCAGGCGGTCGAGTTGGCCACCCCAGAACAGCTGGTAGCGGTCGAGCCATTCCTGCGCGTCCTTCAGGGGTGCGGCCTCCAGCCGGCGCGGCCGCCATTGGGCCTCCCGCCCCCGACTGACGAGGCCCCCCTGTTCGAGCACCTTCAAATGCTTGGAGACGGCGGGCATGCTGATTTCGAAGGGTTCGGCCAATTCCGTCACGGTCGCTTCGCCGGTTGCGAGGCGGGCCAGGATTGCCCGCCGGGTGGGGTCCGCCAGGGCGGAAAAGGTGGCGCTCAGGGGGTCGGTCGCGGGCACTCGGCGAATCCGTTTAGTATATAACCTATTGGTTAAATAAAAAACCGGAACCGATCCGTCAAGCCGTTTCGGCCGTTTCCATCGCGTCAGGAGGTGAGGACGATCGCCGCGGCGCGCTGGCCGGAGCGGATGGCACCTTCGATGGTCGCGGGCAGGCCGGTATCGGTCCAATCGCCGGCCAGCACCAGGTTGGGCCAGGCCGTGCGCGGCGCTGGGCGGCGGCGGACCTGGGCCGGGGTCTGGGCGAAGGTGGCGCGCTTTTCCTTGATGATGCGGACCGGCGGCATGGCCTCGCCCCGGCGGCCGAGGGCGCGAGCGACTTCCGGCCAGATCGTAGCGGCGACGGCGTCGTTCGATTGTTCGGCCAGGACATCGGCCGCGCTAACCGTGACCGAAGCGATTTCGCCCCGCACGAACAGCCAATGCGCCGTTCCCCCCGTCAGGCCCAGGAAAACCAGGTCCCGCGCGGGCGGGCCGGGCAGCAGGAAATGGGCGTTGACGATGGCGCGGTGCGCGTCGGGGGTCGTTATCTCTGGCAACAACCCACCGAGCACGGGGGCGGGCAGGGCCAGGACGACGGCATCCCCCGGGCCCGGTCGAACCTCGTCCTCGCCGAAGCGCAGCGCCGCGACACGGCCGGCCTCGATTTCGACCGCGCGCAGGCGGCGGTTGAAGCGCACCGGGCAACCTCGCGTGGCCAGCCAGGCAAGCGCGGGATCGACGAAGCTTTCGCTCAACCCGTCGCGGGCGATCAGGGGGCGGCAGGCCGAACCGCCCTGGCCGAAGACTTCCGCCATCACGGGCCAGAGAAGATGGGCGGCCGCCTCGTCGGCGGCGGTGTTGAGGACGGCGACGGCAAGCGGCTCCCAGAACCGCTCGAAGGCCGGCCCGGCCGCGCTCATCACATCGGCTACCGAGGCGTCCGGCCCGGCCTTGTGCAGGGCCAGGGCGCGCAGATAGTCACGGGCGCGCGAACCGGGCACCCGGCGCGACGGTACGGCGATCCACCAGGGCAGGCGGCCGGCATTGGGATAAACTTCCCAGCGCTCGCCGTTGCTCAGATCGAGGAAGGGGAAGCGCGCCTCGGCCGGCTCGGTCAGGGAATCCGATGCGCCGATCCGTGCCAGATAGGCGCGGGCCGACCGGTTGCCGCTCAACAGCAGATGGTTGCCGTTGTCGATCCGGCGTCCCAGGGCTTCGTCATGGAAGGAGCGGCAGCGCCCGCCGGCATGGCCCGCGCCCTCATGGACGACGACCTCGCGGCCCGCCGCCGCCATGTCCACCGCGGCGGCGAGGCCGGCAACCCCCGCGCCGACGACATGAATCTTGCTCACAGCAGGCCGTGGCGCAGGGCGATCCAGAGCTTCTGGGCCTTGCCGAGCCCGACCTCCGCGCGTGGGCTTGCCCAACCGCGCGCCGTCAGCTGTTCCAGGATGCGGCCATAGACATGCATCATCACGATGGCCGGGCGCATGGCTTTCCGGTCGCAGCGCACGAGGGCCGCGCGGGCCTCGGTGAAACGTAGCCGGGCCAGGGCGGCGAGTTGGTCGCAGGCCGCGCCCAGGGCCGGATGGGCCATGACCGTCTCGGGATCCTCCGAGTCGATGCCCGCCACGCGCAGATGCTCGACTGGCAGATAGAGGCGGCCGCGCTCGGCGTCCTCGTCCATGTCGCGCAGGATATTGGTGAGCTGCAGAGCCTGGCCCAGGGCGAAGGCGACCTCGTCCCGCGCCTCGCCCGTCTCGCCGAAAACGCGCGCGGACAACCGGCCGACCGCACAGGCCACCCGGTCGCAATAGAGCTCAAGTTCTTCCAGGGACGGGGCGCGGATATCGACTGCGTCCATCTCCATGCCATCGATCAGGGCCAGAAAATCCTCGCGCCTCAGGGCGTAGTCCCGGATCGGTCGCATCAGGGCCTGGCCGGTGGGGTATTGCGGCTCGCCGGCATAGAGGCGCTCGATCTCCGCGCGCCAGCCGGCCAGACCGCGCCGTTTTTCCTCCATCGGCGCCGGCTCGTCGGCGATGTCGTCGACCTCGCGGCAGAAGGCATAGACCGCGAACATGGCGTTGCGTCGCGCCTCGGGCAGCAGGCGCATGGCCCAGAAGAAGGAGGTGCCGGACTGGCCGACCACGGATTGGACATGGGCCAGCGCCTCGGCCTCGGTCATCGCCGGGGCCGGAGCGGGAGAACAGGCAACGTCATTTTGGCTCTGTGTCACAGCGACACGCTTTTACCGGCGCCCGCCTGACTTGGCCAGCTTTGGCGACGATGGCTCTGGTTAGGTCGAGGATCAAGGACCCGAAATCGAGAATGGTGCCACACCCCCACCTCACCCCCTCCCTCTCCTCCCCCCTCTTGAGTCGAATGGGGAGAGGAGAGGGAGGGGCCCGCGCCGTAGGCATGGGAGGGTGAGGGTGAGGGTGAGGGTGAGGTGGGGGCATGGCACATCGCT
>CAUZWC010000332.1:0-2849 GCA_963583595.1 Alphaproteobacteria bacterium | reverse complement strand
ACGGCGCTGATTCTCGCTGGGGCTTTGCTGTTCCCGGCCCTCGCCCCGGCCAGGGCGCAGCCCACCGGCGAGAAAATATCGTTCATCCGGGATGCCGAGATCGAGAACACGGTCCGCATCTATGTAACGCCGATCTTCGAAGCTGCCGGTTTCAATCCGGCTGATATCGACGTTTTCCTGGTCAATGACAACCGGTTGAATGCCTTTGTCGCCGGTGGCCTCAACCTCTTTCTCAACACGGGTCTTCTCGTCCGCGCCGACACGCCGGAGCAGGTGATCGGTGTCATCGCCCATGAAACCGGCCATATCGTCGGCGGCCATCTGGCCCGCCTTGAGGAAGCTTTTCGCGACGCCACCAAGCATGGTTGGTTGCAATACGTTCTGGCCGCCGCCGCCGCGGTCGCAACCAAGAACGGCAATGCGGCCACGGCGGTCATGAGCGGCGGCAGCCAGTTGACCCAGGCCACTTTGCTGAAATTCAACCGGGCCCAGGAATCCTCCGCCGACCAGGCGGGCCTGGCCTATCTGGACGATGCCGGGATCAGCGCCGTCGGCCTGCGCGACTTCTTCGCGATCCTGCGCGATCAGGAGCTTCTGGTCGTCGCGCGCCAGGACCCCTATATCCGCACCCATCCGCTGACCGAGGAACGCATCCAGTCGGTCGAAGCCCATATCAAGAAATCGCCCTTCAGCGACAAGAAGCTCGGACCCGAATACGACGAGATGCAGGCTCGGATGCGCGGCAAACTGCGCGGCTTCCTAGACCCTGTTGGGCGGGTCATGCGCCAGTATCCGGAGAGCGATACCAGTCTGGAAGCGCGTTACGCCCGCGCCATCGCCTATTATCGCAAGCCCGATCTGGTCCGTGCCCTGCCCCTGATCGATGGCCTGATCGCCGAACATCCCAGGGACCCCTATTTCCATGAATTGCGTGGCCAGATGCTGTTCGAGAACGGCCGCATCGTCGAATCGATCCCGTCCTATATCCAGGCCGTCGACCTGCTGCCCAATAACGGGCTGCTGCGGACCGAACTGGCCCATGCCATGCTGGAGACGGGCGAACCGTCCTTCACCGCGCCCGCCATAGAACATCTGGAACAGTCCAGGCGGTTGGATTCGCGGATCCCCCTGGCTCTGCGCCTGCTCGCCGTGGGCTATGGCCGGCAGCAGGATTTCGGCATGTCGGCGCGCTATTCGGCGGAATTCGCCCTGCGCACCGGCAAAATCGACGATGCCATCGGCCAGGCCGAAAAGGCGATCCGCCTGCTGCCTGCCGGCTCCGTGGGACGACGCCACGCCGAGGATATCAAACAGGAAGCCGAAAACATTCGGAAAGGCTGACACCTAGTCTCATTCACGATCTCTTGAGCGCTTGCGGTGGGATTTTCCGGGGCTTAGAAATTGCGCCAAATCAACATCTTGAAATGATTTTTGGAGACATGGCGCAAATGATCGAGCGCATCAGCATTCGAGCCGCGATCCTGGCCGTGGCCTGTTTCGCGGCGCTGCCCGCCCGCGCGGCCGAGGACGCGCCGGCGGTGGCGAAGATCGATCCAGCCCAGCGCCAGGTGATCGAAGAGGTCGTCCGCGACTACATCATGAAGAACCCCGAGATCGTGATCGAAGCGCTCGAAGCGATGCGCGACAGAGACCGCATCGCCAAGGAAGCCCGCGCGCAGGAGGCTATCGCCAGTTTCCGCAGCGAGCTGTTCGACAATCCCGACTCGCCCAATCTCGGCAATCCGGATGGCAGTACTGTCGTGGTCGAGTTCTTCGACTATCGATGCGGCTATTGCCGGCGCATGGTCGAGCCGGTGATGGATATACTCAAGAGCGACGGCGAGATCCGCCTCGTCCTCAAGGAATTCCCGATCCTGGGACCCGAATCTGTCTTCGCCGCGCGCGCCTCGCTGGCGGCCCGCAAACAGGACCTCTACCTGCCCTTCCATCTGGCGATGATGACGGCCGAGGTCGGTCTTGGCGAAGAGACGATCCTGGCCCTCGCCGAATCGGTCGGCCTGGACACCGACCAGCTGCGGGCCGATATGGCGGATCCAGCGATCGACGCCGAACTCGCGACCAATTTCAAACTGGCCGACGCTCTCGCTATCGAAGGCACGCCCGGTTTCGTGATCGGGGAGGATATCGTCCGCGGCGCGATCCCCATGGCGAAGTTCCGCGGTTATATCGAGAAGGCGCGCGCCGGCGCGAGCTGAGCGGCATAGGCCAGTAGTCCGGCAGCGGAGGCACGGGTCAGGCCGGCAGTTCGGCCACCTCGCGCGGTTCGCGGCGGGTCAGCATGCGGTGGCCGTCCTCGGTGATGACGAGGTTCCCTCGCGCACCAGGATCTTGTCGCCGCCCATCATCAGGCTCGGCTCGATCGTCATGACCATGCCGGGTGCCAACCTCGTCCTGTCGCCGGGCATGTTGGACGGCGGCTCGGTCAGATTCTTGCCGAGACCGTGACCGAAGCGGCCAATATCGCCCAGCACGATGCCCCCATCCGTCAACACCTTCGCCTGGGCGTGGAAGAACAGGTCCTCGGCCGTCGGCGCCGGGCCAGGTCGCCGCGATGCCCGCCGTGGTCGAATCGTGGAGCAAGGACATGGCGCGCTTGACCTTGTCCGCCGCCTTGCCGACCGTGAAGTTGCGGTTGAAGTCGCAGAAATAGCCCTCGTGCTTTCTGCCCTGATCCATATAAAGCACTTCGCCCGGGCTCAGCTGGCGATGGACCGGCCCGGCGACCAAGGCATCGACCCCGTCGCGGCCCGAGCGCGGCATGACGAAGGGCGCCTTGTCGACGCCGCGGGCTATTACCTCGAACTGGAAGGCGCGCATCGCATCGCGCT
>CAUZWC010000331.1:0-2856 GCA_963583595.1 Alphaproteobacteria bacterium | reverse complement strand
GAACCAGAAGCCGATCAGCAGATAGGAAACGAGGCCCACCCCTTCCCAGCCGAAGAAGAGCTGCATGAAGTTGGGAGCCGTCACCAGCGTCAGCATGAAGAAGGTGAACAGACTGAGATAGGCCATGAACCGTTGGTTGTGCGGGTCGTGGGCCATATAGCCGATCGAATAGATATGGATCGCCGAGGAGACCAGGGTGACGGTCAGCACCATCACCGCACTCAGGGTATCGAATTTCAGGCCCCAGGAGGCTTCGAAACTGCCGACGTCGAACCAGGTGAAGAACTCGATGACCCGCGGATGGCCGTTGAGCGCAACCTCGATGAAGATCGGAATCGCCAGGATGGCGGACAGCACCATCAGACTGCAGGTGACGATCTGCGCCCCCCGGGCCGAAATCTTGCCGAACAGGCCGAGCAATCCGGCGATCGAGGCGCCGAGGAACGGCGCGAATATGCAGGCGACGTAAAGCACGCTTCCTTCAGCCCTTCATGACGTTGAGGTCTTCGACCGCGATGGTCCCGCGATTGCGGAAATAGACCACCAGGATGGCAAGGCCGATCGCCGCCTCGGCCGCGGCGATGCCGAGTACAAACATGGCGAAGATCTGACCCACCAAATCCCCAAGATGGGCCGAGAAAGCGACCAGGTTTATGTTGACGGCGAGCAGCATGAGCTCGATCGACATCAGGATGATGATGACATTCTTCCGGTTCAGGAAGATGCCGAATATGCCGAGGGCGAAAAGGATCGCCGCGACGGTCAGGTAATGGGCCAGACCGATTTCCATCAGATGCCCTCCCCGCTGCGAACCTTGACGACCTCGACCGAGTCCTCGCGCCGGCGTCCGAGCTGGGTCGAGATGCGCTGTTTCTTGACGTTGTAGCGCTGGCGATGGGTCAGAACGATGGCGCCGATCATGGCGACCAGCAGGATCAGGCCCGCGACCTGGAAGAGATAGGCGTATTTTGTATAGAGCACGAGACCGATGGCATGGGCATTGGTGATCTGGCCCGGCGCGGTAATGCGGTCGGTCGCCGCGATCTCCGCCCCCGGAGCGACGGTCCAGGCGCCGAAGACCAGTATCAACTCGGCCACCAGAACGAGGCCGATCAGCGCGCCGATCGGCAGGTATTGCTGGAAGCCCTGGCGCAGCGCCACGAAATTGATGTCGAGCATCATCACGACGAAGAGGAAGAGCACCGCGACCGCGCCGACATAGACGATGACCAGAACCATTGCCAGGAACTCCGCCCCCATCAGCACGAAAAGCGCTGCGGCGTTGAAGAAGGCGAGGATCAGGAACAGAACCGAATGGACCGGGTTCCGGGCGCTGACGACCATCACGCCCGAGGCAATGGCCACGGCCGCGAACAGATAGAAGGCGAGCGCCTGGATAATCACTGACTTCCCCCTGGCCCTGTCACGATCCGCCCGCGCCTACTTGTACGGCGCATCGGCGGCGAGATTGGCGGCGATTTCCACTTCCCAGCGGTCGCCGTTGGCGAGCAACTTATCCTTGTTGTAGAGCAGTTCCTCGCGCGTTTCCGTCGCGAATTCGAAATTCGGCCCCTCGACGATGGCATCGACGGGGCAGGCCTCCTGGCAGAAGCCGCAATAGATGCATTTCACCATATCGATGTCATAGCGCGTGGTGCGGCGGCTGCCGTCGTCGCGCGGCTCGGCCTCGATGGTGATCGCCTGGGCTGGACAGATCGCCTCGCAGAGCTTGCAGGCGATGCAGCGCTCCTCGCCGTTCGGATAGCGGCGCAGCGCATGCTCGCCCCGAAAGCGCGGACTGATCGGCCCCTTCTCATAGGGATAATTGATCGTGACCTTCGGCGAGAAGAAATAGCGCAGGGTGAGCCACATGCCGGAGACCAGCTCCGTCAGCAGCAGGGACCTTGCTGTGCGATCGAGAAGCATCGCTATCCGTTCTCCTTCCGCGCACGGGCGGCGTAAGTCAGTCCGAAATTGCCCGCCGTCACGACGCCACCCCCGCCATCTGCGGCACCCAACCGAAGGCGACCAGCACGCCGGCGGTCACGATCAGCCAGACCAGCGAGAAAGGCAGGAACACCTTCCAGCCGAGGCGCATGAGCTGATCGTAGCGGTAACGTGGGAAGGTCGCCCGCACCCAGAGGAAACAGAACAGCACGAAGGCGATCTTGAGGCCGAACCAGATCGGCCCGGGAATCCAATTGAAGGGTGCAATGTCGAGCGGGGGCAGCCAGCCGCCGAGGAACAGAATAGCCGTCATCGCGCTCATCAGGATCATGTTCGCGTATTCGCCCAGGAAGAACAGGGCGAAGGTCATGGCCGAATATTCGACGTTGTAGCCGGACACCAGCTCCGCCTCGGCCTCGGGGAGATCGAAGGGCGCGCGGTTGGTTTCGGCCAGGGCCGAGACGAAGAAGATCACGAACATCGGCAGCAGCGGGATGCAGAACCACAACCCCTTCTGCGCCATCACGATGTCCGACAGGTTGAGCGAGCCAACGCAGAGCAGCACCGTGATGATGACGAAGCCGATGGCGACCTCGTAGGACACCATTTGCGCCGCTGAGCGCAGCGCGCCGAGGAAGGCGTATTTCGAATTGCTCGCCCAGCCGGCCATGATGATGCCGTAGACGCCGAGCGAGGAGACCGCGAAGAGATAGAGGATACCGACATTGATATCAGCCAGCACCCAGCCCTGGTCGAAGGGAATCACCGCCCAGGCTACCAGGCTCAGACTGAAGGTCACCATCGGCGCTAGGATGAAGACGACCCGGTTCGCCCCGCTGGGAAGGATGGTTTCCTTCATCAGCAGCTTGAGCCCGTCGGCGATCGGCTGCAGCAGCCCGAAGGGGCCGA
>CAUZWC010000330.1:0-2887 GCA_963583595.1 Alphaproteobacteria bacterium | reverse complement strand
ACCTCCGTACGGACACCGTATTTTGACATATGCAGGCAATCTATCGGCTGTCGATTTCTCCGGCAAGGGCGAAGGGGTCAGGCCGGCGATTCATCCCCGATAACCGGGTCGTCGAGAAAATGGCGCAGGGCCCGGTCTTCGATCTCGATCACCCAGAGATCGGGGTCGCGCTTGGCCTCGCGCGCGATGTAACCGTCGGCTTCGGCTTCGGCCACAAGCCCTGGCCCGGTCGCCCGCCGCCAGACCCTGTCGCCCTCCAGATCGCTGCCCGCCGACAGAACATAGCATTGCCCCTGAAGGCCGTTGATCTTGAGCAGCACGGCGCCGGCATCCTCGAAGCCATGCCTCACCACCACGGCGGGCACCGCCTGGACCGCGCAGCGCCTTATCAGGGCCTGAACCCAGAAGCCGGTCTTCAATCTCGGTTCCACGGCGGTCGCCTTCCCTGTTCGTCCGCGACCAGCACCTTGCGAGGGCGTGTGCCGCAATTTGCTGTTATAATCAGTTATGGGATCATGGGCACCCCACCGCCCGACACGGGATCGCCGTTTGGGGGAAATCGTACAGAATATGAAGAACAGCGCGCGGGTGGTCATCATCGGAGCCGGAGTCGCCGGCTGCGGCATCGCTTACCATCTGGCCAAATTGGGCCAGTCGGACGTCCTGATCCTCGAACGCAACGAGGTCGCGACGGGGGCCAGCGCCTATGCCGCGGGCAATGTGCCGCATTTCGCGGAGAACCCTCTCGTCGCCCGTCTGGTGGCGGAGAGCACCCGCCTCTATCCCGAACTAGAGGCCGAGACGGGCCAGGCGACGGGCTGGATGAAAAGCGGCAGCCTGCGCCTTGCCGAAACCGAAGAGCAGATGACCGACTATCGGCGCCATGCCGCAAAGGCTCGCGCGCTCGGCGTGCCTTATGAGGTGATCGGCGCGCAACAGACCCGCGCGCTCTGCCCGTTGATCAACATGGACGGGGTGATCGGCGCGATCTGGACGCCCGAGGACGGCAATATCGATCCCGCCAGCGTGACCCAGGCCTTCGCCAAGGGCGCGCGCGACGGCGGCGTGACGATCCGCCGCGGCGTCAAGGTGACGGGGCTGCATCAGAAGGCGGACCGCGGCTGGCGCATCGAGACGGACCAGGGACCGGTCGAGGCCGAGATCGTGGTCAACGCCGCCGGCTGGTGGGCGCGCCAGGTCAGCGCGATGGTCGGCCACCATCTGCCGATGACCCTGCATCAGCACCAATACATCGTGACCGAGGCCATCCCCGAAATCGCCGCGATGGACAGCCGGGTGCCCATGCTGCGCGACATGTGGGCGCCGCTTTATGCCCGGCAGGAAGGCCAGGGCCTGCTCTGCTCGGCCTATGAGTCCGGTCCGCTGTTCATGACGCCGGAGATGCTGGGCGACGGCCTGACGGACGGGCCGCTGCCCGGCGATCTGGAACGTTCCTCGGTCGCGCTCGAACGCTGCATACACCGCATCCCTGCCCTGGGTGAGGTCGGCATCCGCTCGATCTTCAACGCACCGGTGATGCGCAGCCCGGACAGCGAGCCGCTGATCGGACCGGTTCCCGGCCTTGACAATTTCTGGGTCGCCACGGCCTTCATCGGCGGCTTCATGTATGGCGGCGTATATCGCTATATTGCGAACTGGATCGCCGGCGGCGATCCGGGCATCGACCTCTGGCCCTTCGACCTGCGCCGCTTCGGCCCGCATATCACCGCCGCCTATACAGCCGCCCGGATCGGCACGCGCCATTCCGCCTCGACCGATATCGTCTATCCGCATACCGAGCCCAAGGCCGGCCGGCCCTTGCGCGCCGGGCCGCTCTATCACCGCCTGAAGGACAAGGGCGCGGTGTTTGGGGTGCGCGGCGGCTGGGAAGTGCCCCTGTGGTTCGCGACCGAGGGCGTGGAGCCCGCCGACAAACCGGCGTTCGGCCGGACCAACTGGTTCGCGCCGGTGGGCGAGGAGTGCCTCGCCGTGCGCGACGCCGCCGGCCTGGCCGACGCGGGCTCCCTCGCCCAGTTCGAGCTTCGCGGCGCCGGTGCGCGGGCGGCCCTGGACCGGCTGAGCGCGGCCCGGGTGCCGGACGGCACGGGCAAGGCCTTCGGCGCGCTTCTGCTGACCGAGGCTGGCGGGGTCGCCGGCCTCGCCAGCGCCGCCCTGCTGGACGATGCCTGCATTCAGCTCAGCGCCTGGGGTCAGGCCGAAGCCTATCTCGAGGATCATCTGCGACGACGGATCGGCGGCGGTGTTGCCCTCGTCAATCTCTCCTCGTCCTGGGGATGCCTCCAACTTGCCGGTCCGGCGGCCCGAACGATTCTCGCCGCGGCCGCGCCCGACCGCGGCTGGTCGGCCGAGGCCTTTCCGCTGGGCACGGCGCGGGAGACACAGATCGGGCTGGTTCCGGCGCGGGTGCTGGCCATGGGCACCATGGGCGAGATCGGCTTTCAGATCCATCACTCGGCGGAGTTCTCGGTCGCCCTCTACCGCCTATTGGAGGAAGCAGGCGCGGCCCATGGCCTGCGCGATATTGGCCTGCGCGCCTTCCATGCCTTGCGCCAGGAGAAAGGCTCGGGCGAATGGGGCATCGATTTCAGTCCCGAGACCCATGCGGCCGAATCGGGTGTCGAAGCCTTGGTCGACAGGACGAAGGCGGGTTTCGTCGGACGCGATGTGCTGCCGGATGGGCCTTGGACCGGCAAACGCTTGGTCTGTCTTGCCATCGAGGCAACGGAAACGGATTGCTCGGGCCTGGAACTGGTCTGCCGCGACGGGGAACCCGTCGGCCTCGTGACCAGCGGTGGCTATGGGCATCGCACGGTATGCAGCCTCGCCTTCGCACGCATCGACGCGGGTGCGGCCGCACCGGGCACGG
>CAUZWC010000329.1:0-2906 GCA_963583595.1 Alphaproteobacteria bacterium | reverse complement strand
GCCGGGTCCGCGCCGTCGCGCGGACCCGGCCCAACCTTCTGTCAATCGTCGCGTGCGAGCTTGATGTCGCCGCCGTCCAGGTCGGACTTGAAGCTGCCGATCAGGGTTTTCTTGTCGCCGTCCGCCCAGTGGAGTTTGACGGAGACCCGGCCGCAGGGTTGGGGCATTTTCGCGCCGTCCAGCTCTATGAGGAGGTGCTGTTTCCGGTCTGCAGCCCCGCCCTGACGGAGGGCGATCCACCCATTCGTGTGCCGGTGGATATCGCGCGCCACACTTTGTTGCATCTGGATTGTCGCGACGACTTGCGCAAATGGCTGCGCGCCGGCGGGGTCGAGGATGCTGTGCTCGACCGCGGCGCGGTGATGAACTAGGTGAGCCTTGCGATCGACGCGGCGGTGGGCGGGCAGGGCATCGCCTTGGCGCGAACGGCGCTGGCGGCGGGGTTTTTTCTGGCCGGACGCCTGGTGCGGCCGTTCGGGCCGAACCTGACCGTGACCTACGGCTACTGCGCCGTTTGCCCCAAGCGCTATGCCGAGGAACCCAAGATCGCGATCTTCCGCGATTGGATGCTGGCCGAGGTGGCGGCGGAACGCGCCGCCTTGGACGCGCTGCTGGCTTAATTGAATCGCAAAGGCCCGAGAACTGCGCGATTGTTTGGCGCAGGAAGGGGCCTCCCATGCGCGAGCCTATTTTCACCGAAGACTTCACGTCGGACCCCTATTGGTGGGATGCCGCGCCTCGTCTGGAACCGGACGAAGCGGCGCTTCCCGCGCATGCCGATGTGGTCGTCATCGGCTCCGGTTATACTGGCCTGTCGGCCGCTCATACCCTGGCCTGCGGGGGTCGTTCGGTTCTCGTGCTCGAAGCCCAGCGGATCGGCGAAGGGGCGAGCACGCGCAACGGCGGCTTCGCCGCGAAGATGAGCCTGTTCGGCTTCGGTGATCTGGCGGCCCGGTTCGGCCTCGATAGGGCGATCGCCGTCCACAAGGAGACCAAGCGCGGCCGAGACCATGTGATCGGCATGATCGAGCGCGCGGGCCTGGCCTGCATGTACAAGAACCCGGGTCGCTACATCCCGGCGCGAACGCCCCGGCATTTCGACGCGCTCGCGCGCGAACTCGACCTGATGCGCCAGCATGTCGAGATCGATGCGGACCTGGTTCCGCCCGAAGCCCAGCGCCAGGAAATTACCTCGAATTTCTATCACGGCGGCAAGATCCTTCACGATTCGGGAGATCTTCATCCCGGCCTGTTTCACCAAAGCCTTGTGAACCGGGCGATCGCCGCCGGCGTTGTCCTGTCCGCGCGCCGCCCGGTTCTGGGCATCCGCCGCGAAGGGGAGGGGTTCGAGGTCTCGACGAACCGGGGCCAGGTCCGCGCGCGAGAGGTCATCCTGGCGACGAATGGTTACACGGATGCGGCGCTGCCCTATTTCCGCCGCCGCATTCTTCCGGTCAACAATTACACGATTACGACCGAAAATCTGGGCGAGGACCGGGTGCGCGCGCTATTCCCCACGGGCCGCAGCATGATCGACACGAGCTGGCTGTTCTACGCGTTCAGGCCGACGCCCGACGGCACACGAATCAATTTCAGCGGCCGCACGGGCTATGCCGAACTGTCGCCCGCCGAGAATGCCCGGCGGCTCTACCGCAACATGCTGCGCGTCTTCCCCCAGCTCGACGGCGTGAAAATCAGCCATTGCTGGAAGGGCGGAATCGGCATGACCTTCGATTTCATGCCCCATATCGGCATGCGCGACGGCATGCATTACGCCATGGGCATGAATGGCGCGGGGGTGCTGACCGGCGCCTTCCTGGGCGATAAGCTGGCCCGCCGGATCTTGGGCGAGCCCGGTACGGAAACTTTGTTCGACAGTAAGGGCTTCCCGACCGTGCCGCTCTATGACGGCCGGCCCTGGTTCCTGCCTCTCGCGATCGGTTGGCTGGAACTGAAGGAGAGGTTTGGCCGCTAGTCTCCGGGCGCGCTCTGCTTAGCTATCGGTCTGGCGTTCCTCGGGAGTCCGAACCGTGGCGGGGATGATGCTCTTGGCGCGGGGATCGTCGATCAGATTGCTGGCCTGGTCATAGGCCACGAAACCGGCGCGCTGATAGACCGACAGCGCGGCCGGATGGTCGAAATTGCATGTATGGACCCAGAGCCGCTCGGGTTCGTGATGCCAGGCGGCATCGACTGTCCAGGTCATGAAATAGCGGCCCAGGCCGCTGCCGATGAATTCGGGCAACAGGCCGAAATAGGCGAGTTCGATCTCGTTATTTTCCCGGCGGTCCAATTCCGCGAAACCGGCCGGCACGCCCTGGGCATAGAGGACGTAGATCTCGACCAGCGGATCCTGGATCATGGCAGTCAGGGCATCGTCGCTCATCGCGCGGCGTTCCCACCACAGCCAGGGTTCGCCGACTGTGTTGTAGAGATAGCGATAGAAATGCACGGTCGGCTGTTCGGCGCGCATCAGCGCGACCTTGCGTCCTGTCGGGGGGGCGAGCATGCGCTTGGGCGAATCGCGCATTTCGAGATAGGTCACGACCTCGCGCAGCTTGCCTTTCGGCAGGGGCTTGGTCTTTTTGTCATTGTCGGCCTGTCTGCCGATTCGCGGAATGTCGCTCATACTTGGCCCTCGAGATACGTTCGCGAGGTCCTATACCCGATTCCCGAGGCGGTGTCGCAGAAGCAAATCGGGCGAGGATCAGTCTTCCGGCACGGTGCCGTCGAGCCAGCGGGACATGACGATCACGTCCTCGCTCCGATAGGCCAGCCGCTCGTAAAATTCGCGCATAGCGGCGTTGCTGCCGCGGATCATCAACTCGATCTTGCGGATGCCGCGCTCGGCCGCCGAATTCTCCGCCGCTTCGACAATCTGCCGGCCGAAGCAGGCCTCGCGCTGC
>CAUZWC010000328.1:0-2912 GCA_963583595.1 Alphaproteobacteria bacterium | reverse complement strand
CGCCGAACTGATCTCCTTGGTTCGGAAGGTGACCGAGATATGAGTCGGATCGCTGTCGTGCTGCTGAACCTGGGCGGTCCCGATTCGCTCGATGCCGTTCGGCCGTTCCTGCTGAATATGTTCAGCGATAAGGCGATTCTGGGCGTGCCGCAGCCGATGCGCTTCCTGCTCGCCCGGTTCATCGCCCGCAAGCGCGCGCCGGTGGCGCGGGCGATCTATGAGGAACTCGGTGGCGGCTCGCCGCTCTTGCCCAACACCGAAGCCCAGGCCCGGGCGCTCGAGACCAGCCTGGCCGATCTGGGCGAGGTCCGGGCCTTCGTCTGCATGCGCTATTGGAAGCCGCGCAGCGGTGATGTCGCGACGGCCGTGAAGGCCTTCAATCCCGACCGGATCGTTCTCCTGCCGCTCTATCCGCAATATTCGACAACGACCAGCGCCTCTTCCCTGGCCGATTGGGCGCAGGCCGCGGCCGTGGTGGGCCTGGATGCACCGAGTCGGGCGATCTGCTGCTATCCTCAGGCGGAAGGCTGGATCGAGACGCTGGCCGAATTGTTGCGGGCGGGGTATCGGGAGGCCTCGGAAGAGGGTGTCCCGCGCGTGTTGTTTTCCGCCCATGGCCTGCCCAAGCGGGTGGTGGAAGGCGGGGACCCCTATCAATGGCAGGTCGAACGGACCGCGGCGGCTGTGGCCGAGAAAAGCGGCTTGTCCGGGCTCGATTGGGTCGTGTGTTACCAGAGCCGCGTCGGACCGCTGGAATGGATCGGGCCATCGACCGAAGACGAACTGGCCCGGGCGGGCGGTGGCAGGGCGCCAGTTGTGGTGGTGCCGATCGCTTTCGTCTCGGAACATTCCGAAACCCTGGTCGAGCTCGATATCGAATATCGGGAGCTTGCAGATAGCCTGGGCATCCCGGCCTATGTGCGGGTTCCAGCGGTGGCCGAGCATCCCGCCTTCATCGGCGCGCTGGCAGATCTGGTGCGGGGCCGTCTGGCCGATGGCCCGGCTCTGGATTCGGGACCGGGCCGGCGAATCTGCCCGGCGGCATGTGCGCGATGTCCTCTGCCAGAGCCAGGGCCGGGGGCATGATGGACTGGCTCGCGGCGGCTTATCCCTGGATCAAATCCCTCCATGTGATCAGCGTGATCTCCTGGATGGCGGGGATGCTCTATCTGCCCAGGCTGTTCGTCTATCACGCGGTCGCGGCGCGAGGATCGGCACAGGCGGAAACCTTCCAGGTGATGGAACGCCGCCTGCTTCGCGCCATCATGAATCCGGCGATGATCGGGACTTGGCTGTTCGGCGGCATGCTGCTGTTCACGCCGGGCATCGTCGATTGGGCGGCCGGCTGGATCTATGCCAAACTCGGCGCGGTCGCCGGCATGACAGTCGCGCATCATGTCTTTGCGCTGTGGGGCAAGGAATTCGAACGGGGCGAGGTGCGACGCCCGCAGCGGATCTATCGGATCGCCAATGAAATCCCCGCCGTGCTGATGATTGTCGTCGTGGTGATGGTGATCGCCCGGCCGTTCTAGGCCCATTCTAGAATCGGCCAGTCTTGGCGAGGATGGATCGTGCCGGATTCTTCGTTTGACTTGCCGGCGCTCCTCGGCGTATCCCTATCGCATTCGTTATGCGTGTCGATTTTCTCGCGCTCTTCTCTCTAGCGATGCGAATGCCATAGGCGGCCAAGGCAACCGAGCCGGCCGGCGTTCGGACAAGCCTATCTCTTTCCCGCCCTCCTCGGTCCCACCCCGCCATCGGGTCCAAAATGCATCTGCAAGAACTCAAAGATAAGTCCCCGGCGGACCTTCTGGCCTTCGCCGAGGAACTGAACGTCGAGAACGCGAGCAACCTGCGCAAGCAGGACACGATGTTCGCCATTCTCAAGCAATTGGCCGAGGACGACGTGCCGATCTCCGGCAGCGGCGTGCTCGAGACCCTGCAGGACGGTTTCGGTTTCCTCCGCTCGCCCGAATCGAATTATCTGCCCGGTCCGGACGACATCTACGTCTCGCCCAGCCAGGTGCGCCGCTTCGGTCTGCGCACCGGCGACACGGTCGAGGGGCAGATTCGGTCACCCAAGGATGGCGAGCGATATTTCGCCTTGCTTAAGGTCGATACGATCAATTTTTCCGAGCCGGAGGAAGTTCGGCACCGGATCAACTTCGACAACCTGACGCCGCTCTACCCGGATGAGCGCCTGCGCCTGGAAGTCGACGATCCGACGAACAAGGATCTGACGACCCGGGTCATCGATCTGGTCGCGCCGATCGGCAAGGGCCAGCGCGCCCTGATCGTCGCCCCGCCGCGCACCGGCAAGACCGTGATGCTGCAGAATATGGCGGCCTCGATCGCAATCAACCACCCGGAGGTCTATCTCATCGTCCTGCTCATCGACGAGCGGCCGGAAGAGGTGACCGACATGCAGCGCTCGGTGAAGGGCGAGGTCATCAGCTCGACCTTCGACGAACCGGCGACCCGGCATGTGCAGGTCACCGAGATGGTCATCGAGAAGGCCAAGCGGCTGGTCGAGCACAAGCGCGACGTGGTCATCCTGCTCGATTCGATCACGCGCCTGGCGCGCGCTTACAACACCGTCGTGCCGTCCTCGGGCAAGGTCCTGACCGGCGGCGTCGACGCCAATGCCCTGCAACGGCCGAAGCGCTTCTTCGGCGCGGCGCGGAATATCGAAGAGGGCGGCTCGCTGAGCATCATCGCGACCGCGCTGATCGATACTGGTTCGCGCATGGACGAGGTCATCTTCGAGGAGTTCAAGGGCACCGGTAATTCCGAGATCATTCTCGACCGCAAGATCTCCGATCGGCGGACCTGGCCGGCCATCGATGTTGGCAAGTCCGGCACGCGCAAGGAGGAGCTGATCGTCGAGAAGGGCGACCTGTCCAAGATGTGGG
>CAUZWC010000327.1:0-2913 GCA_963583595.1 Alphaproteobacteria bacterium | reverse complement strand
GAGAGACGGCGCAACCTTCGGCGCGGGGCAGGACCAGGGTCAGTGGGCCGGGCCAGAAGCGCGCGGCGAGATCCTCGGCCCGGGCATCGAAGCGGACGATCGCGCGCGCCGCTGCGATCTCCGCGACATGGACGATCAGGGGGTTGAAGCTCGGGCGGTCCTTGGCGGCGAAGATGCGCGCCACGGCCCGGTCGTCGGTCGCGTCGCTGGCCAAGCCATAGACCGTCTCGGTCGGGATCGCGACCAGTTCGCCCGCGCGCAGTAGCGCGCCCGCCTCGGCGATGGCCTCGGGCGTGGGGGCACGGACCGGATTGTTCTGGCCGTTTGTCATGAACGCGCATTCTGGCGGTTTTGGCGCGCCGCGCCAGAGGGGCGGGGCGTTGCCAGGATGGGCGCGGACAGGGGGACAATCGCCCGCGCTGGTGCCAGTGGGCCAGGAACGAGCCAGGCATGGGGCGAACGGCCAAGCCGCGCGGCGGAAAAACGAAGACCGGGCCGGGCCGGGCCCGCGCCGGGGGGGGGGGGAGACCGGCCCGAGAGATCCCCGCCTTGCGCGCGCCGAGGCGCATTTTAGCGCCGCGGCCGCTGCCCGCATCGACCCCGTCGGCGATGGTGATGGTGACGACGGAACCGATATCGTCATAGGCGAAGCCGATATCGCTCTCGCCGACGCCTTCATAGGTCGGCCGAAACATCGCCGTCATAGAGAGGCTTCCAGCCCCAGAACAGCACCAGAAGATCGTCGTTGCCGCCCAAATCGACGATGGCTTCCGTGCCGTCGCTCGACAGGGTGTCGGCGGCGGTGGAACCGGTGATGTTGTCGTTGCCCTTGGCGCGCTCCATCCGGTCGATATCGATCAGGGTCGTGGCCAAGAAATTGAGGGTGTTGTTGTTGGCGTCGCCCCGGATGATGTTGAAGCGGCCATTGCCGTCGATCACCTCGACCGTGTTGCCGCCGGAGAATTTGGCCAGGCCGATGACGTCGTCGCCGGCGCTGCCCAGGATCGTGTCGTTGCCGCTTCCGCCGTTGACGGTATAGCTGCCCTGGTCGAGCCCGGCGGAGAGGAAGACGTCGTTGCCGTTGCCGCCCTTGAAGATGTCGTTGCCGCCGCCGCCGGTCAGGGTGTCGTTGCCACTACCGCCGACCAGCGAATCGTCGCCATCGCCGCCGTCGAGAATGTCGTCGCCGCCCGATTCGGTGAGGGTGTCGTTGTCGCCCTCAAGCGTGTCCGCACCGCCCTTGCCGTTGAGAATGTCGTCGCCGCCCAGTCCCTGGAGCAGATCGTCCACTTCGGTCCCGGTCAATGTGTTGGCGCCACCGTCTCCGATATAGGTGGCCACTACATAAAATCTTTTTCGCACTTTGTGCGTCTTGCGCGCGTGAGCAAGAAAATATCAAGACAAATTCAATTATTTGATCTCTCTGGGGCTGATAGATTCGCAAGGAGCTACAACTTTAACGTGATGGCGTTACGCGCCCTTGGCGAGGAACGGCACATTGCGAAAATCGGGCTTGGCGTAGCGCAGGGGGGTGCCGTCCAGGCGCAGGACCGTCCCGCCAGCGGCGGCGAGGACGGCATGGCCGGCCGCCGTGTCCCATTCCATGGTGGGGCCGAGGCGCGGGTAAAGGTCCGCCATCCCCTCGGCGACGCGGCAGAATTTGATCGAGCTGCCGGCGATGGCCAGGTCATGCACCCGATAGCCGGCCAGGAAATCGTCGACCTCGTCCTTCTTGGCGTGGGAGCGGCTGATGCAGACCGTCAATCCCTCGGCCGGTTCGGGACGCACCCTGATTGATTGCGGGGCGGCGCCCGGGCGTTCCACCGTGGCATGGCCCGGCACCGCGCCCAGATAGGTCACGGGCAGGGCTGGGGCATGAACCACCCCCAGGGTCGGGAGGCCTTCCTCGATCAGCCCGATATTGACCGTGAATTCGCCGTTATGCGCGAGGAACTCCTTGGTGCCGTCGAGCGGGTCGACCAGCCAGAAGGAACCGGACCCGACCTCGGGCACGCGGCCGGCCGATGCTTCTTCTTCCGCGACAATGGGGACGCCGGGAATCAGTTTGCGCAGGCTCGGCAGGATCAGGGCCTCGGCGGCGCGGTCGGCCGCGGTGACGGGCGAACGGTCTTCCTTGCGCTCGACCACGATATTCGTGTCGTAGTGGCGCATGATCTCGGCGCCGGCTTCGAGGGCGAGGCGGCGCAATTCGGGCAGCAGGGCCAGGCGCTGTTTCTGTGTCAGCACGGTCGGGATCCGGCGCTGTCGGCCAGGGGCATGTTTAGCTCGATCAGTCGGTGGCGGGGCAGGAGGCGGATCATATCAGCCGGCGGCATCGAACCAAGGCCGATTCGGACTGCGGGCACATCGCGGGCCGGGATGCGATCGGCGATTTACAGCGCCCGGCTTGCGGCCTAATCGGATTCTTCAAAGTTGGAGGATCGCCATGCGTGAATTGTCTCTGCCGAAGGTCCGTTTCATCATCGCCAAGGCGCGCGCCTTCGACGCCAAGGTCGAGAATCCGCGGGGCGCGCCCTTCGAGGAGGACGACGATTAATCGATCCTCGAGGACTTCGCCGATGACGCGACGCTCGAGGAATTGCGCGAGGCGATCGAAGGCCTGAACGACGACGAACAGCTCGAACTCGTCGCCCTGATGTGGGTCGGGCGCGGCGATTATGAGGCCGAGGAATGGGAAGACGCGATCGAAGAGGCCCAGGCCGATCGCAGCACATCGACGGCCGAGTACCTGATCGGCACGCCGCTCCTCTCCGACTATCTCGAAGCCGGGCTCGACGCCGTGAGCGAGGTGCTCGAGGAGGATTGATCGCCCGGTCGTCGTAAAAGGCGCCCGCCCGGGCATCGCCGTGCGGCGGTCTACGCGGGTTTGCCGGCCGCTAGGCTGGACCGCGA
>CAUZWC010000326.1:0-2938 GCA_963583595.1 Alphaproteobacteria bacterium | reverse complement strand
CCTGCCCACGCTTTACGACCGCCTGCAGGACGCGGGCGAAGCCTTCGGCCTGGTCGATTTCGGCCAACGCGCCCTGGACTCCCTGCGTCTGGAGGCCGGCCGTCCGCGCCACGGCGTCGAACTTGGCGCGGATACCGATCCGGCCGATGCCGGATTCGGCCGTTTCCTGCGCGCGCCCAAGGGCAGCGGCCCGCGCCGCCTCGCCTGGCTGCTGATGGCGGACGGGACCGGGTTCGAAATCTCGGATCCCTGGGGCGGCGAAGGGGTGCTGGCCGGAGGTAAAACCATCGGCATCACAAGCTCCAGCGGCTTCGGCCATACCATCGGCAAGCGCATCGCCACCGCCTGGCTGCCGGCAGATCAGGCCGCGCCGGGCACGGCGCTGGAAATCGAATTGCTGGGCGAGCGAATCGCGGCAACAGTCGCCGCGCCGCCGTTTCATCGGGGGTAGGACTTCGGGGGAAGGACAGGGCTATGACGGACAAGGCGCGCGCGGTCATCATCGGCGGGGGCATTGCCGGATGCGCCCTGCTCTACCATCTCGCCAAGCGGGGCTGGACCGACACGATACTGGTCGAGAAGGGCGAGCTGACCAGCGGCTCAACCTGGCACGCGGCCGGGAACTGCCCGCTCTACTGGCACTCCTACGACCTGGCCTCGCTGCACCGGCAGACGGTCGATTTCTACAATGCCTTCATCGCGGAGACCGGGCGCGACATCGGTTTCCACCAGACGGGCAGCGTCAAGCTGCTGGTCAATCCGGAGCAGGTCGCCGAACACGAACGGGCCGTCGCCGTCATCCGGGCCGCGGGCACGGCGGTCGAGACGATCGGGCCGGAAGAGTCGGTCGAGCGCTTCCCCTACCTCAATCCAGACGGCGTACTGGCCGCCGCCTGGACGCCGGAGGACGGCCATGTCGATCCCTCCAGCCTGACCAATGCCCTGGCCGAGGAAGCGCGCGCCCTGGGCGCGGAAATCCGCCGCCACAGCCGGGTGACCGGCCTCAAACGGCGCGCCGGCGGCGGCTGGATCGTGGAGACCGAGAACGGCGAGATCGAGGCCGGCCAGGTGATCAATTCCGCCGGCCTCCATGGCCGCGAGGTGGCGGCGATGGCCGGGCATGCCCTGCCGGTCGTGCCAATGGAGCGCCAGTATCTGGTGACCGAGCCGGTCGAGGGAATCGAAAACCTGGCGCAGGAACTGCCGGTGCTGCGCGATCTGTCCGCGCCCCTCTACATCCGCCAGGAGCAGCGCGGCCTGCTGCTCGGCCTCTTCGACAATGCGCCGGTCTTCTGGGCGGTCGACGGCACCCCAGACGAATTCGATACCGACCTGCTGCCCAACGACCTTGACCGGGTCAGCCACGCCTTCGAACGGGCGCTGGACCGCATCCCGATCCTCAACGAACTGGGAGTCCGGCGCGTGCTCAACGGCCCGCTGCTCCGCACGCCGGACGCGGCGCCCCTGTCCGGCCCGATCCCAGGCCTGCCCGACTACTGGCTCAACACAGGGTATTTCGCGGGCTTCGCCCAGGCTTGCGCGACCGGCGCCCGGCTCGCACGCTGGATCACCGAGGGCGAACCGGACCAGGACATGAGCTTTGCCGATCCTCGGCGCTACGGCGCCTGGACCGATGCGGCCTATACGATGGACCGCACGCGGACCGAATACATCCACGAATACGGCGGCAACGCGGAAGCCGGGGGCCGAACCTCGGCGCGGGCGAGCACCCTTTACGATACGCTGGCCGCGGCCGGCGCCAGCTTCGTCGAGCTTGCCGGCTGGGAAGCCCCCGACGAGATCGGTCCGGTCGATGCGGCCTGCCGCGCCGCGCGCGAGGCCGCCGCCGTCATGGATTTCTCCGCTCTCGCCAAGTTCGAACTGTCCGGCCCCGACGCCGCCGCCCTTCTCGACGCGCTCTGCGCCGGGCGGATTCCGCGCGATCCGGGCGGTGCCGCAGCCAATCCCGTGCTCTCTCCCGAAGGTCGTCTGGACGCCTTCATGCTGGTCGCCCATCCCGGACCCGACCGCTACTACATCACCGCGGCGGCGCTCGCCGAGGCAACTGTCAGCGACCTGCTCGCCCGGGCCGCGACGGGCCACGAGGCACGCCTGGAAAACCAGAGTGAAACGACAGGGGCCCTGCTGTTGTCCGGGCCGCGGGCGACAGCCCTGCTCGGCAAAGCCGCGGGGGTTGCCATGGAGGAGGACGTTTTCCCGCGCTTCACCGCCCGCGCCTTCGCCGTGGACGGGGTCGAGGTGCTGGCCCTGCGGGTCGCCGCGATCGGCGGACCGGGGTTCGAACTGCATGCGGCGATGACCGATCTGCCCGCCCTCCATGCCGCCCTTCACGCGGTCGATCCGGGGTTGGTCGATTTCGGCTGGCGCGCCTTCGACAGCCTGCGTCTGGAACGCGGCTTCGCGCGCTGGGGCGTCGATATCGGCATGACACACGATCCCCAGGGTGCTGGGCTGGGCCGTTACATCGCCTTCGACAAGGGCGCCTTCACGGGCCGCGACGCCTTCGCCGCGCGCCAGGGAACGGAGCCGGAAAGTCGGGTTTGCCTGCTGGCGCTGAAAGGCGCGGCGGACGGGTCCGGTCCGGCGGGATCGGAGGCGGTCTGGCACGGCGGCAAGACCGTCGGCCTGACCACCACCGGTGGCTTCGGCCATACCATCGGCCGGTGCCTGGCCCTCGCCGCCCTGCCTTCCGCCCTCGCCGTGCCCGGCACGGCGGTCGAGATCGAGCTTTGCGGCAAGCGCCATCCGGCCGAGGTGATCGACCCGCCGGGGGGGGGGGAGGGGTAAGGATTCGGGACCGGCCGCAAAAGCGATAGCGAGAAACCCGTGCCTCTGACCGAACGCGGCTTCCTCGTCACCATCACCTTCGATGTCGGTGCCGAAACCCTGTGGACGGGGATGCGGCCACAGATGGCGG
>CAUZWC010000325.1:0-2942 GCA_963583595.1 Alphaproteobacteria bacterium | reverse complement strand
TTGATCGGGGTGGCGGGCCGTTCGATTCTGGCCGTGGACCGGCGCGGGGAAGCGGCGTAGGATTCACGCCAGATTTGTGGCCAGACTTGTTGGAGAGGGCAAAATGACCCCCGATGCCGTGCTCGCCCATGCTCCGCGCGTGCTCGTCCGCGCCCAGCAGGAAACCTATTTCGAACGGGGTTATCTCCTGGTCGAGAATTTCATCGACGGCGCATGGCTCGACCGCTTGCGCACTGTCACTTCGAGCTTCGTCGAAAGGAGCCGGGGCTGGACCGAATCCGACGACCTTTTCGATCTCTCACCCGGCCATGGCCCCGACCACCCGCTTATACGGCGCATTAAAATACCCGAAGATCAGTCTGAAATATATTGGAAATTTTCGATCGAACAGATTGCCGATCTGGCCGCCGATCTGCTTGGCCCCAATATCGGCTTTCATCATTCCAAGCTGAATTTCAAATGGCATGAGGGCGGGGACGAGGTTTCCTGGCACCAGGACTTCCCCTTCTATCCCCATACCAACGATGCGGTCCTCGCCATCGGCATCTACCTCCAAGACGTAGAGGAGGGCGACGGCCCGCTCGCCGTTTTGCCGGGCAGTCACAAGGGGCCGCTCTACGATCACTATGGCGCGGACGGTGCCTGGACGGGCCATCTGGACGGAGCCGCCGTCGCCGGGCTCGACCTCTCGACGGTGCGCCACCTGACTGGCCCGGCGGGCTCGGTCACGGTCCATTCGGCCCGTCTGGTCCACGGCTCGCCGCCCAGTCGCAAAGCCGACGGTCGGCCGCTGCTGATCAACGCCTACCGCGCCGCCGATGCCATGCCCTACACCCCCTATCCCTTGCCGGGCAGCCATGCCGGCGAGATCGTGCGCGGCGAAGCGGCCCGTCAGGCCCATCTCCAAACGCTCCCCTGCCGAATCCCGCCCGACTGGTCCGGCGGCTATACCTCCATCTTCGCCGCCCAGGCGGGCGAGGGCGCGAAGGCGGCGGAGTAAGGCATACAGCCTTGGTCCAGCCCCTCCCCCGCAAAGCGAGGGCGGGTTGGGGGTGGGGGCCGGTGCGGTTTGCGCATGGGCAAGGCTTCTGGCCCGTAAAGCGTGCTTCGTTCCCCTGCTGGGTGGAGGCCCTAAAGCCCCTTTAACAACCCAGCCCATGCCTCTTTCAGCCCGTCCCGAAACGCGGGATCGGCGAGTTCGATCAGGGCATCGCCGCGCTGGCGGACTGGCAGGTCGCGCAAGTATGCGATGCCGTGTTCGGTCACGACGTAATCGGCATCGGCCCGGCTGACCGTGGCCATCGCGCCCTCGGCCAGACGCGGCACGATGCAGGAGGCCTTGCCCTTGGCCGCCGTGCTGGTCAGGGCGAGGATCGAGCGGCTGCCGGGGCCGCGCCGCGCGGCGCGCACGAAATCGGCCAGCCCGCCCGTGCCGCTGACCTGCTTGCCCCGGATCGTCTCGCCATTGCCCTGGGCGAAGAGGTCGATCTCGATCACCGTGTTGATTGCGCGGAAATTCTCGATCTGGCCCAGCACCCCGGGGCCGTGGGTATAGGACACGGGTCGCAGGTCGATGCCTTCCCCCCCGGCGGCGAGATAGCGGTAGAGCCGCCCGGTGCCGATGGCGAGGCCTGTGACGGCGCGCCCCCGGTCGATGCTTTTCCGCGCCCCTGTCGCGACCCCGCTTTCGATCAAGCCGATCGCCGAATCCGACAGCAGGCCGGTATGGATACCGAGATCGCTATGCTTCGATAGCGCCGCCAGGATCGCCGCCGGCGCGGTGCCGATGCCCATCTCGATCGTGTCGCCGTCGCCCACCAGTGCCGCGACATTGGCGCCCAGGGCGCGCAGGGTCTCGTCCGGCGCGGCCGTCGCCATCTCCAGCAGCGGGTCCACCGTCTCGACGGCGAAATCGATATCCTCGATGTCCAGGACTGGGGCGCCCGGTGGGGCCGGCACATTGGGATCCAGCGCCGCGACGACTTTCGCGGCCCGCAGGACCGCGTCGGGGGTGAAGGCGGCCTCGACCCCCAGGCTGCATTTCCCGTTGGCCCCCGGTGGGGCGACCCGCACCAGGGCCAGATCGAAGCGCCGCGCGGCGACCCAGGCATGGGCGTCGAAATAGTGCAGCGGCAGCAGATCGATGCGCCCGGCGGCATGGCTTGCGGCCAGGTCGCGGGGCAGGAAGAAGGTGACCTGCCGGGCTTCGGGGTGCAGGGCGGCCAGATCGCGGCGGTTCACCCCGGGAACCGTCGGCTGGACGAAAGTCACCCCGGCGGCGCAATCGGGCGCGGCCGCGATGGCGTCGAGCAGGGCGGTGGGTTCGCTCGCCCCCGGCTGGACATAGACGGTCATGCCGGGCGCGAGGAAGCCGGGCAGGTCGTTTGCGGAAAAGGATTTCGCCATGGCTCCCAAACGGAAAAGGCTCACGCCGGGTCTCGGCGCGGGCCAATCCTAGGGCGGAGCAAAGGCCTGTCAACGAGGGAGGTTGGTTGACAGGGGGATGGCTCGGCTCCGCCGGGCAGCGCTGTCTACTGGTTCGCTTCCCACGCCTTCACCTGCTTCTCGGGCCTCTACCTTGGCGATGCCGTAGCGCTCCTGGACCTTGCCGACGAGCTGCTGGCGGTTGCCTTCGATCTGGTCGAGTTCGTCATGGGTCAGCTTGCCCCACTGACTCTGGGCCTTGCCATTGCACTGCTTCCAGTTGCCTTCGATCTGATCCCAATTCATGGTTGTGCTCCTTTCGGGGGATGGGAAACGATGGGATCGACTATCCCCCTCGCAAGGCATGGCCACTTTAACGCAGATCAAATCGGAACCCGACACTGCATTGTTTTGTCTAACTTATGTTACGATTTCACGAAATTCAGGATCAGGGCGGCATAGGGGGCAGCCATGAAGATCGTCATCATGGGCGGCGGCATCATCGGTGTGACGACGGC
>CAUZWC010000324.1:0-2950 GCA_963583595.1 Alphaproteobacteria bacterium | reverse complement strand
GGGGCCTCACCGGGCGAGCGCATATGGGCGATGAACTCGACCTCGCCGGATTCGAGAAGATGGATCGCGAGCGAGGTCAGCGCGCCGCCGGTCGCCGCCTTGTGGCGGATATCCGGGTCGCCCGACCAGCCGTCCCACATGCCGTGGGAATAGCCCCAATAGTCGTCTAACTCCGCGCCCAGCCCGGCCGTTTCCGCCGTCATGCCCGAGGTCGAGACGCCGGGGCATGTCGCGTTGATGAGGTTCATCGTCGCGCGGTCGAGCGGCCTCAGTTCGAGCGGGCGCATCACGCCGCCCGGCGTCCAACGCATTTCGACCTTGTCCGGCCCCGCTATGCTGGCGCACAGGCCGCAGCCGATGCACAACCCGTTCGTGACGATCTGATCGAGATTTCGGGCCATGCCGGCGCCTCCCCCTGCTCCCCTGTCCACTGCGGACGGACCGATCCTGCCATGACCGCGCGGATCGGTCCAAGATGCCTCGGCGCGACCCTCGCTTCCCGGTTCGGGTGCTTTGCGCGCTTCGCACTTGCCCCGTGCGTCTCCAAGCCTGGCATATTGAACAGGCCTAGCATATTGAACAGGCCTAGCATATTGAAACGGTATGAATTCCCCCGTCGCCGAAAGAAGTGCCATGACCGTTCGCCAAGATCTCGCCGACGCGATCGGCAACACTCCCCTGATCCGCTTGCGTCAGGCCTCCGAGGCTACCGGCTGTGAGATTTTGGGCAAATGCGAGTTCCTCAATCCCGGCGGGTCGATCAAGGATCGCGCGGCCAAGTTCATCATTCTCGATGCCGAGGCGCGCGGTACGCTGCATCTCGGCGGCACGATCGTCGAGGGCACCGCGGGCAATACCGGGATCGGCCTCGCCCTGGTCGCCGCCTCGCGCGGCTACCGCACTGTCATCGTCATTCCCGAAACCCAGTCCGAGGAAAAGAAGGACATGCTGCGCCTGGCGGGCGCCGAACTGATCCAGGTGCCCGCCGCGCCCTTCCGCGATCCGAACAACTATGTCCGGACCGCCGAACGCCTCGCGGCACAACTTGGCGAGACGACTTCGGAAGGCGTGGTCTATGCCAACCAGTGGGACAATCTGGCCAATATGCGCGCCCATTACGAAGGCACGGGACCGGAGATATGGGACCAGCTCGACGGCAAGATCGACGGCTTCGTCTGCGCCGTCGGCACCGGCGGCACCCTGGCCGGCATCAGCTGCTATCTGAAGGAAAAAAATCCCACCATTCAGGTCGGTCTCGCCGACCCGCACGGGGCGGCCATGTTCGATTATTTCACCAGCGGCGAATTGAAATCCGAGGGCAGTTCGATCACCGAAGGCATCGGCCAGGGCCGGGTGACGGGCAATGTCGCGAAGATCGCGGTCGATCATGCGTTCCGCATACCCGACGACGAAGCCCTCCCGGTCCTGTTTGATCTGCTACTCCTCGAAGGGCTCTGCCTGGGTGGGTCGAGCGGGGTGAACCTGGCCGGGGCCATCCGCCTCGCCAAGGAGATGGGGCCGGGCCATACCATCGTCACGGTGCTTTGCGATCCGGGCCAACGCTACCAGAGCAAACTTTGGAACCCGGCCTTTCTGCGGGAAAAAGGATTGCCGGTTCCTTCATGGCTCGAGAATAAGAAATCTTAATTCATTATTCCTTATAAATAATAGTAGTTTAAGATAGTTATATAATGTTATACATAAATAATAATGCTCTGGTCGAAACCGAGTGGCTAGCCGCGCATCTCAAGGCGCCGGATGTCGTTGTGGTGGACGGCTCCTGGTATCTGCCCCAACAGGGACGGGACCCGAAAGCCGAATATGCCGAGGGTCATATCCCTGGCGCCGTGTATTTCGACATCGACGAGATCGCCGATACCGCCAGCCCCTTGCCCCATATGTTCCCGTCCAGCGACCGCTTCGCCGAGCAGGTCGGCGGGCTCGGCATTTCCAATGGGCACCATGTCGTTGTGTATGACGGGCTCGGCCTGTTCAGCGCGGCCCGGGTCTGGTGGATGTTCCGCGCCTTCGGGCATGAACAGGTCTCCATCCTCAACGGCGGCCTGCCCAAATGGCAGGCGGAAAACCGGCCGCTGCAATCCGGTCCGGTGCGCCGGACACCGACCAGGTTTCGGCCCGCCTTCCGCCACAACATGGTGCGCGGCCTGGAGCATATGCGCGCCAATCTCGCCACGGGCCGGGAGCAGGTGCTCGACGCCCGCGCCGCCGGCCGCTTCTCGGGCGAGGAACCCGAGGTCAGGCCCGGCCTGCGCGGCGGCCATATTCCGGGCAGCCGGAACCTGCCTTTCGGCGGCCTTCTCGATCCGGATACCAAGACCTTGAAGGACCCTGCCGCGCTCCAGGCCGAGTTCGCGAACGCGGGTATCGACCTCGGGCGGCGGCCCGTCGTGACCACCTGCGGTTCGGGCATCTCGGCCTGCAACCTGGCCCTCGGCCTCTATCTTCTCGGACACCGGGATGTTGCCATCTATGACGGCTCCTGGACGGAATGGGGCGGACAGGAAGATACTCCGGTCGAAACTGGGCCGGCCTGACCCACGACCCCATCGCGCGGCGACCATGGATATTAGCAGTTTCGAAGAGGCCGACCTCGACGCGGTCATCGCGCTCTAGCAGCTTTGCGGATTGGTCGTGCCCTGGAACGATCCCGCCGCGGATATTCGCCTCGCGCTCGACAGCGGCCATGGTGCGGTACTGGTGGGATGCGAAGGCCCGGATATCCTCGCTTCGGTCATGGTCGGCCATGACGGCCACCGCGGCTGGCTCTACTATCTCGCGGTCGATTCGGCGCAGCGCGAGGCCGGCTTCGGCCGGCAGATTGTCGAAGCGGCGGAGAATTCGGCGGCCGAGCGCGGCATCCGCAAGATCGAGTTGATGATCCGCGGCAGCAACGCCGCTATGCGCGAATTTTACGAGCGGCTGGCCTATC
>CAUZWC010000323.1:0-2967 GCA_963583595.1 Alphaproteobacteria bacterium | reverse complement strand
CGTGCGGGCGGTTGAAGAACATCCAGG
Organism: Alphaproteobacteria bacterium; assembly: GCA_963583595.1. Taxonomy (GTDB): domain Bacteria; phylum Pseudomonadota; class Alphaproteobacteria; order CADEGL01; family CADEGL01; genus JABIRQ01. Next base: position 2,940 of record CAUZWC010000323.1, on the reverse strand, counting down.
CGATCTGCCCGTCTTTTTCGACGCGAATTTTCTGTTCGGTCATTTCTATCTCCCTCATCGAGTTCTATCCAGTTTAGGCGTGAGAAGACGGCGTCGAGTACGTTCCGTCAAGCCTCCGTGGCCGCTTCGGCGGCGGGCGGAGCATTATTAGGTTGCACCGCTTTCCATGGGCCGGTGGGATCATGCCGGCAAGGCGGAACGGAACCCTGAATATCGAGAGTGGAATGGCGAGCGAACAAACCGACGAGGGCAACGAAAAGCTGACCCAAGCGGGCAGGCTGTTTCGGTCCGTCCGTTCGATTCAGGGCGTGCTCACGGCGCTGTTGATCATGGCCTGTCTCTACACGCTTTACTTCGCGGCGGGATTCTTCGTGCCGATCGTGGCGGCGAGCCTGCTCTACCTGCTGTTCTCGCCCTTGACTCGGTTCGGCGTCAGGCGAGGCCTCCCCGAGGGCATCTCCGCGACCTTCATCCTGGGCAGCCTGCTCGCCCTGTTCCTCCTTACCTTCTATGGCCTGTCCGGGCCGGTTTCGAACTGGATGGCGCGGGCGCCGGAGATCGCGATCGAATTGCAGGACAAGGTGGACGAAATCAAGCAGGCGGTCGAAAACGCATAGAAGGTTTCGGAACAGGTCGAGAAAGCGGCGGTGGTCAACGGCGGCGGCAAGCAGCCGCAGGAGGTCGTGGTCAAGGGGCTGGGGGGGGGCTGGAACGCTTGTTCAACAGCCTGCGCAACATCGGCACCCAGCTGGCCGTGACCTTCGTGCTGCTCTTCTTCCTGCTCGCCTCGGGCGAGATGATGAAGGAGAAGCTGGTCCGAGTGTCGCCCCGGTTCCGCGACAAGAAGCGCAGTGTGGCGATCTGGCGGCAGGTCGAGCGCGAGGTGTCGAACTATCTGTTCTCGATCACCCTGATCAATATCGGCTTCGGCTTCGCGGTCGGGGCCGGGCTCTATCTCGTCGGGATGCCCAATGCCGTCGTCTGGGGCGCGATGGCCATCCTGCTCAACTACATCCCCTATCTCGGCGCGCTGGAATAGGGCTTCGGGGTTCTCGGCGCGCGGGCTTTCGGCTAGTGTCTTGTGACCCTTTCGCGGATCGGAGCCGAACGGGCAAGGAGTACAGCGCCGTGATCGTCGAACAGATCTATACTGACAACGCCTATCGCAATTTCAACTATCTGATCGCCTGCCCCGAGACGGGCGAGGCGCTGGCCATCGATCCCCTGGCCTCCGACCTCGTGCTCGCCCGGGCCAAGGAGAAGGGCTGGACGATCAACCAGGTCCTCAACACCCATGAGCATCAAGATCATACCGGCGGAAACGATGCGGTGATCGCGGCGTCCGGCGCCAAGCTGCTGGCCCATCACGGCGCGCGGAATTCGATACCCGACATCGATATCGGCCTTTCGGCAGGCGATGTGGTCAAGGTCGGCCGGACCGTCGATCTCGAGGCGCTGGACACGCCCGGCCATACGATGAGCCATATCTGCCTGCTTTCGCGCACGGATAGGCCGGCGCTGATCTGCGGCGATACCCTGTTCAACGCGGGCGCGGGCAATTGCCACCATGGCGGCCATCCGGAGGAGCTTTACGACACCTTCGCCGGCCAGCTCGCCCGCCTGCCGGACGAGACGCTGATCTATCCGGGGCACGACTATATCGCCAACAATGTCGGCTTCACCCTGGACCGCGAGCCGGACAATGCGAAAGCGCGCGAGATGCTGCCGGCGGTGGAGGCCCAGGACCCGCACCGGCCGATCGTAACGACCCTGGCCCTGGAGAAGGAAATCAACACCTTCTTCCGCCTGCACAGCCCGACCGTGATCGCGCGGTTGCGCGAGACCTTCCCCGATCTGCCCGACGCGCCGACCCCCAAACAGGTCTTCGTCAAACTGCGCGCCCTGCGCAACGACTGGTAGGGCCGGGGCTACACCCAGGCACCGGCTTCGCGGTCGTAGGAGCCGGCGCGCAGGTCGTTGGCCTCGGCGACCAGCTTGTGCTTCTCGACCTTGTCCGAGGCGGTCGTCGGCAGTTCCTCGCGATAGGTCAGGAAGCGCGGGATCTTGAAGGGCGCGAGATTGGCCTCGCAATGGGCTAGGACGACGGCGGGGGGCACCGTCTCCGGCGTGAATCCGGCCTTGAGCACGAGATAGGCCTTCACCTCGTCGCCGCGCTTGTCGTCGGGCACGGCGATACAGGCGGCGCGCTCGACCCCGTCCATCGCGACCAGCACCGATTCGACCTCGATGGCCGAAATATTCTCGTGTGAACGGCGGATCACGTCCTTCATGCGGCCGAGGAACTGGTGCCAGCCGGTCGCGTCGCGCAGGCCGCGATCGCCGCTGTGCAGCCAGCCGCCGCGGAAAGTCGAGGCCGTTGCCTCCGGGTTTTTGTAGTAGCCCTGGGCATGGCCGGGGCCGCGGGTGACGATCTCGCCCGGCGTGCCGTCGGGCACGTCCTCGCCCTTCTCGTCGACGATGCGGACCTCGCGGTAGGGCGCGGGGATGCCGATGCTGCCCGGACCCTGCCGCTCCATTGGCGTGTGCAGGGGGACATAGACGGACATCATGTTCTCGGTCATGCCGTATATGTTGCGCACATGGCAGCCGAAGCGGGCTTCGATCTCGGCGTGGCGCGCGGGGGTGAAGCCGTAGGAGATGACGAGTAGCTTGAGCTCGTTCTCACCGTCGCGCTCGGTCCGCGCCTGGTTGAGTAGCGGGCCGGTGACGAGGCCGTATTGCGCCCGGTGCTCGCGCGCCCAGGTCATCCAATTGCGGATCGACAGGCGCGGCGCGATTGCGACATCCGCGCCCAGGTGAAAGCCGGCGAGCAGGAAATGCTGGCCGGCCATATAGTGGAAGGCGTGGCAGAGCAGCATCCGCTCAATGCCCAGGAACAGCGCCTCCTTGACCGCGTTCTGTGAGCCGATCAGCCAATAG
>CAUZWC010000322.1:0-2982 GCA_963583595.1 Alphaproteobacteria bacterium | reverse complement strand
GGCTTCGTCAACGCCCATTACCATTCCCACGACACGATGCTGAAGGGGATGCTTCACCCCGTCCCCTTCGACATGTGGCTGCTCAACTGCCTGCCGCCGGCCTATCCGCCGCGCAGCCAGGCTGAACTGCGCGCCCGCACCATGCTGGGCGCCGCCGAATGCCTGAAAAGCGGCATCACCACCCTGCAGGACATGGTCACCCTGCACCCGATCAGCGAGGAAAACGTCGACACCGTCCTCGCCGCCTATGAGGAGATCGGCATCCGCACCGTGCTCTCCCTGCAGATCGGCGACCGTTTCGGCATCGAATTGACGCCCTTCTGGCGCGAATGCGTGCCCGAACAACTGCACGACCGCCTCGGCTCCGCCGTCGAGGAAGGCGCGGGCGCGGGGCCCTTCGAACAGGCGGTCGCGCAATACCGCCGCATCGGCCAGGGCCGAGCGCGCCTGTCCTGGGCGCTCGGCCCCTCGACCCCGCTGCTCTGCACCCCGGACCTGCTGCGCCGGGTGGCGGCCTTGGCGGAGAGCGACGGGCTGCCGGTCATCACCCATGTCAACGAGGCCCGCACCGAGGCCCTGAGCGCCAAGACGATCCTGGCCGAGCATGGCGGCTCGCAGGTCGGCTATCTGCGCGATATGGGCCTGCTCGGCCCCGGCACGGGCATGGCGCATACGGTCTGGCTGACCGAGGCCGAGATCGAGATGGTCACCGAGGCCGGCGCGACCGTCATCCTGAACCCGGCCAGCAACATGAAAACACTGAGCGGCGCGGCGCCCGTGCCGCTCTATCTTGCGGCCGGAACGCGGGTAGCGCTGGGCTGCGACAATTGCAGTTGCAGCGATATCCAGAACACTTTCCTGGCGATGCGCCTGGTCTGCTCCCTCGCAGGGCTGCACGACCCCCAGCGGAGCGCAATCCCGCCCGCCGCCCAGGTCATCCGCTGGGCCACCGAGGGCGGCGCGGGCGCGCTCGGCCTCGCGGGCGAAATCGGCGCCCTGAAGCCGGGCATGAAGGCGGATATGACCCTGCTCGACCTGGGACGGCCCAGCTACATCCCCTTCAACAGCGCGGCGCGCCAGACCGTGTTCAGCGAGGCCGGGGCGGCGGTCCATACCGTGCTGGTCGATGGCCGGGTGGTGCTGGAAGACGGTCATCTGACCATGACCGACGAAGACGCCCTGCGCGGGGCCGTGGAAGAGGCGGCGGTCGATCTGCGCCGGGACTTCGCCGCGGTGAATGCGCGCTTCGAGGAGGTCTACGACTATCTACAAGAGGCCTGGCTACGGAGCTGGCAGGAGGATATCGGCATCGCCCGAACCATCGCCCCGCCGCGTTTCTAGGTCGCGGCGCCGGCGGCCCCCTCGGCGAGACCGCGCACCGCGCGTTCCGCTTCCTCCGTTATCTTCCGCCAGCCCTCCCCGTCGTTGCCGGTATCGGCGAAGACCAGCGGCTTGCCCAGGGTCAGGGAAATCGCGCCCCTGCGCGGCAGGTTCGGTCCCGGCGGCAGGACGTCATGCGCGCCCGCGATATGACAGGGCAGGACCGGCACGGCCGTGCCCGTTCAAGCCGGCCCTGGCCCGACTTGAACGGGCCAAGCGCACCGTCGCGGCTGCGCGTGCCCTCCGGAAACAGAATGTAGACGCTCTGCCGATCGACCAGGCGGCTGCGCAGCAAGTCCATATGCTCGCGCCGCGATCGGACGCCTCTCGCCTGTGCTCATGCCTTCGCCGGCTCGTTTCATCTATCGACCGCCCACTCTCCCCATCGCGGCGGGCGCCGTGGCGCCGCGCCGCTTTCAAACCATAGGTTGGGAGCCAATCAGGCTTTTCAATGACGGCGAAAGAGCCGAGGCGAGGCGGTTAGCGGAGATCGCGCACCGTGAAGCGCACCGAATCGACCTCGCGCCCGGCCGAATCCCGCATCGAAAGGGTGTGATAGCCGGGCTTCGGCACCCACCAGCGGGCATCGCCGGCCGTCCGCAAAGGCGTGCCGTCGCGGACAAGGCGGCCGGCTTCCGCGCCCCAGGTCAGGATGGCGGCCTTCTGGTACTCGGCAGAAATATCGGGATCGAGAGCGATGATCATGCCGTTGACCGGGCTCAGAATTTCCAGCACGGCCTGGGTCGCGGTGATGGGAGAACAACGCCTGCTCGTCCGCCTGATCCGCAATCTGGTGGAGGATGCCCAACGCCACGCCCCCGACAGTCCGACCGAGGTCAAAACCCGCACCAACGGCGGGCGCGCGATCCTGCGGGTGATGGATCGGGGGGGCCGGCGTCTCCGAAGAGGACCGGGAACGCATCTTCGAGCCCTTTTATCGCCGGCCAGGGATGCGCGAGGGCCAGGACAAGGGGGTCGGCCTGGGCCTGGTCCGCCGGATCGCCCGACGCCACGGCGGCACCGCGATCTGCCGCCCACGCGACGGCGGCGGCACCTGCTTCGAGATCATCCTGCCCGCCGCCTAGGGCTGAGCCGAGCGTTCTACAGAACGCCCCGGCGGCGCAGCTCCTCGATCACGGCATCGGCCGCCGTCTCCGGTTCCATATCCCCCGTGCGCAAATGGAGCTCCGGATTCTCCGGCGCTTCATAAGGCGAATCGATGCCGGTGAAATTCATGATTTGGCCGGAGCGGGCCTTGCGGTATAGACCCTTGGGATCGCGCGATTCGCAGAGTTCGAGCGAGGCGTCGACATAGACTTCCAGAAATTCGTCCTCATCGACCAGATCGCGGGCCATCTGCCGTTCCTCGCGGAAAGGCGAGATGAAGGAGACGAGGACGAGAAGCCCCGCCTCGACGAAGAGCTTGGATACTTCCGCCACCCGGCGGATGTTCTCGACCCGGTCGGCCTCGGTGAAGCCGAGATCCCGGTTGAGGCCATGGCGCACATTGTCGCCATCCAGGACATAGGTGTGGCGACCCATGGCGTGGAGCTTGCGGTCGACCAGATCGGCGACCGTCGATTTGCCCGCGCCCGAGAGCCC
>CAUZWC010000321.1:0-3002 GCA_963583595.1 Alphaproteobacteria bacterium | reverse complement strand
AACATAAGTGACTTCCAAGCGATCCCGAGAATAGGCGCCAACCTCTTCTGGATCGGCATTCGCCGTAAGATTGAGCAGAAGCATCGCGTAGCCTGTGTAACCCAGCTTGATTGGATCGGCGATGGCGAGGACGCGAAACACCTTCTCATCGGTCATCCGGGTCATGCGCTTGCGAACCGCCCCATCGGACAGGCTGAGCTCTTTGGCGATGGCGGAATAGGTGAGGCGCCCATCGCTCTGGAGCAGTTCGATGATGGCCCGGTCGATTTGGTCGAGCTTCGAAGTCGAGCCTGAGTCCAAATCCATCTCGGTTGCCCGATTGGCCGGCGGCCTCTTGGCGCGGCGCGTGCCGCTTCAGGGTCGGCGAACCATATCAGGGCACGAGGGCGGCATGCTCGAGCCCACCCGGTCCATTTTCCGCCCAGTGCACCGCCTCGTTCGCTTCTTCGAGAGAAAATATCCGCGCCCTGAGCGCCTCGGCGTCGAGTGCGCCGGTGGCAATCATGCCCGCCAATTCGGCTGTGCCCTGGCGGGGATACCAGCTCGATCCCAACATCGTGATCTGCTTATCCAGCAGCCATTTGTAGTTGACCGCAAGGTCGCCGAAGCAGCCGCCGACGAACAGGGCGCAGCCATACGGACCCAGGGCGGCGAGCGCGTTCTGGGTCGAGATCGGATCGGGGATGTCGCCAACACAATCGAGCATGATGTCGGCTGCGCCGTCGACCGCGTCGAGGATCGCAGGTGCGTCGTCCGCCGTGCCGGCAATTCTAAGCGCCGAGACCCGGCGCGGATCGAGGGCGCACAGCTCATCGAGCACGGGTTCTTTGCGCCCCAGCGCCACGATCCGGCCCGCCCCCATGGCCAGCGCGAGCAGCACCCCGGCCGCGCCCACCAGGCCCGTTGCTGCGTTGACCAGTACCGTGTGGCCGGGCCGGAAGTTTGATCGGACCATCGCGCCGTAGCAGGTGCCGAACCAGCCGATCCGCACCAGCTTTGTCGGATCGACCGCCGATGCTCCGCCCAGCGGCGTGAAGCACTCGGCGGGCAGGATCATCTTTTCGGCGAAGCTGCCGTCGCGCCAGCGGGCGAGGATTTTCTGTGATCGCTCGCCCTTGCCGAAGACGCCGACATAACAGGATTCCGCCCGGCCTCCGATATTTACCGTGTTGTAGTAGTGGTCGCAAAACACCCGCTGGCCCACTTCCAGGCCCGAGACGTCGTCGGCCACCTCGATCACTTCGCCGATGGTATCCATCCCCGGTGTAAAGGGCAGGGGCGGCAACGGGTAGGAGACCCGCCCGTCGATCATCTCGGCGAAATAGGGCGGTACGAACGCGGCCAGCACGCGGACCACCGCGCTGCCCTGCTGCAGCTCGGGATCGGGCACCTCCTCGATGACGAGCGGCTTGCCGGGCTCGTGAAATCTTGCGGCTCGCATGATGGTTCCCCCTTTTTGCCCTAACGTCCCTCGAACGCGGTGCGCGCCGCACCGCTGTCGCCGTAAACCTTGACGAACGAAATCCTGCCCTCGCGCATACGAAAGAATTCCGCGAACTCGATCCGAAACCGTACATCGTTGTGGAAGGCGCGCAACTCCGCGCTGCCCAGCACGACGATGACGCCGTCCGGGCCGCTCAAGATCTCGCCGGTTTCGAACCGCTCGCTTTCGACCGCTTCGGAAAACAGGCGGAGGCATTCGTCAATTCCGGTGCGCCCTTCGAAGCGGCCCAGCCACGGCACGATGCCTTCGGAGCCGCCGGTGACGACCTCCCAGACGATGTCGTCCGTATGCAGCGCGTGCATGGCGTCGTAGTCGCCCTCGGCAAGCAGGCGAAACCACTCCTCGATGGTAGCGATGTCGGTGTTGCTGGCCATGGCCTTACTCGTATTTGCTGAATTGGGCATCGCGCCAATCGAGCGCCGCACGCAGGCCCTTTTCGCGGCGCACTTCATCGAATTCGAGAAATTCGGGCGTTTTGGTCGAATCGAGCAAGGTGCTGATCGCAACCCGGTCATCCGTTTCGTAAGTAATTGTGCTGTAGGACATCCCTTTCTCCCCGCCCGGCCTGAAGACCGGAATTCGTATTATTTCATTGCAACATACGCAAAATCCGCCTTAACCTAAAAAAATAATCGCAAAAAGCGAATTCTAATCTCGAAAAACGTCGAATCCAAGCGTGAGGTTAGGCTCGTGGCGGGAGAACGTCGATGATGCGTCTGGGAGAGGAAGCCGCGCCGGTTTCCGCGTCCGTCGCCGAAGCCTACCGAAGCAACGGCACGTTGTGGCAACGCCTCAAGGCCGCCAACGCCGACGTCTGGGACGAATACCTCGAGAACGATTTCATCTGGAACCTGGCCGAAGGCAAGCTGTCCGAGGCGTCGTACCGCCACTACATTGTCCAGGACTATCTCTACTGCATAAATTACTCGCGGGCTTACGCGCTGGCCGCCTACAAGGCGGACACTATCGCCGACATGCGAAAATCCCTCGACACCTTGCTGGCTGTGCTGGATTCGGAACTTGTCCTGCATCGCAGCCTGCTCGAATCCTGGGGCATCTCCATGGCCGACCTGGACAGCACTCCGGAATCGAACGCCAATGTCGCCTACACCCGCTACATCCTCGATTGCGGTGCTGCCGGCGACGTGCTCGACCTGCACACCGCGCTTTCGCCTTGCGTCATTGGCTACGCCGAGGTCGGCCGACTGCTGATCGATCACGAGCGCACCGTGCTCGAGGGCAACCCGTTTCGCGAATGGATCGAGCAATACGCCGGCGACGAATACCAGGAGGTCGCGCAGGCCGCGGAAGCCCATCTCGAAGAGGTGGCGGTGGGCCGGCTGAGCGAGGAACGCTTCGCCCAGCTCGCGAAAATCTTCGCACAGACAGTACAGCTGGATATCAAATTCTGGGAGATGGGATTTCGAATAGAAAATTAAGGGAGAATGCCCGACCGGTCGCGACATCCGTCGCGGAAATGGAAATAATCAACCTTCCG
>CAUZWC010000320.1:0-3004 GCA_963583595.1 Alphaproteobacteria bacterium | reverse complement strand
GAGATTGCCTGGCTGGAGCAAGACGAGGCGGTCTCCCATCCGCTGCGCAAGCTCGACTGCAACGTCGTGGCGCTGGAACACATGACCCACGACATCACCCGCGTGCGCCTGTCGATCGAGGCCGGCGGCCCGTTTGATTTTACGGCGGGCCAGTATGCGCGCGTACACTTCCCTGGCCTGCCGCCGCGCGACTATTCGATGGCCAGCCTGCCCGGCGAAGATGTCCTCGAATTCCACATCCGGATGGTTCCCGACGGCGGGGTCAGCACCTTCGTACACAATGACCTGAAGCTGGGAGACAACGTCCGCGTGGAGGGGCCTTACGGCATTTCCTACCTGCGCCAGAAACACACCGGCCCGATCGTCGCGCTGGCGGGCGGCTCGGGCCTCGCGCCGGTCAAGTCCATCGTCGAATCCGCGCTCGCAGACGGCGCCGAACAGCCCATTCATATGTATTTCGGTGTCCGCGCCGAACAGGATGTCTATCTGGAAGATCACTTCCAGACGCTCGCCCGCAAGCATGAGAACTTCACCTTCGAGATCGTCCTGTCCGACCCGGAAGGCGCGACTGACCGGCGCAATGGATATCTGGTCGATATCGTGGCCGATGACTTCGAGGATATGGACGGGTCCAAGGCCTATCTGGCCGGGCCACCGATCATGGTCGAGACCTGCGTCGGCAAGCTCAAGGAGATGCGTGTCCGCAACGAGGATTGTCATGCGGACGCGTTCTACACAGAGGCCGAGAAGGCCAAACTCGAGGAGACGTCATGAGCGCTGATAATCCAGCCGACAACACAGACGGGCGGCTCGACGGCCGCGTGGCGCTGGTCAGCGGCGCGGGTCGTGGTATTGGCCTTGCCATCGCGCAGAGCCTGGCCGCGCGTGGCGCGAGCGTGGTTCTGGCCGACAATGGCGGCGACGTCGGCGGCGACAACCCCGACCCGTCTGTGGCCGACGGCGCGGCGGCGGATATCGGCGATAACGCCGTGGCCTTCACGGGTTCAATCGCCAGCGCAGACGGTGCGCGCGCCGCGGTGGAATGCGCCACGGATAATTTCGGCGGCCTCGACATCCTTGTGAACAACGCTGCCATCCTGCGCGACGGCTTCATTTTCAAATCCGACCCGGATGATTTTCGCGCCGTGATCGAAACCAATCTCTGCGGTGCCTGGTATCTGGCCAACGCCGCATCCCCGGTAATGCGCGCGCAGGCCAAGGCCGAGCGCGGCGGCGCGCCCTATGACTGGGGACGGATCGTCAACATCACCTCGTCGGCCGGCCTGTACGGGAATTTCGGCCAGTCGGCCTATGCCTCGGCGAAGTCCGGCATGCTCGGCCTGACCCGGGTGGAGGCCATGGATCTGGGCCGCGCCGGCATCACCTGCAACGCGATCGCGCCGTTTGCCGCAACCCGGGTGACGGACATGATCGTCCCCGCCAATGACGAGCAGGCGGCCTACAAGGAACGCGCGCTCAAACTCTCGCCCGATCATGTCGCAACCGTGGTCGCCTGGCTGTGCCAGCCCGAGAGTCAGTCCATCACCGGGCAGGTGTTCGGCGTGCGCGGCCGCGAGGTATTTCTGTTTTCCCAACCGCGCCCAGTCGCGACCCTCGCGCGCGATGATCGCGACTGGGATGTCGCCGGGCTGATCGCGGCCGCTCCGGCCGAATTCGAAGCCAGTTACACCGACCTCGCCACGGATCTGGAATCCTTCAACACCGATCCCAAGGTTTAAACCCAAGATCTAACCGCAGGAGAGCGATCCATGAGCATCAATCCAGGAGATTCCGTCGAAACCGCCCGCGAGTTGCAGGGCGCCCCGGAGGAATTCCGGTTGGCGGTCGAGAAGATCGTCATCAGCCACGCCGTGAACGAACTCTACGGCGCCCAGGTGTTCGACGAACCGGCGATCGCGCTGGCGCCCACCCCCTATTCCAAGTGGCTGACCTGCCGGGTCGCCATGGAGGAGTATGGCCATCATGTGCGCTTCCGCGAGCTGGGCGAGGAAATCGGCATCGCCCCGGAACGCATGGTCCCGGGCGACAAGAAGCCGCTCTCGATCTTCGAGTTCGCGCTCGAATCCTGGGAGGAATTCTGCGTCATCAAGCTGCTTGCCGACCTGGCGGAAATCCTCCAGGTCGAGGATCTGTCCCAGTGCAAGTTTCTGCCGCTGCGCAACCTGTCACGCATGACCATGCCGGAGGAGCGCTTCCATGCGCAGTTCGGCGAGGATTTCTGCAAGGAACTGATCCAGACCGAAGAGGGCCGGAAGGCCGTGCAGGATGCGATCAACCGCTACTACCCGATTCTTCCGAAGTTCTTCGGCCGCGCCGGTTCGAAGAACAACGAGATTTATCGAAAATGGGGGATCAAGCAGCGGACCAATGAGGATATGCTGGCCGACTACATCAACCGGGCGCGCGAGCTAGTCGAGGGAGAACTCAACCTGACGCTGCCCGACGTGGCAGAGGCGGCCTGACCGCCAAAGCCTGCTGCCGCACTACCGAGGAATCACCATGACTATTCGCGCCGACGTCCGACCCGACCTGCTGCCCTACTATCAGGATGAGTGTGACCCGAAGAACCTCGCGCCGTTGTGGGAGGTGCTCCACACCTTCGCCCGCAAGGAGCCCAAGAGCGACTGTCAGCCCTATATCTGGCACTACAACGAGATCCGCGACACGCTGATGAAGTCGGCGGACCTGATCACCGCCGAACAGGCGGAACGCCGGGTGCTCATCCTCGAAAACCCGGGCATGCGGGGGCGTTACCGGGTCACGACCTCGCTGTTCGCGGGCCTGCAGCTGATCATGCCGGGCGAGATCGCGTCAGCCCATCGTCACACCCAGGCGGCGCTGCGTTTCATCGTCGAGGGCTCGGGCGCCTACACCGCGGTCGATGGCGAGAAGACGATCATGGAAGAAGGTGACTTCGTCATCACGCCGTCCTGGACCTGGCATGACCATGGCAACGAGTCCGACGAGCCGATGGTCTGGCTCG
>CAUZWC010000319.1:0-3034 GCA_963583595.1 Alphaproteobacteria bacterium | reverse complement strand
ATCGGCGATCGCCGCCGGATCCGGCACCGAACCGGTGATCGGCAGAACGTCCTGCGGGCTGGTGCCCCAGGTCACCTGGGGCGCGATATCGGCGGCCCGCAGGGTGACTTCCGTGTCGTAGACCGCTCCCTCGTCGGAGGGCAGGCTGCTCCAATAGGCCACGGCCTGTTCCCACTGGCCGTCCTTGGGCGCCATGGGCCGGCCCTTGAGATAGGCGAAGGTGGTTTCGTCGGGCGCCACCAGACCGGCGCGCGCGCCGGCCTCGATCGACATATTGCACATGGTCATGCGTCCCTCCATCGAGAGAGCGCGGACCGCCTCGCCGGCATATTCGATGACATGGCCGGTGCCGCCGGCCGTGCCGATCTTGCCGATAATGGCGAGGGTCATGTCCTTGGCCGTGACCCCGGCGGGCAGGGCGCCGTCGACCGTGATACGCATGTTCTTGGCCGGGCGCTGGATCAGGGTCTGGGTCGCCAGGACGTGCTCGACCTCGCTGGTCCCGATGCCGAAGGCCAGGGCGCCGAAAGCGCCGTGCGTCGAGGTATGGCTGTCGCCGCAGACGATGGTCATGCCCGGCTGGGTCATGCCCTGCTCGGGCCCGATGATATGGACGATGCCCTGCCGGATATCGGTGACCGGGATATAGGGCACGCCGAATTCGGCGCAGTTGGTCTCCAGCGCGTCGAGCTGGATGCGCGATTCCTCGTCATCCACGCCCTGGGAGCGGTCGGTCGTCGGCACGTTGTGATCGGGCACGGCCAGGGTCGCGACCGGCCTGCGCACAGCGCGGCCGGTCGTGCGCAGGCCCTCGAAGGCCTGCGGGCTGGTCACCTCATGGACCAGGTGCCGGTCGATATAGAGGAGGCAGGTGCCATCCCCCTGGGTATCGACGACATGGCTGTCCCATATCTTGTCGAACAGGGTGCGGCTCATGCTTCTCGTTCCCGGTTTGCGGTCCAGGTTATTTCTCGGTGGAGGCGGCCGGAGCCGCCGCGGCGGCGGCGGGGGCGGCAGAGGCCACGATTTCGACGCCCTTACCGATGCGAGTTTTGGCGCGCTCGGCGATGCGGGCGCGCTTGCCGGTCAGGCCGCGCAGGTAATAGAGCTTGGCGCGCCGCACCTTGCCGTGGCGCACCACCTCGATCCGGTCGATGCGCGGGCTGTGCAGCGGGAAGACGCGCTCGACGCCTTCGCCATAGCTGACCTTGCGCACGGTGAAGGCGGAATTGAGCCCCGCGTTCTTGCGCGCGATGCACACTCCTTCGAAGACCTGGACACGCTCGCGCGTGCCTTCCACGACCTTGACGTGGACGCGCAGGGTGGCGCCCGCATCGAAATCGGGCACCGCGCGATTTGCCACCAGCTTCGCGGTCTGCTCGGCCTCGATCTGTTCGATAATGTTCATGGCCTCAGTTCCTTTCCGTTCCGCCGCCGGCCGCCCGTCCCGCTTGGTAGCGGGTCCAGAGGTCGGGGCGGCGTTCCTTCGTGATACGCTCGGCCTGGGCCAGGCGCCAATCCTCGATTCGTTCGTGGTGTCCGGAGAGCAACTCCTCCGGCACGCTGCGTCCGGCCCATTCGCGGGGTCGGGTGTAATGGGGGTATTCCAACAGCCCCCGGCTGAAACTCTCCTCCTCGGCCGAATTGGCCGCACCCATCACGCCCGGCAGAAGGCGCACGCAGGCGTCGATCAGGCAGATCGCCGCCGGTTCGCCCCCGGACAGAACGAAGTCGCCCAGGCTGATCTCCTCCAGCCCGCGCGCCTCGATCACCCGTTCGTCCAACCCTTCGTACCGGCCGCAGAGCAGGACCATGCCCGGCCCCGCTGCCAGCGCCGCGATTCGCGCCTGGGTGAGGGGCGCGCCGCGCGGCGAAAGATAGATGGCCGGACCCGGCGCCGAGGCCACCGCCTCGAGCGCGGCGTCGACCACCTCGGGGCGCAGCACCATGCCGGCCCCGCCACCGAAGGGTGCATCGTCGACGGAGGCGTGTTTATCGCGCGCAAAATTGCGGATGTCCACCGTTTCCAGCGCCCATACGCCCCCTTCGAGCGCCTTTCCGGCCAGCGAGCAGCCGAGCGGCCCGGGAAGCATCTCCGGGAAGAGCGTCAGCACCGTGGCCCGCCAGGCCGGACCGCTTGCCTCCCCGGTCACCCCTTGTCTCCTTCTGCCGTTCCGGCTTGCGAGCCGTCTTCGGTTCCAGCCCGGTCCACCTCCTCGAACAAACCGGCCGGCGGGTCTATGACAATCCGCCCCCCCGCCTGGTCAACCTCCGGCACGGTCTCGGCCGTGAAGGGGATCATCTCGCTCCGCCCGTCGGCAGCCCCGATCTCCAGCAACTCGCCCGCGCCGAAATCGTGGACCGCGAGCACCTTGCCGTAGGCCTCGCCGCCCTTGCCCTCGACCGCGAGGCCGATCAGATCGACGATATAGAACTCGTCGCTCTCGGGCGGCGGCAGGGCCTCGCGCGGCACGTAGAGCCGCAAACCCTTGAGGGCCTCGGCCGCGTTCCGGTCCTCGACCCAGCTCATCCGCGCCAACAGCAACCCGCCCGATCGTCCCTCCAGGCGGATCTCGAAACGCCGAGCCCCGCCTTCGTCGAACAACGGACCATAGGCGGCGATGGCCTCCGGATCCTCAGTGAAGCTGCGCAGCTTGACCATGCCCCGAACCCCGTGGGCGCCGGCGAAGGCGCCCACACAGACGAGATCCGATCGCGCCGCCACGACGCCGCTCCGCCCCAGCCCAGGCCCGGCCCGAGCGGAGCTAGTCCTTTTTCTCTTCTTCGGCTGGCACTTCCTCAGCAGCCGGCGCTTCCTCGGCGGCCAGGGCTTCTTCTACAGCCGGGGCCTCTTCGGCGGCCAGGGCTTCTTCGGCGGCCGGAGCCTCTTCGGCGGCCGAAGCTTCTTCGGCGGCCGGAGCCTCTTCGGCGGCCGGAGCCTCTTCGGCGGCCGGAGCCTCTTCGGCGGCCGAAGCTTCTTCGGCGGCCGGAGCTTCTTCTGCAGCCGGGGCCTCTACGACCGGTTCCGCGGCAG
>CAUZWC010000318.1:0-3035 GCA_963583595.1 Alphaproteobacteria bacterium | reverse complement strand
AAACTCACCGTCACCGGGGCGCCCGCCGCCTCGCTCAGGCCCTGCTCGATTTCCGAGGAATGGCGATGCTTGGCCACGCCATACGCATGGATACCTTCGCTGACCTCGGCGAAGAGATTGGCTTCCTTGGCGCTGCGCCCTGCCCCGGTGATCCCCGACTTGGCGTCGATGATGATGTCCTGCGCCTCAATCTGCCCGGCTTCCAACAGCGGGATGAGGGGCAGTTGCGAGGTCGTCGGATAGCAGCCCGGATTGGCGATCAGCCGCGCCCCTCTGATAGCCTCGCGCTTCAGCTCTGTCAGACCGTAGACCGCCCCGGTCTGAAGCTCGGGCGCCAGATGCTCGTGGCCATACCATTCGGCATAGGTCGCGGGATCGGCGAGCCGGAAATCGGCCGAAAGATCGACGATCTTCAGATGCGTCGGCAGGCCGGCGATGATCTCCTGGGTCGTGCCGTGGGGCAGGCAGCAATAGACCCCGTCCAGCCCCGACCAATCGACCTCCTCGATCCGCACCATGGCCGGCAGGTCGAGCCGGGCCAGATGCGGGAAAACCGAGCCCAGGGTCTCGCCCGCCCGGCGGTCGGCCGTCAGCGCGTGCAATTCGGTCTGCGGATGATGGGCAAGCAGGCGCACAAGCTCCGCCCCGGTGTAGCCGCTGGCCCCCAGGATGGCGACCCGGACCTTGTTGGTCTGCTCGGTCATGACATGCTCCTTCGCTCTTCGCGCGCTGTATAGCGCTTGGGACCGCGCGACGAAAGGGCGCGCGTCAACCTTGCGCGCGTCGAGTCTCCTCCCCTAACTTGCCCCATCCTCCGTCATGGTCGTGAAGCCGATGCCCGACCTCCCGCCGAGACCGCCTCTTTCCTGCCGTCTCGCTCGCGCGATCGGCCACGGCACCGATTTCAAGGGCAAGGACCGGCTGCTGCGCCTGCTCTGCGACCCGGACAGGATTGCGAATACGCCTTTCGCCGCGCCCTTCTGGGACGGCCAGACCTATCGCGGGATCTCGCCGTGCTGATGGATTGGTTGGTCTATATCTATGGCGGCTGCGAGATCGGCCTGATCGAGGCGATCCGCACCATCGCCGCCGAACTGCCGCGTCCCGCCGCCTTCGTCGATATCGGCCTGAATGCAGCCCATCACAGTCTCGCAATCTGCCGCCGCTTCGATCGGGTCTTCGGCTTCGAAGCCCATCCCGAGATCTTCGCTGCGGCCGAGCGCCGCCTGGCCGAGAACGATGTGGGCAATGCCGAATTGCTGAACATGGCGGTCGCGGACCAGGCCGGCACCCTGACCCTGCACACGTTCGAGCAAGACGCGCGCAATCGCGGCACCTCGACCCTGGTGGGCAAGCGCTTCGCCGAGGCGCGCGAGATCGCCGTCCCCGCCGTGGCCCTGGACGATCCGAACATCCGCGCGCGGCTCGATCCGTTCGCCGCCGTCTTCCTCAAGATCGACGTGGAGGGCGTGGAGCATCTGGTCCTCGCCGGAGCGAAAAAGCTCATCGCCGAGAAATGTCCGGTGATCTATTGCGAGACCGACGGCCCGACCAAGCTGGGCCCGCTCACCGAGGCCGGCTACCGCATCCAGCCCGCGCGCAGCTACTGCAGGCGCCTGCGCCTCCTGCCACCCGGAACGGAAGACACGATGGACTGGCTGTGCCTGCCAGAGGAGTGGGCGGGAGCCTTGCCCGATGCCCTCCGGCAGCAAGCCTTCGTGACCGGCTGAAATACCCTCGCCGCCTGCTGGCCCGAATGCTGCGTAATATTTTCCGCAGCTATCGGTTCTACACCGGTACCTATCCGCGCCAACTTCATGTCTCAATCCCACCTCGATGGTCGCCGTTTCCTGAAGGCCGCCCTCTTCGCCTCGGGCGCCCTGGCCTTGTCGGCCCGCCGGCCAGGCCCGGGCTCAAGCCCTGAAGGGGGTCAAAGTGGTGGTCGTGGGTGCGGGAGTTTCCGGCCTCGCCGCCGCCAAGTCTCTTCTCAACCAGGGTGCCGAGGTCGTGGTGGTCGAAGCCCGCGACCGGATCGGCGGCCCCATATACACGGATTTCGCCATGGGCCCACCCTCCGAGGTCGGCGCCGGCTGGTTTCACGGCGGCTCCCCGGACAATCCCGCGCGCCAGCTCGCCGATGCCGTCGGCTCGAAATACGCCCTCACGGACGACGACAGCCTGACCGTCCTTACGGCCGCCGGAGAGGAAATTTCGGAGGACGATCTCGAGGAAGCCGACGAGGAATGGGAAGAGATCCTGGAATGGATCGACGAGAACCTGGAATCGAACGACACCCGCAGCCTCGCCCAGGTGTTGAGAGCCCGCTTCCCGGACGCCCTGCAGGGATCCCCTGCTGCGCTAGGCGTTCACCGCCTATAGCGAGTTCCAAGACGGCGCCCCGATGGAGGATGTCTCCGCCGTCTACCGCGACGACGACAGCGCCTTTCCCACTCCGGACGTGGTCATCACCACCGGCTATTCGGTAATTCTGGAGCCCATCGCCAAGGATTTGAATATTCGTCTCATGACCGTCGTCTCGGCTATCCGTTACGACGATGACGGCGTGACCGCCGAAACTTCCGCCGGCGCCTTCGAGGGCGACTATTGCGTCTGCAGCCTGTCCCTCGGCGTCCTCAAGGCGAAGAAGGTCCCCTTCGATCCGGCGCTGCCCTCCGAATACCAGACGGATATCGGCAAGATCGGCTTCAAACCGGTCACCAAAATCGCCTTCAAGTTCGAAAAGGCCTTCTGGGGCGTGGAAACCCAGTATTTCGGCGTCATGGCCGAGACCAAGGGCCGCTGGTGATTCTGGCTGAGCTACCGCACCTTCACGAACGAGAACATCCTGCTGGGGCTTTCAGTCGGCGCCTATGCCCCGGTCGCGCAACGCATGTCGGACGCCGAAATGGCCAAGGATGCGCTGGAGGTCCTGCGCGGCGTCTGGGGCGACGCGGTCGGCCAGCCGATCCAGACCCTGACCACCCATTGGTCGACCGACCCCTATGCCCTGGGCGCCTATTCCTATCCGCGTTCCG
>CAUZWC010000317.1:0-3043 GCA_963583595.1 Alphaproteobacteria bacterium | reverse complement strand
CATGCTACCCTGTTGGGCGGTTCGACCGACGTCCAAACGAGCGGCCGAAACAAACGAATGTTGCGCCAAGGGGTTGGAGACGGATATTGATATGCCCTGCCGTGTCTAGGGGCGGTAGGGTCAATTATGCAGCGCAGGCCATACATACATGAGCGGGCACGGGAATTCAAAAATTTTGCTGCACTGCACAATAAATAATCGGCGATCATTGCCCCGCGTATTGGCCATAGGCTTCGCGGCGGCGCTTGTGCTCGGCGTTACGGCCTGTTCGTCGTTGCCGGACGAGGTGAATCCTGCCGAGTGGTTCGGCGAGGACAAGCCCAAGGACACGGCGGCCGTGGGTGGCAGCGCCGAGGAGGTGCCCGGCGCCGAATCGGATTTTCCCAATCTGGCAAGTGTACCGCCCAAGCCCGAGGCCATGACCACCCTGGAGGAACGGCAGGATATTGCCGAAGGGCTCGTGGCGGACCGGGCCAGGGCGAAATACAGCGATCCAGTGTCCCGACGGGCCCCCGTGACGGTGGCGCCGCCGGCCCCCGTCGCGCCTGCGCCGGCCGAGGTGGCTGCTCCTGTTCCTGCTCCGGCTGCACCGCCTGCGCCGGCAACGATTCCGGCGCCGGTCAAGGCCCCAGAGGCCGCCCCGGTGCCGCCCGCACCGCCGGCACCTGCCGCGGCGACCCCCAGTATTTGGCCCGCGACGCCGCCCGTCGCGCCGCCCGCGCCGCAGGTTTCCGTTCAGGCCCAAACGCCGGCCCCCATTCAGGCTCCGGCCCGCACCCCGGCCCGTCCGCAGCCCAGGCCAACGCCTGCGCCATCGCCGCCTCCGCTCGGCGCGGCCACGTCGCCATTGGTCCATTCGGCGACTGTCGGTAGGGCCGAGGATGCGATGTTCCTGATCGAATCGGGCAGTGGTGGCGGCGGTGGTGCGTCCGCCGTGGCGGAATTCAGGCCGGTCAATGTGGGCACGGGACGTCCGGTCGCCCTGATCTTCTTCGGCAATGGTTTGGCAAATCTTTCGGCGCGCGACAAGGAAATTCTGAGCGACCTCGCGCAGCTCTATCTCCAGCGCGGCGGCGGCAAGCTGCGGGTCGTCGGCCATGCCAGCCGTTCCGTCGGTGGCAGCGATCCGGTGAAGCAGCGCTTGGCCAATTTCAAGATATCGGTTGACCGGTCCAGCGCGGTCGCGCGCTCCCTGACCGATTCCGGCGTGCCGGCCGGAATTGTCGAGGTGGATGCGGTCTCCGACAATGCGCCCTTGCTCGGGGGCGGCGAAGCCGCCGATCGGCGGGTCGAAATCTATCTCAACTGACGGTCGGATCCGGACGATCCAACGGAGGCATATGGACACGCTCAAGGTCGCGGTTGCGGGCCTGGGAACGGTGGGGGCGGGCCTGCTCAAACTGCTTCGGGACAATGGGGAACTGCTCGCCGATCGCTGCGGGCGGCCGGTCGAGGTCGTCGCCGTGTCGGCGCGCAACCGGCGCCGCGACCGCGGCGTCTCGATCGAGAACCTGGCTTGGTACGACGATCCGGTCCTGATGGCGCGCGAGGCGCAGGCCGACGTGTTCGTCGAATTGATCGGCGGCTCGGATGGCGTCGCCAAGGCGGCGGTCGAGGCCGCGATCGGCGCGGGCCGCCATGTCGTGACCGCCAACAAGGCGCTGCTGGCCATCCATGGCACGGAACTGGCCAAGGCGGCCGGGGAGGCCGGCGTGTCCCTGGCCTATGAAGCGGCCGTCGCGGGCGGCATTCCCATCGTCAAGGCTCTGCGCGAAGGCCTGGCGGGGAACCAGGTGACGCAAGTCTTCGGAATCCTTAACGGCACCTGCAACTACATCCTGACCGAGATGCGGGCCACGGGACGGGCCTTCGACGATGTTCTCGCCGAGGCGCAGGATCTCGGCTATGCCGAGGCCGATCCAAGCTTCGATGTCGACGGAATCGACGCGGCCCATAAACTGGCCATCCTGACGAGCATCGCCTTTGGCCGAGAGGTCGATTTCGACGGCATCTCGACCGAGGGCATCCGGCACATCACGCCGCTCGACATCGCCTATGCCGAGGAACTCGGCTACCGCATCAAGCTACTCGGCATCGCGCGGAAGACCGAGTTCGGGATCGAGCAGCGGGTCCATCCCTGCATGGTTCGCCGCGATCATCCGATCGCCCATGTCGAGGGCGTCCTGAACGCGGTTGTGGCGGGCGGAAATTTCGTCGGGGATACGGTCTATGTGGGCAGTGGGGCCGGTGCCGGGCCGACCGCCTCGGCCGTCATGGCGGATCTCGTGGATATTGCCTGCGGGCGTCATACGCCGACCTTCGGCATCGCGGCCGGACAGCTGAAGAAGGCGGAGACGGCCGCGGTCGACCGCCATGTCGGGGAATTCTATCTGCGCCTGCATGTGGTCGACCGCTACGGCGTTATGGCCGATTTGACTTCGGTGTTCCGGGACGAGCGTATTTCGCTCGAAGCCATGCTGCAACGGGGCCGCGACCCGGACGAGATCGTGCCGGTGGTGTTCATCACCCACGAGACGGATGAGGCCCCGTTGCGCCGGGCTCTGGACCGCATTTCGAACCTTGACCATGTGGTCGAGCCCCCCAGGATGATCCGAATCGAACCGTTATGAGGGAGCAGGACAATATGGTGAAACCGCAGGGCGCCGGCAGCATGGAGCGCAATCTGGTCCTCGATGCCGTGCGTGTGACCGAAGCGGGGGCGATTGCCGCGGCGCGACTGATGGGGCGGGGCGACGAGAAGGCTGCCGATCAGGCGGCTGTCGATGCAATGCGCCGGGCGCTCAACGCGCTGGATATCGCGGGCACGGTCGTGATCGGCGAGGGCGAACGCGACGAAGCGCCGATGCTCTTCATCGGGGAAGAGGTCGGCACGGGCAAGGGCCCCAAAATCGATATCGCCCTTGATCCATTGGAAGGCACGACCCTGACGGCGAAGGGCGCGGCCAATGCGCTGGCGGTTATGGCCCTGGCCGAAGCCGGTAAGTTCCTCAACGCGCCTGACGTTTATATGGACAAGATCGCG
>CAUZWC010000316.1:0-3064 GCA_963583595.1 Alphaproteobacteria bacterium | reverse complement strand
ATCATCACCGTGAGGCGGATAATCTCGGGCGAAGAGTTGAAATAGCGGAAGCGATCTTTCATCCGCGAAGGCTACGAACCACCCGTCTCCGCATCAACCTCGTTTGCTTTGACAGTGCCCGTCACCGGAACTACAGCAGGCGGAAACCCTCATAGCCCTTGCGCGCGGCCTCGTCGCAGCGTTTGTCGTAGTCTGGGACGGTGCCGATATATGGCGTGAAGACGCGCGGCTTGCCCGGGATATTCGCGCCGACATACCAGGAATCGCATTGCGAGCGGAGCGAGGCCTCGCCGATCTCGCGCATATGCTCGGTCCAGTCCGCCTCGGCCGCCTCCTCCGCCTCGATCTCTCCCAGGCCCTTCTCGTTCATATAGCCGAGGCAGTCGGCGATCCATACGATATGCTGCTCGATCCCCGTGAGCACGTTGGCGAAGACCGCGGGGCTGCCGACAGCCGCGACCATGAACATGTTGGGAAAGCCGGCGACGGCCAGGCCCAGGTAATTGTATGGCCCCTCGGCCCATTTCTCCCTGAGCGGTAGGCCACCGCGCCCGCGGATGTCGATGTTCAGCATGGCGCCGGTCATGGCGTCGAAGCCGGTGGCCAGAACCAGGGCGTCGACCTCGTAGACCTTGCCGCCGACCTTCACGCCCTCGGGCAGGATACGCTCGATCGGCTCGTCGCTCACATCCACCAGTTCGATATTGTCGCGGTTGTAGGTCGCCCAGTAGTCGGTGTCCACGCACAGCCGCTTGCAGCCGAAGACGTTGTCGGGCGACAGCTTCTCGGCGGTCTCCGGGTCCTCGACGATCTCGCGGATCTTGGAGCGCACGAACTCGGCCGCCGTCTCGTTCGCATCGGTGTTCTTCATCAGATCCGCGTAGGCGCCGACGAACATGGTGCCGCCGACGGCCCAGCGCCGCTCGAACTCGGCCCGGCGCTCCTCTTCGGAAACCTCCAGGGCGCCCTTGGGATTGAAGTCGTAGAACAATCCGTTGGGCTGCTTCTTGGCCTCCTCGCGCAGCTCGCGGTAGCGGGCCTTGGTCTTGGTGTACTCCACCGGATCGAGAGGATGGTTGCGGGCCGGGATCGTGTAGTTCGGCGTGCGTTGGAAGACCGTCAGATGCGCCGCCTGTTTGGCGATTTCGGGAATCGACTGGATCGCCGAGGAGCCGGTGCCGATGACGGCGACCCGCTTGCCCGTGAAGTCCACCGCCTCGTGAGGCCACAGGCCGGTATGGTAGGTCTCGCCCGCGAAATCGTCCAATCCCTCGATCTTCGGCTTGTTCGGAGTCGAGAGGCAGCCCGTCCCCATGACGCAGAAACTCGCCTCGATCCGGCCGGCATGCTCGCCCTGGGTCTCCACCAGCCAATGGCCCGTCCTCTTGCCGTTCGCGCCCTCGACGAAGGTGGCGGAGACGACCGCGGTGTTGAAGCGCATGTCTCGGCGCAGGTCATAGCGGTCGGCGACGTGATTGGCGTAACGCAGGATCTCGGGCTGGGTGGCGTAGAACTCGCTCCACTCCCATTCCTGCTGCAAATCCTCGTCGAAGGAATAGGAATACTGGATGCTGTCCACGTCGCAGCGCGCGCCCGGATAGCGGTTCCAGTACCAGGTACCGCCGACGCCGTTCGCCTTGTCCAGCACCACGGCCGAGAGGCCGAGTTCCCGCGCCTTGTGGAGCATGTACATGCCGGCGAAGCCGGCGCCGATGATGACGATATCGACACGCTCGCTCCCGGCGTTTCCATTCTTGCGGCGCGGGGCGGTCTCGGAGGGGGTCTGGTTCGCCGACTGGGTCATGGGAATGTCTCGCCTGGATTGGAGGGATGGATGGGGCTGTCGGTGCCTTCATATCCTACCAGGACTAGAGAGGCCTGCTATAAACCGCGGAATGAGATTTTTCACGGCGTCGGATTTTTCCGGCCGAAATTCGTTCGCGGCGCCCGGCTCCGACCCTTTCGCAGATCCAGGCCGGGATGCGAATCCGCGGTGTTGGATTCGGATGGCCGCAATTGAAACGGCCCGCTTCATGTCCTTGGACAAGGAGGGCGGGCCGCTAGATCGGATCGGAACCGGAACCGGATCAAGCGTCGTGGCCAGGACCTATCCGACGCAGCACTTCGACGCACAGGATGCGTATTTCGACCCGAGGATCTCGTCGAGGGCTTCGTCTTCAAGGTTTTCGTCCAGGATCGCCGCGGCTGCTTCGGTATCGGTTATGTCGCGCTTCCTTATCGGTCGGAGAGGCGGGAAGGGCTGATCCTTCCTGCTTCAGCGGACCCTCATGATCCAGGTCGGCGCGATACGGTCAAGCGCCGCAGCGGAGCGAGGATCGCCTCCAGCGCCGCCTCGTCGTCCCAGGCGGTTTCGATGCCGACGGCCGTCGCCATGGCTTGGGCCTCGACGGGCAGGCGGACGAGATCCTTTTCCGTCGTCACCAATGTGGCGCGGGCGTCGACGGCCGCTTCGGCCAGGCGCATGATCTCATCCTCGGTATAGCGGTGGTGGTCGGGAAAGGGTCGCAGGGCGACGACCCGGCAGCCGATCTCGTTGAGGGTGTCGAGGAATTTTTCGGGCCGCCCGATACCGGCGAAGCCCAGCACCGTCTCGCCTTTCAGGGCAAGGGCCTCCGCCGTCGGGACCGTCCTTGCGGTCAGGACGGGCAACCGGTCCCGCAGCCGGGCCTTCAGACCCATGCGGTCCCGTCCCATCAGGATCGTCGCCCCGGCGCGGTCCAGGCCTTGATCGACCGGTTCGCGCAACGGGCCGGCCGGCATCACCCGGCCGTTGCCGAAGCCGTAGCCGCCGTCGACGACCATGAGCGAGAGGTCCTTCTCCAGCGACGGGTTCTGGAAACCGTCATCCATGACCAGCATCTCGGCGCCCGCCGCCTCGGCGGCCCGCGCTCCCTGGGACCGGTCGCGCGCCAACCAGCAGGGCGCGGCTCGGGCGAGCAGCAGGGCCTCGTCGCCGACCTGGGCGGCATCGTGGCGCGCGGGATCGACCCGCAAGGGGCCGGCCTGCTTTCCGCCATGGCCCCGGGTCAGCAGATGGACCTCG
>CAUZWC010000315.1:0-3090 GCA_963583595.1 Alphaproteobacteria bacterium | reverse complement strand
CGTCTATCAGATTGTCTCGATGCTCGAGGGCGTTGTGCTGCGCGGCACCGCCACGCGCGTCTCCGCGGTGGGCAAGCCCCTGGCCGGTAAGACGGGAACCACGAACGGGTCCTTCGACACCTGGTTTGTCGGCTTCGCGCCAGATCTCGCGGTCGGCGTTTTCGTCGGCTTCGATCAGCCGAAGACCCTGGGCGCCAAGGAAACCGGGTCGTCGGCCGCCGCGCCGATCTTCCGCGATTTCATGGCCGAGGCCCTGGCCGACCGGCCAGCCGTGCCCTTCCGGGCGCCGCCGGGCGTGCGTCTCGTGCGCGTCAATCGCGACACCGGGGTGCCCGCCGGGTCGGGCGATAGCCATGTGATCCTGGAGGCCTTCAAGCCCGGCACGGTGCCCGAGCCCGGTTCGGCCCAGATCGTCTATGACGATTCCGATTCCGGCGGCTCCGCGCCCGGCATGCGGCCGGCCGATGCCTCGGTGGGGACCGGCGGCCTCTACTGATCCGGCGTCGGCGCGCCCTTGCGGGGGACCGCGCGCGAAGCTAGAAACCGGCCCGACGTCCAGCGGACTTTTCGATGGGCGGGACAGAGCGGAGCGAAACCATATGCGTGCCGAACTTCAGGCCACAATCGAAGAAATCGAGCAGTCGATGGCGCTGCTGAGGAGGTCTCTTTGACCTTGAGACCGCACGCCCCCGCCTGGACGAACTGAACGCCGAGGCCGAAAACCCGGACCTCTGGAGCGATTCGGCCCGCGCCCAGAAACTGATGCGCGAACGCACGCGTATGGAACGTGCCGTTCATGGCTATGACTCGCTGAGCACTGAGTTCGCGGACGGCGTCATGCTCGCCGAAATGGCCGAGGAAGAGGGCGACGAGGGCGCCCTGGCGGAAGCCGAGGCGGGGCTCGCGGCGCTGCGCGACAAGGTCGGCAAGCTGGAAATCGAAAGCCTGCTGTCGGGCGAGGCCGACGCCAACGACTGCTATCTCGAAGTTCATGCCGGCGCGGGCGGCACCGAAAGCCAGGACTGGGCCGAGATGCTGGCCCGGATGTATGGCCGCTGGGCCAACGATCACGACTGCAAGCTGGAATGGTTAGAAGAAAGCCTGGGAGAAGAGGCGGGCATCAAATCCGCCTCCATGCGCATCTCGGGCGACAATGCCTATGGCTGGCTCAAGACCGAATCGGGGGTCCATCGGCTGGTCCGCATCTCGCCCTTCGATTCGAGCGCGCGCCGCCATACCAGCTTCGCCTCGGTCTGGGTTTACCCGGTCGTCGACGACGACATCGTGGTCGAGATCGAGGACAAGGACCTGCGCGTCGACACCTACCGCGCCTCGGGCGCGGGCGGCCAGCATGTCAACAAGACCGACAGCGCGATCCGCATCACCCATCTGCCCACCGGCATCGTGGTGCAGAGCCAGAGCGACCGCTCCCAGCACCGCAACCGGGCAACGGCGATGGCCATGCTCAAGGCCCGCATCTACGAGGCCGAGCTGCAGCGCCGCGAGGCGGAGGCCCAGGCCCAGGCCGATTCGAAGAGCGAAATCGGTTGGGGCCACCAGATCCGGTCCTACGTCCTGCACCCCTATCAGATGGTCAAGGACCTGCGCACCTCGGTCGAGACCAGCAACACCCAGGGCGTGCTCGACGGCGATATCGACCGCTTCCTGGAAGCGGCCCTGGCCCAACGCCTCAAAGGCGGCGAAAGCCGCGCCGAGGCGGCCGCCGAGGACGAAGAGCTATAGCCGCAGGTTGCCGCCCCGCGCATAGGGGAGAGAAGGCCATGATCGACTATTTCAATCCGCCCGGCCTGGCGCCGAGGAAGACCTATTCCCACGGCGCGGTGGTGCCCGCGGGCATGCGCCTGGTCACGATCGCCGGCCAAGTCGGCAATCCGCCGGGCGGGTCGATCGTCGAGGGATTCGATGGCCAGGCCGAGCCCGCTTTCGACAATCTGTTCACGGCCCTGGCCGATATCGGCATGGCCCGCGAGGATCTCGTCCGCATCAACGTCGATCTGACCGACCGCGCCAATTTGGCGGCCTATGAGGGGCATTTCGCGCGGCGCATGGGGGCGGTCAAGCCGCCCGATACCCTGCTGATCGTCGCGGGCCTGGCCCGCGCGGAATATCTGATCGAGATCGATGCCTGGGCCGCGAAGGCGGATTGAACCCCGATCGATGCGGGGGCGTTGCGGCGCTTAGAGCGAGCGCGGCACGTCCAGTTCCAGGATCACCATGCTGAAGGCGTAGGAGATTTCGCCCTCGTCGTCGTCCCGGTAGAGGGTGCCGATGAACTCGTCGCCGAGGCAGACCTCCAGCGCGCCCTTGAGCTGCGGGTCCTGGCGCAGGGCGATGTCGGTGTTGCGGAACTTGGTTTGCAGATAGCGCTCGACGCGCAGGATTTCGTTGCGAGTCACGTGACGATGATCTCCAGGTTACGGGCTGGCCGGGAGAATAGCCCTTGTGACCCGCTGCGCGCAAACGTCCCCGCTAACAGCCCGGCGAACGACGAGTTCAGACCTGGAAGCTCTGCACCAGGCTGCCCGCGACCAGATACCAGCCGTCCACCAGCACGAAGAAGATCAGCTTGAAGGGCAGCGAGATCATGATCGGCGGCAGCATCATCATGCCCATGCTCATCAGGATGGAGGCCACGACCATGTCGATGATCAGAAAGGGGATGAACAGCAGGAAGCCGATCTCGAAGGCCCGCCGCAACTCGGAAATCAGGAAGGGCGGAACGAGCACGCGGAGGGAAATATCCTCGGGGGTTTCCACCGCCTCGCCGCCGGCGATATCGAGGAAGAGGGCGAGGGTGATCAGCACCGGCGTTGGGCGGCGTCTGCTGCAGGCCCAGGGCGCTGCGCAGGAAGGACAGCACGATCACGATCCGGGTGAAGGAGGTGACCATCACCAGGATTGAGGGGGCGAGGCTGAGAATCGTCAGCAGGGCGATCAGCTGGACGATCGCCCCGGTGGGGGGGATCCGCCGCCGCCCAGGTCCAGGGTCACCGCCTGGGCCGCGGCCCCGCACGTGCCGCCGATCAGCAGGGTGCCGGCCAGCGCCGTCAGGCGCGCGAGACGGCGGAT
>CAUZWC010000314.1:0-3094 GCA_963583595.1 Alphaproteobacteria bacterium | reverse complement strand
GGCCATGAGAGCCTTGGTGTAGTCCTCTTGCGGATTATCGAAGATGCGCGCCGCGGGACCCTGCTCGACCGCCTTGCCGTCCTTCATGACGATGACCTCGTCGGCCAAGGCGCGCACGACCTTGAGGTCATGGCTGATGAACAGGAAAGCCAGGTCGTGGCGGTTCTGCAGGTCGCGCAGCAGATCGACGATCTGGGCCTGGACGCTCATGTCCAGGGCGCTGGTCGGCTCGTCCAGCACGACGAAACGAGGCTTCAGGACCATGGCCCGGGCGATGGCGATGCGCTGGCGCTGGCCGCCTGAGAATTCATGGGGATAGCGGTCGAGGATGTCGCCGCCGAGCCCGACCTCGGCCAGGGTATCGGCCACCAGTTTCTCACGCGCGGCGGCATCGCCCATGGCATGGACTTTTAGCCCTTCCCCGACGATCTGCCGGATCGTGAGGCGTGGGCTGAGCGAGCCGTAGGGGTCTTGGAAGACGATCTGCATTTCCTTGCGCAGGGGACGCAGCGCCTTAGTCGAGCGGCTCTGGATGTCCTCGCCCATATAAATGACGGGCCCTTTCGAGGGGATCAGGCGCAGCAGACCCAGGCCCAGGGTCGTCTTGCCCGAGCCGCTTTCGCCCACGACTCCGACCGTATGGCCCCGGCGCACGGTGACGTCGATGCCGTCCACCGCCTTCACATGGCCGGTCGTGCGGCGCAACACCCCGGCCTTGATCGGATACCAGACCTTGAAATCCTCCGCCTGGATGAC
Source organism: Alphaproteobacteria bacterium (assembly GCA_963583595.1). Lineage (GTDB taxonomy): Bacteria > Pseudomonadota > Alphaproteobacteria > CADEGL01 > CADEGL01 > JABIRQ01. Next base: position 2,338 of record CAUZWC010000314.1, on the reverse strand, counting down.
GACGGGGGCGTCGGCATCGGCCGGGATCGGGTCGCCCTTGGGCTCGGCCGCCAGCAGATGCTTGGTGTAGTCGTGGCTCGGTCGGGTGAAGATGGTTTCCGTCGGGCCCTGCTCGACGATCTCGCCCGCATGCATGACGCAGACGCGGTCGGCCATCTTCCGCACGATGCCCAGGTCGTGGGTGATCAGCAGCATGGCCATGCCGAGGCGGGTCTTGAGGTCGCGCAGCAGTTCCAGGATCTGGGCCTGGATCGTGACGTCGAGGGCCGTGGTCGGTTCGTCGGCGATCAGCAGACCGGGTTCGTTGGCCAGGGCCATGGCAATCATCACGCGCTGGCGCTGACCGCCGGACAGTTCGTGCGGATAGGCGCCCAGGCGTCGTTCGGCATCCTGCAACCCGACCAGGTCGAGCAGTTCCAGCACCCGGCCGCGCGCCGCGCGCAGGCTCAGCCCCTTGTGGATCAGCAGCACCTCGGCGATCTGCTTTTCGATCGTGTGCAGGGGGTTCAGCGCGCTCAGCGGTTCCTGGGGAATCAGGGCGATACGGTTGCCGCGTAGGGCGCGCATCGCGGGCTCGACCGCGCCGACCACCTCCTCGCCGTCGAACAGGATGGAGGAGCCGGGGCGGTGGCTGGCCAGGGGATAGGGCAGAAGCTGCATGATCGAGAGGGCGGTGACCGATTTGCCCGAGCCACTTTCGCCGACCAGGCCCAGGGTCTCGCCCTTGGCGATCTCGAAAGAGACGCCGTGCACCGCCGGAATGCTGCGCCCGCCGACCGAGAAATCGACGGACAGGTCGGCCACCTTGACCAGGGCGCGGCCCGGAATATCGCTCATGCCACGGCCTTTCGGGGGTCGAAGGCGTCGCGCACCGCTTCGCCGATGAAGACCAGCAGGGCGATCATCGCCGTGATGACGAAGAAGGCGGTGAGGATCAGCCAGGGCGCCTGAAGGTTGTTCTTGCCCTGCTGGACGAGCTCGCCCAGGGAGGGCGAGCCGGGCGGCAGGCCGAAGCCGAGGAAGTCGAGAGAGGTCAATTGGAAGACCGCGCCCACGGCGATGAAGGGCAGGAAGGTGACGGTGGCGACCATGGCATTGGGGAAGACATGCTTGAACATGATCACCCGGTTGCTGACGCCGAGCGCGTGCGCCGCGCGGACATAGTCGAAATTGCGCGCCTTCAGGAATTCGGCGCGCACCACGGCGACCAGACCCATCCAGCTGAACAGCAGCATGATGGTGAGGATCGACCAGAAGCTGGGCACGATCACGCTGGCCATGATGATCAGCAGGAAGAGCACGGGCAGCCCCTCCCAGATCTCGACGAAGCGTTGGAACAGGAGATCGACCAGCCCGCCGAAATAGCCCTGCACGGCGCCCGCCCAGACCCCGACGACCGAGCTGAAGACGGTCAGGAGCAGGCCGAAGAGGATCGAGATGCGGTAGCCGTAGATGACGCGCGCGAGGACGTCGCGGGCCTGATCGTCGGTGCCCAGCCAGTTCACGGTCGAGGGCGGTGCCGGGGCCGGCACGTCGAGATCCAGGATTACCGTGTCATAGCTGTAGCGGATGAGGGGCCAGACCATCCAACCTTTGTCGTCGATCAGGTCCTGGACGAAAGGATCGGTGTAATCGGCCTCGGTCGGGAACTCGCCGCCGAAGACGGTTTCCGGATAGGCCTCGAAGATCGGCATGTAGAAATCGCCGTCATAGGAGACCAGAAAGGGCTTGTCGTTGGCCATGAATTCGGCCGGCAGGGTCACGGCGAAGAGCGCCAGGAAGACCCAGAGCGACCAGAAGCCGCGCCGGTTACGGCGGAAATTGTAGAGCCGCCGCCGGGTCAGCGGGGTCACGGTGAAGCCCAGGAAGCGGCGCGGCGCGCTCAAGTTGTCGGTCCCGACCATCGCCTAGCGCCTCGCCTCGAAATCGATGCGCGGATCGACGAAGACATAGGTCACGTCGCGCAGGATAGCCATGACGAGGCCCAGCAGAGTGAAGAAATAGAGAGTTCCGAACATCACGGGATAGTCGCGCTGGATCAGCGCTTCCCAACCGAGCAGGCCGAGCCCGTCGAGGGAGAAGATGATCTCGATCAGGAAAGCGCCGGTGAACAGGATGCCGATCAGCATGCCGGGGAAGCCGGCGATGACGATGATCATGGCATTGCGGAAGACATGGCCGTAGAGCACGCGCTTTTCGGTCAGGCCCTTGGCCCGCGCCGTCAGGACATATTGCTGGTTGATCTGGTCGAGGAAGGAATTCTTGGTCAGCATGGTTAGGCCGACGAAGCCGCCGATCACGATGGAGAGGATCGGCAAGACCATGTGCCAGAGATAGT
>CAUZWC010000313.1:0-3095 GCA_963583595.1 Alphaproteobacteria bacterium | reverse complement strand
CCAGGTCGCAACCCATACGGATATAGTCTTCGTGAATGCCGCGCAGGATATCGCCATGACTCAAGGTCGCCCGGCCGCACCAACAGGCGTCGTCCATGCCCGCGCCGCGCCGCTCCAGCTCCGTGCCCGTGGCGCCGTCGATCATCACCGTGCCGCCGGCGGCGAGGCGGGATTCGAGTCCTTGGATGGGTGATTCGGTCATGGCCGCTCCTCTTCGTCGCGCGCGGCCTGCGTCTCCCAGCTCGTCCGGGAATAGCCGTTGCCGCCTGCGAGGGTTGGGCTAATGTGGCGCGGTTCGACGCCGCCCGCAACGGGCGGTGAATTCCAGCCCGCACCCGCCGTCCCGGAGAAGCCCTCATGATCTACGACCATCGCACCTACACCATCCAGCCCGGCAAGATGGGCGAGTTCCTGAAGATCTACGAGGCCAAGGGCTGGCCGCTGCAGAAAAAATATCTCGGCGAGCCGCTGGGCTATTTCACCTCGATGGATATCGGCGAACTCAACCAGGTCGTCCATCTCTGGCGTTACGAAAGCCTGGCCGACCGGGCCGAAAGGCGCACCAAGCTGCAGGCCGATCCGGCCTGGCCCGACTATATCGGCAGCGCCCTGCCCCTGGTCCAGCACATGGCCAACAAAATTCTGACGCCCGCCCCCTTTATGAAGGGGCTTTGAGCGTCCGCCCCATGATCGTCGTGCACCGCAGCTACGCGGTCCAGCCGGGCCGGATGGCGGAATTCCTCGCGGTCTACGAGGCGCTCGGCTATCCGCTCCAGCGCAGGCATCTGGGGGAGCCGATCGGTTTCTTCGCCTCGATGGATATCGGCGAGGTCGACGAGGTCGTGCATTTGTGGAGCTACCGGGACGAGGCGGACCGGGCCGCGCGGCGCGCGGCGCTGAAGGCCGAGCCCGGATGGCAGGCCTATCTCGATGCCGCCATGCCGCTGCTATCGCGGATCGAAAGCAAGAACCTGACTCCCGCGCCCTTCTCGCCCGCGATACCGGCGGACACGCGATGAGGGATGCGCCGCGTTGACCGCGCCGACCGCCGACGAGGCCCGTGCCGTTCTCCTCGGCAACCTCGCCCTTATTCTCTCGGTCGTGATCTGGGCCTCGATGCTGCCGGTGACGGAAATCCTACTGCGCCTGTGGGACCCCATCAGCCTGGCGGTAGTGCGCCTCGGCGCGGCCTGTCTCATCCTCAACATCGCCTTCATCGCCACCGAGGGTCCCAGCGCCTATTTCCGCAGCCTGCCCTGGCGCGCGATCTGGATGCTGGGCGCCAGCGGGATCGGCGTCTCAACCCTCTTCCTGATCTTCGGCATCGCCTATTCCAACGCGATCATCGCCGGGATCATCGTGACCTCCGGCCCGGTGATCGGCGCCCTGCTCGCCAAGCTCATGATGGGCCTGTCGTTTCGGCCCGGCCTCTGGGTCGGCATCGCCCTCGCCGTCTCCGGCGGTCTCGTCATGGCCCTCGGCAAGGTCTCGGGCGATGCCGGGTTCCGCGGCGGCGAGTTGCTGATCCTGGTCGGCATCACCCTCTGGCTGACCTATTCGATCGGCGTGCAGCAACGCCTCAAGGAATTGTCGCAGCTCGGCATCACGGCCCTCACCGCCCTGACCGGGGTTATCGTACTCTGCGGCTTGGCCGCCGTCGCGCTGGGCAGCGGCCTGATCGAACAGCGCGTATCCCTCGACACCGAATCGGTGGTCCTGATGGCCTATCTGGCCTGCGGGCCGGCCGCCCTCTCGATCCTGCTCTGGCATTACGGGGTCAGCCGCGCCGGGGTGACCGTCGCCTCGATGTATTCCAACCTGACCCCGGCGGTCGTGGTGCTGATCGCCATGACCTATGGCAGCTATCCGACCTGGTGGCATCTGGGCGGCGGCGGGCTGATCCTCGCCGGCGTGCTCTATGTGCAGCTGCGCCCGCGCCTCGACCGGCGGCGGGCCGAAAGAAAGGAAAGCCGATGAAACTGCCGGAACAGGCCTTCATGACGACCGATTGGAGCCAGGTCCCCGTCACCGAGCATCCGGGCGAGACCGGCAAGGCGCTGTGGCGCACCGTCGAGATGGGCGATATCCGCATCCGCATGGTCGAATATTCGCCCGGCTATCTGGCCGACCATTGGTGCGACCGGGGCCATATCCTGCTGGTGCTGGAGGGCGAGATGGTCTCCGAACTCAAGGACGGACGCCGCTTCACCCTGACGCCGGGGGTCAGCTACCAGGTCTCCGATTTCGGCGATTCGCCCCACCGTTCCGTGACCGAAACCGGCGCCAAGCTGTTCATCGTGGATTGAAGTAGCGACTCAGTATGGGCATTGCCTCGTGGCGGTGAGGGTCTTGGGGGGCTGCTAGCTATCTTCCAGCGACCGCCTCTCACAATCGGTTGCCAACCGAATGTCACATCCGTTACCGGCATCGCAGATTCAATCTGCCAGAGACTGAAACATGGCCGGCTTTTAAACCGACACAGCAGGACAAGCCCCACCGTTAGCGTGGCCGAGTTTTGCACCGTGAATTATCCTCTCCGCCCCCGGGGACGGAGAGGGAGTTAATTCGCGTGTTCGCTCCACACGAATCGAAACGCCCACCGCGGGAAAAGCGGCGGGCGCTATCGGTCTAGGGATGGCCGGTGGTTCAGCCGCCGAGGGTCGAGCGCAGCATCCAGGCGGTCTTCTGATGGACGGTCATGCGACCGACCATCATGTCGAGGGAGACCTCGTCGCCGACCTCCTCGGCAACCGCGCGGGCGGCATTGGCCGTTCGGCTGACGGTCTCATGGCCGGCTTTCGAGTTGGCGCACCATCTCCTCGGCGCTCGGCACGCCCTCGGCCTCGTCGATCGAGGTCAGCTTGGCATACTGCTTGTAGCTGCCCGGCGCGAAATGGCCGAGGCTGAGGATCCGCTCGGCGACTTCGTCCGCCGCGTCGCGCAGCTCGATATACTGCGCCTCGAACATGGCGTGCAGGCTGTTGAATTGCGGTCCCGTCACATTCCAGTGGTAGTTCTGGGTCTTCATGTAGAGGACATAGGTGTCCGCCAATACCTTGCCAGAGCCTCGGCGGCGGCCTTGCGGCCCGCTTCGT
>CAUZWC010000312.1:0-3111 GCA_963583595.1 Alphaproteobacteria bacterium | reverse complement strand
CGGCAGGGGGCCGGGCAGGACGGCCAGAATGTCGTTGCGCGCCGCCAGGGGCGCGCCCAGGGCGGCGGCGCAGGCGGTGAGGGAGGAGACGCCGGGCACGACCTGGACCGGACAGGTCTCGGCCAGCCGGCCGAAGAGATACATGAAGGAGCCATAGAAGAAGGGATCGCCCTGGCACAGCACGGCGACGTCGCGGCCCTGGGCGATCTGCGCGCCGATCTCCCCCGCCGCCCGGTCGTAAACCGCCTGGGCGGGAAAGCGCGCGACTTCCAGCGGCATGCGGATGGGAATTTCGATCTGATCGCCGGGCAGGTGCTCGGCGACGATGGCGCGGGCCAGGCTGTCGCCCGTCTCCGGCGCCGGATAGGCCAGGACCGGGCAGGCGCGCAGCAGGCGCAGGCTCTTCAGGGTGATCAGTTCGGGGTCGCCCGGCCCGACCCCCAGACCGTAGACCTTGCTCGGCGCCGTGGAACCCTCAGCCACGGGGCTTCTCGACGGCGAATTGGGTGACCGGCATCAGGGGCCGCCAGGATTCAAAGGGGCCGACCGGCGTCGTCCGGCTGATCGCGATGCGCGTCATCTCTCCCCCAGTCTCTTTTCGCAGGTCGTGCAGCGCGGCCTCCCCCTCCAGGGTCACGGCATTGGCGACGAGCCTCCCGCCCGGCGCCAGGGCGCGCCAGCAATACAGGGCCAGGCCCGGGCTCGAAAGCCCGCCGCCGATGAAAATCGCGTCGGGCCGGGCCAAATTCTCCAGGCAGGCGGGCGCCTCGTCGGTCAGGATCTTCAGACCCGGCACGCCCAGGACGGCGGCGTTGCGCGCGATATTGGCGACCCGGGCGGCCTGGCGCTCGATCGCCACGGCCTTTCCTCCGGGCGCGGCGCGCAGCCATTCGATGGCGATGGAGCCCGCGCCCGCGCCGATATCCCAGAGGTGCTGGCCGGGCAAGGGACAGAGCGCGGCCAGGGTGGCGGCGCGAATCTCGCGCTTGGTCAGTTGGCCGTCATTCGCATAGACCTCGTCCGGCAGGCCGGGCGCGCGGGACAGCACGCGGGTGCCGGGTGCTGCATGACAGGTGATCGCGACGGTGTTGAGGTCCGGAATGTCTTCTTCCGTCCAGCCTTCGGCCGTGTTGTCCCAGCGCTGCTCCTTCGGCCCGCCCATATGGGCGAGGACGGTCAAGGCGCTGGGGCCATAGCCCAACCCGGTCAGATGGGCGGCGAGCTTGGCGGGGGTCGTGGCGTCCTCGCTCAGGACCAGGATGCGGGCTTCGGGGGCCAGATGCAGGGACAGCAGATCGAGGGGCCGGCCGTGCAGGGTGATGCAGGCGGTCTCGGCAAGCGGCCAGCCAAGCCGCGCGCAGGCCAGGGAAAAGGCGCTTGGCGCGGAAATGATCGTGAGCGCGTCCATGCCGAAACGCCGCGCCAGGGTGACGCCGATGCCGTAATGCATGGAATCGCCGGTCGCCAGCACGGTCACCCGTCGGCCTTCGCGAGCGGCGATCGCCTCGACCGTGCGGCTGAGCGGCGTTTCCCAGGTCAGCTTTTCGGTCGCGCCGCCGGCGGCCTCGCCGGCCAGGGCCAGATGCCGCGCGCCGCCGACCAGGACCTCGGCGGTCTCGACCAGGGCGCGGGCGGGTACAGACAGGCCGTCCAGTCCGTCCTCGCCCAAGCCGACGATCGACAGCCATGCGCTCATGAAGACCCCTCCTTCGCGTCGCCGGCCAGGGCGTTAACGGCGGCGGCGGCCATCGCGCTGCCGCCCTTGCGTCCGCGCAGGGCGATATAGGGCAGATTCAGATCGTTGACGATCAGGGCGACCTTCGATTCGGCGGCGCCGACGAAGCCGACCGGAAAGCCCAGCACCAGGGCGGGCGGATCGGCGCCTTCCGCGAGAATTTCGAGCAGGCGGAACAGCGCCGTTGGAGCATTGCCGATACACACAACCGCGCCGGCCAGGTGAGGGCGCCAAAGCTCGACCGCTGCCGCCGAACGGGTCGTGCCCGCCGCCTTGGCGGCTGCCGGCACGGCCGGATCGTCCAGGGTGCAGATCAACGGATTCCCTGCCGGCAGGCGCGTCCGGATCACCCCCTGGGCGACCATCCCGGCATCGCAGAGGATCGGTGCGCCGGCGGCCAGGGCCGCTCGGCCCGCCGCGCCCGCGCCGTCACGCCAGGCCAGATCAATCAGGATCTCGGGCGTGCCGCAGGCATGGACGATGCGCAAAGCGAGGGAGATCAGATCGGCCGGAATGGCCGCCAGATCGGTCTCCGCCCGTATGGCGGCGAAGGACTGCCGGTAGATTTCCGCCGGATCCCGAAGATAGCCCCCCATGCCCGCCATCGCCTAGCGGTCGCCCTCGGTCTTGGGCAGGGTCACCGGCCCCAGGGGATGGTCGGCATGGGGATAGGGGTGATGGTGGTGATCGTGCGTGTGCCCATGGGCATGGTCGTGATCATGATTGTGGCTATGGCCACTCTCGCCCGTGCCGATGCCCTCGACATGATGATGATGGCTTTCCTGGCGCAGGCCGACCTCGTCCTCGAAGCCCAGCACCTGCTCGCGGTATTTGCACATCTGGCAGTTCATCAGATTGGCGCCGTCGAGAATTTCCCGCACCCGGTCGGCCAAGGTGTCGACGACCAGGGGATGATCGTTGAGATAGGGCGCCTTGACGAACTGCACCTCGGGATGGCGCGCGGCGACGATATCCGTGTGATCGTAGATCCGCCTCACCAGGATTCCGGTGAAGAGAAAATAGGGGAAGACGATGATGCGCTTGAAGCCCAGGCGCACGGCCTGTTCCAGGCCGGGCTCGACCAGGGGGAAGGTGACGCCGGAATAGAGCGTCTCCCCCCAGCCGTAGCCATGGCCCTCCCAGAGCATGCGCATGACCTTGGTGGCGTTGGAATTGGCGTCGGAATCGGAACTGCCCCGCCCGACCACGGCCAGCAAGGTGTCGTGGCGAGAGACCTCGCCCAGCTCGGCATTGGCCTGGCGCTCGGCCTCGGCGACCCGGTCGCCCGCGGCGCGCAGCATCTTGAGATCGATGGCCAGTTCCCGGCCATAGATGATCTCGGCCTCGGGCCGCTGGGCCATATAGGTGTTGAGGAC
>CAUZWC010000311.1:0-3117 GCA_963583595.1 Alphaproteobacteria bacterium | reverse complement strand
AAATACCTGCTGTCGATCTCCTGTGGCGGCCAATCGACCCAGCAGATGACCTTCAACCAGATGGCCAAGCACGACCTGACGGAAGACGAGCTGACGGTCTTTCGCTACCGGGGCTACGGCTGTCCTGGCCTGACCACGATGGAGACGAAAGCCGGCACGGCCCATACGGTCACCTATCTCAGCATCTGGGAAGACAAGCGCAACTGGCACCTGCCCTGGCGCTGCAAGACCTGCATGGACCCGATCGGCGAGCAGGCCGATGTGATCGCCCTCGATATCTGGCCGGGCGGTTCGCCCACCGGCGAGGACGAAGGCTTCAACGGCATCGTCGCGCGCACGGCCAAAGGCAAGGGGCTGGTCGAGCGGGCGATCGCGGCCGGCGCGCTGGAGGTCAAACCCGACCAGATGCCCTTCGTCGAGACCATGGCCGATACCCAGCCGCACCAGGCCTGGAAGAAGAACGGCATGCTCGGCCGGCAATGGGGCTTGACCCTGAAGGGCCGTCTGGCCCCCCGCTATCCCGGCCTGCGGGTGATCCGCATCGCCCTGTTCAAGGCGGGCATCGTGTACACGATCCGTCAAATGTTTGGCGTCATGCGGCGGGTGAAGAACGGCGATGCTGACGAGCCGAGCGTGCCGGTGTAAGGGGCAACCATCGCTCGTTCGCGATTCACTATTTCCAACCCTATCGTTCCTCGTCCTGAGTCTGTCGAAGAACGAGGTTGGCAGAACGCGCGCCGTGCCACGGCCTCATACTTCGACAGGCTTAGCACGAGGCTCATAGAAACGAATTAACGCCACATCGCTCGCAATTTCTCACGGTTGAGCGCAAGCCATTGCAGAGCGATCACGGTGGCGGCTTCGCGGATGCGGCCTTCGGCGCATATGGCCATGGCCTCGTCGAAGGACATAGCCGTGACGCGGATATCCTCGTTCTTGTGGTCCGGGCCATGGATACCGCCCGCGATGCCGGAATTGACCCGGTCGACGAACAGGGCAGTGGCCTGAGCCGTGCCTCCCGGGCTGACGAAAAATGTCGCGATCGACTCCAGGGCGGCGATTTCCAGGCCGGCTTCCTCGGCGGTTTCGCGGCGTGCCACGTCGGCCGGCGTTTCGCCGTCCTCGATGATTCCGGCAACCACTTCGGTCAGCCAGGTGGGTTCCCTGGCCGCGTAAGCGCCGATGCGGAACTGTTCGATCAGTACGACCTTGTCGCGCAGGGGGTCGTAGGGCAGCAGGGCGGCGGCATGGCCACGCTCGAAGACCTCGCGCACCACACACACACCCTCGCCCGACCAGCTGCCGGCGAAGAGGCGGTGGCGCAGGCGATAGCGGCCGATGTGGAAATAACTCTCGAAGGCAGGATCGCGCGCCAGGAGTTCGACATCGTCACGGTTTCGTGTTGGCACGTCATGCTGCTCCCGTTTGTCTCGCGCGAACGGCATCATTAGATGTCGAACGGGGTGATGCCATGGATGCAATGCGGGAGAACGGCGATGTGCAGCGAGAAAATCACCTTCGAAGGGGCCCAGGGCCATGACCTGGCGGGGGCGTCTCGATCTGCCCGACGGCCCGCCTCAGGCCTATGCCCTGTTCGCCCATTGCTTCACCTGCGGCAAGGACATCTATTCGGCCTCGCGCATCGCGCGCGGTCTGACCGATCACGGCATCGCCGTTTTGCGCTTCGACTTCACGGGGCTGGGCAGTTCGGAGGGCGAATGTGCCAATACGGACTTCAGTTCCAATGTCGAGGACCTGCTGCTGGCCGCGCGCTATCTCCGCGAGCGCGACGAGGGCCCGAAGATCCTGATCGGCCATAGCCTGGGCGGTGCGGCCGTGTTGGCCGTGGCGGGGGAGGTCGAGGAAGCCGTCGCGGTGGCGACCATCGTCGCGCCTTCCGATCCCAGCCATGTCGCCCATCTTTTCGCGGAATCGCGGGCGGAGATCGAGGAAAAAGGCGAGACGGCGGTGGCGATAGCCGGGCGGACCTTCCGGGTGCGACGGAAGTTCCTTGAGGATATCGAAGCCCAGCCCAAGAAGGCGCGCATCGCCGGGCTCAGGAAGGCCCTGATGATCTTCCATGCGCCCCTCGACCAGATCGTCGGCATCGACAATGCGAGCGAGATCTTCATCGCCGCCAAGCATCCCAAAAACTTCATTGTCCCTGGACAAGACCGATCACGTGCTGTCGGACAAGAGCGATGCCGATTACGTGGCGGATGCCTTGGCGGCCTAGTAGGCGCGCTATCTGGGCCGTTGCCGTCGCAACCGCCGCCGCAGACAGTGGCAAGGCGGACGAAGAAGCCGTGACGGTGGCCGAGACCGGCACCGGCAAGTTCGCTCAAACGATCGCGGCTGGACATTATCGCCTGGCCGCCGACGAGCCGGAACCGGTGGGCGGCACGGATAGCGGTCCCCGTCGCCCTACCAGCTGCTTTCCGCCGCGCTCGGCGCCTGCACTTCGATCACTCTGCGCATGTATGCCGATCGCAAGAAATGGCCCCTCGAAAAGGTGTCCGTTCGGTTCTTGCACGGCAAGATCCACGTGGAGGATTGCGCGGAATGCGAAGCGCGGGAGGGCAAGGTCGACAGGATAGAGCGGGAGATTTTGCTCACCGGGCCGCTGGACAAAGAACAACGTCACTGGCTTTTGGAGATCGCGGACAAATGCCCGGTGCACCAGACCTTGGAGGCGGCGAAACGAGGTCCTGACCCGTCTCATGGACTGATATTATTGGTGGTGTTTCAAAGGGGCTAGAGCCCCACATTTGATTTTACCCCCTGCGATGAGGGAGGTTCCGGCAGTCGCCCGGACAACGGCAATACAGTAAAAGCTGAGGACGAGCGAAGGTGTATGATTACGCGGATGTCGCGGATTTCGCATTTTTGTCGCTTCAGGAATTGTAGCGTTGTCGTAACCGCCTGAGAATGGTAGTGGGTCCGGGTTTGTATTGCATATCAATTGGTTAACAGGGGACGGCACGAGATGGGGATGAAAACCTTTAAAGGGAGGCGCATGCATTGGCTCATCCCAGAGATGGGAGAGCAGCTGCGCAACGGCCAAATAAGCCGCCGCGAGTTCGTTCAGACAGCGGCGCTCCTGGGTGTTTCCGCCGG
>CAUZWC010000310.1:0-3121 GCA_963583595.1 Alphaproteobacteria bacterium | reverse complement strand
CCTTCCATGTCCAAGGGCCGTTCGGTCAGGGTCTCCGGCTCCCATTCCACGCGCGGGGCGTCGAAGAAATCGCCGCCATAGACATGAATGGCTGCCGTCATGCGCTCCAGCGGGTTGGCGACGGAATGGACGATATCGGGGCCCAGCGGCACGACATCCCCCGCGCCGAGCGACCGCGCTCCGGCCGCCTCCAGACCTTGGGGCGCGTCCTTGGGCAGCCGCCGCCAGAAGATATTGTCCTCGCGTCCGGTATAGACACCGATCACCGCCCACATGGCGTGGTCATGGACCGGCACCATCATCAACGGCCCCCAGACCACGTTCAGGACGGTCAGCGAATCGGAGCGGTAGAGGGTTTCGATACCGGCCTGTTTCGGCTCGCCGATCGCGCGAAGGAAATCGCCCGGCGCGGCCATCGCGCGTTCGAGGATCTCGCGGGCCGGAACATGGCTGTCCTCCGCCACGCGGGCGGCGATGCAGGCTTCGACCAGGGCTTCGACCGTTTCCATGGGCGAACTATACACCGATCCCGTCGCGCTTGAACGGCGGGAATGCGCGTGCCAGCGTTTCGCGGGAGCATCCGGGGGAGGGACGGCCGTGGCGGAATACGAAGCCTTGCTGAAGCCTTTGACGATCAAGGGCCTGACCATCCGCAACCGCTTCCTCAGCACCAGCCATTCACCGGGCTATGCCACGGCCGGGCGGGCGAACGACCGCTATATCCGCTATCACGAGGAGAAGGCCAGGGGCGGCATCGGCCTGACCCAGTTCGGCGGCGCAACCGCCACCTCGATCGAGAATTCCATCGATTACGGCCAGCTCGACGGCTCGACCGATGCGGTCATCGACAGCTACGAGCGCTTCGCCGAGGCGATCCATCGCCATGGCGCGGCCTGCATGGTCCAGCTCCGCCATGGCGGGCGGCGCGAGCGCTGGGACATGGCGAACTGGCTGCCGGCATACGCCCCGTCGCCGCGGCGGGAGCCCGTCCACCGTTCCTTCCCGGTCGCAATGGACAAGAATGACATCGCCCGGGTGCGCGAGGACTATGCCCAGGCCGTCCTGCGCGCCCAGAAGGGCGGGCTCGACGGGGTCGAGGTCTCCTGCGCCAACCAGACCCTGATCGACCAGTTCTGGTCGCCCGACGTCAACGCCCGCAAGGACGACTACGGTGGCAGCACCGAGAACCGCCTGCGCTTCGGCCTGGAAATCCTGACCCGCGCGCGCGAGCTGGTCGGCGACGAGTTCGTCATGGGCATCCGGATGAGCGGCGACGAGATGGTCGCCTCCGGCCTCAGCCAGGGTGAATGCGTCGAGATCGCCCAGCGCATGGCCGCCAGCGGGCTGGTCGATTTCGTCAGCGTCATGGCCGCCCAGGGGCGCGACTACCGCTCCAACGCCAATTCCTATATCGGCATGGATGCCGGGCCGGCGCCCTATCTCCACCTGGCCAGCGCGATCAAGGCCGAGATCGACCTGCCGATCTTCCACGCTACCCGCATCACCGATCTCGCCACCGCCGCCCGCGCGGTCGAGGAGGGCCATGTCGATATGGTCGGCATGACCCGCGCCTTCATCGCCGACCCCCATCTGGCCCGGAAGCTGATCGAGGGGCGGGAGGACGATATCCGCCAATGCGTGGGCGCGGCTTATTGCGTCGACCGGGTGCTCCTGTCCCGCGACACCTTGTGTATCCAGAACGCCTCGACTAGCCGCGAGGCGGACCTGCCGCATGACCTGCCGCGGGCCGAAACGCGCCGGAAGGTGGTGGTCGTCGGCGCCGGTCCCGCGGGCCTGGAAGCCGCCCGGGCCTCGGCCGAGCGGGGCCATGACGTGGTGCTCTTCGAGCGCGAGGACCGGCCGGGCGGCCAGATCAACCTGGCCGCCAAGGTCGCCTGGCGCGAATCCCTGACCGGCGTCACCCGCTGGCTCGACCAGCAGGCGCGCAAGCTGGGCGTCGATCTGCGCTTCGGGACCGAGGCCACGGCGGAGGCCGTGCGTACCGAAGCCCCCGACGTGGTGATCGTCGCCACCGGCGGCCGCCCGAACCTGGGCGAATTCGCCGGGCGCGAACTGGCCGTCTCGACCTGGGACATTCTCTCCGGCGCGGTCGCGCCCGCCGAATCCGTCCTGTTGATCGACGACCATGGCGGCGATCAGGGACCGGGCTGCGCCGAGTTCATGGCCGAGCGCGGCAGCCGGGTCGAGATCGCCACGCCCGAACGCCAGCTCCTCTCCGAACTCGGCATGGTGAATTTCACGGCCTATCTGCGCCGCCTCTACGCCCGCGATGTCGTGATCTCCCCTGACCTGCGCCTGGCTTCGGTCGAGCGCGAGGGCAACAAGCTGGTCGCCGTGCTGCGCAACGAATTCTTCCAGGCGGAGGAGGAACGCCTCGTCGATCAGGTCGTCGCCGAACACGGCACCCTGCCCGAGGATTCTCTGTTCCAGGCCCTGCGGCCGTATTCGACCAATGACGGCGAGACCGATCTCCAAGCCCTCGTTCATGCCCGGCCCCAGGCTGCCGCCCACAACCCGAATGGCGCCTTCCGCCTCTTCCGCATCGGCGACGCCTGGACCAGCCGCAACATCCACGCCGCGATCTACGACGCCAAACGCCTCTGCATGGCGCTCTGAAGCGGTCGGGACTGGCTGCGGGGCATGTAGCCGCCTGTCCTTGTCCGCAACGAAAACGGCCCGCCCCGGGAAGGAACGGGCCGCTGGATCGGGCTATGCCGGAAGCGCTCTTCCGACCTTCAGATCTCCGACTTCATGCAGGGCGGCGGCACGACATGGCAGCCGACATAACACAGGAATTTCCCCCCGGCGCTCACGAAATCGAGCGCCTCGTCGGCCAAATCTCCCTCGTGGATCGATTCGACAATCGTATTTTCCATCCCGAAATACCTCCATATCCCTGACGATGGTCATTCACCGTCGCGCGGACAAATTGCCACGGGTCGAGGACGCGCGACACTGATTTGCCCTGAGGCCGCGGAACGGGGCTGGTGCCGCTTGAACCGGCCTTTCGCCCATGCGAGGGTCGCCCGCATTCAGAGAGTTGTGGGTTCTTGGGGAGGAACATTCGTGGCGCAATACGAGGCCTTGTTGGAGCCCTTGC
>CAUZWC010000309.1:0-3162 GCA_963583595.1 Alphaproteobacteria bacterium | reverse complement strand
TGCGACATCCGCGCCTAGGTGAAAGCCGGCGAGCAGGAAATGCTGGCCGGCCATATAGTGGAAGGCGTGGCAGAGCAGCATCCGCTCAATGCCCAGGAACAGCGCCTCCTTGACCGCGTTCTGTGAGCCGATCAGCCAATAGCGGTGGTCGAGCATGACACCCTTGGGAAAACCCGTGGTGCCGGAGGTGTATTGGATCGTGGCCAGGCGGTCGGCGGTGACCGCGACGGGCGGCACGAAGGGTCCGTCGGGCGCGCCGGCGCGCAGGCTCTCCCAGGCCATGAGGCCCTTGGGCGCATTGCCGACGACGATGGTATGGGCGGGATCGGGCCGCTTGCCCTCGACGGCGGCGAGGATCGGCAGATGTTCCTCGCCCAGCAGGATCGCTGTGACATCTGCATTCTCGACGATGTAGCCGACCTCGCGGGCGGTATAGGCGATATTGATCGGCACGACGACCGCGCCCAGCTTCATCAGGGCCAGCCATGTCAGGGGCCATTCCGCGCGGTTCGACAGCATGATGCCGACATGCACCCCCGGCCCGGCGACGCCGAGCGCCAGCAGGCTCGCCGCGATGCGGTCGGTTTCCTGGTTCAGGCCCGCATAAGTGATTTCCTGGCCGTCGGCGAAGAAATTCCAGGCCCGTTCTTCGCCCAAGGTGGCGGCGCGCTCACGGATGAAATCGCCGATGCTGTCCGGCAGTGGCCGAGCCTCGGTCAGACGCCGGACTTCTTCCGGCGACGGCACCAGCCGCAGGTTTTTTGCGCATTCGTCGACCATGATAGCCTGTGCCCCCCTCGTTTCGGTGGCGAAAACCTATGGGCTTCCGCGCAGCGCTGTCCAGCGCATTGAATGCGGTGCCCCCGAAGGCGATGTATAGGAATGGTGCCGTCGAACAACGGCACCAGCGGGAAAGGTGACGACGATCAAGACATAGAGGGTTCTTTTTCTGACCGTCGCGGTCTTGGCGGCCGCGACGGGTGTACTCAATGCCGCGACTTACAAGTGGCGCGAGTTGCCGTTTAGCGGCGCCGAACAACTCGCGTTCGATGCCGTCGCACGTGAACATCCGGATTTCCTTCGTTAGGCCCTTCGTCTCGGGGCCTCGCCCGACGCGCGCGACCGTCGCCGAGCCACGTTGTTGATGGATGCGGCATGGCGGGGCTGCGCGGCTTGTACCGAAGTACTTTTGGAAGCGGGAGCGGGGATCGATAGCATCGATCCCGCGGGCTTTACCGCGTTGATGTGGGCTGAATCGAATGGCCGGTTCGAGGTCGTTGACCGGCTGATCGCGGCCCGGGCGTCCATCGATCTCGCCGACAAGCGCGAGCTTACGACGTTGATGCATGCCGCTTGGAGCGGCCACACCCGGACCGTCTAGAGCCTGCTGGAAGCGGGCGCGAATCCGCTGGCGACAGGTTTCCAGGGCCGGACGGCGCTCGATCTCGCGCAGGATTCCAACAGTATCGAGACCGTCGCGCTGCTGATCTCGGCGATGAAGCCCTAGCGACCCTGGGAGGCGCGGCGGGTCAGCAGTCGTTCGCGCCAATAGATATAGAGGCCGCTGGCCACGATCACGGCGATGCCGACCGTGCTCCAGAAATCCGGCAGATGCCCGAAGACGAGGTAGCCGGTCAGCGCGCCACTGAAGATCTGGCCGTAGTTGAAAGGCGAGAGCAGGGAGGCGGGGGCCATCTGGAGGGCCTTGAGGACGCCGAAATGGGCGACCGCGCCGATCAGGCCGAGCACGCCGATCAGGGGCCAGAAATTGCCCGTCGGCGCATGCCAGTCGAAGGGCACGACCGCCGAGGCGATGACGAAGCCGGTGAGCGCGGTATAGAAGACCGAGGTCATCGGATGGTCGGTCGATCCCAGATTGCGGCCCAGAATCTGCTGGAAGGCCGAGGTGGCGGCCGCGACCAGGGCCAAGCTGCCGGCCCAGTGCATCACCCCGAGGCCCGGGCGCATGACGATCAGCACGCCGAGAAAGCCGACGATCACTGCGCTCCAGCGATGCACGCCGACCTGTTCGCCGAGGAAGGGGATCGACAGCATCACCATGATCAACGGCGAGAGGAACAGGATCGCCAGGGTGTCGACCACCGAGATATAGCTGAGCGCGAAGACGAAGGTATAAGCGCCCACGGCCATGCAGATGCCGCGCAGAATCTGAACGCCGGGCCGCCGCGTGCGGAAGAACCGCCGGCTCTCCGACTGGCGCAGCATCAACAGGGTGATGACGCCGAGAAAGACCAGGTAGCGGGCCCAGACGACCTGGGCGACCGGGTAGTCCTGGGTCAGCAGTTTGGCGATCGTGTCGCCGACCGGGAACAGGCCCATCGAAACGGTGAAAAGCAGGATTGCGCGCGGGGTATCGCGCGCGGCCTTGCCGGTCGCCTCGATCGCCTCGACTGGGTCGGTCACGGCGCGGTCAGGTCGCCTCGAGCAGGGTCATCACGAAATGGGCCTTGCCTTCGCGGGCCTTCCGGGCCGCCGTATAGTCCGGCGAATTGTAGAATTCCTTGGCGCGCGCGGCGGAGGGAAATTCCAGCAGCACGACGCGGGGCACATCCCATTGGCCTTCGACCTGCTCCATCGCGCCGCCGCGGGACAGATACTTGCCGCCGTATTTGTGCACGGCATCGAAAGCCAGGCGCTTGTACTCCTCCATCCCGTCGGGATCGGACACGAAGGTCTGTACGATCATGTAGCTGGTCATCGGTAACCCCCATTGTTGTGACTGTGTCGGCGCAAGTATGCCGATTTGTGACCAGGGCTGTCGAAGGTTCCTTGGGATCGGGCGGAGCGGCCGGCCTTGCGCCAATCCTTGCCGTCGGCCGGGGCCGTCGCAGTGGGAGCGCCGTCCTTGGGCGGATCGGCCTGACCGTCCCACTCGGCGCGCGGATCCAGCGATTTGGCGGCCTGGGTGGTGTTGGGCATGGCGACATGCGGTCCCTGCTCGTCCTTCTGATGCGCCATGGCACGGCCCCCTCCCGAAGGACGTGTCAAACCATCCTTGGCGCCATCCTAGGGGGAGTGTCCCGGAACGCCATCGCCGCCGGCCGCTCGCCGCGGAAGCTTCATTCATAGGTGGGCCAGGGACGGAGGGGACAGGGGCGAGGTCCGCGCTAGCGCTTGGCCGCCGGATCGTTGTCGTTCGCC
>CAUZWC010000308.1:0-3177 GCA_963583595.1 Alphaproteobacteria bacterium | reverse complement strand
TGAGCCAGACCTCGGCCTTGAAGATCCGCGAGAGAATTTCGGAGCGGATCAGGGGCGTCGGCGCCATATGGGGCGCGATTTCCTTCGCCGCCGCTTCGATTCCGCCGAGACTGGGCAATCGAATATCCGTCATCTCAGCACTTCCGCGCGAGGGCGCGCCAGGCGATATCGCGGCGGCAGAAGCCCTCGGGCCAGTCGATCATCTCGACCGCCGCATAGGCCCGCGCCTGGGCCGCCGCGACATCCTTGCCCAGGGCCGTAACGCCGAGCACCCGACCGCCGATCGCATGGACCTTGCCGTCGCGCAGCTCGGTCCCGGCATGGAAGACGACGACATCCTCCAGCCCGTCCAGTTTCTCCAGCCCCTTGATCTCGGTGCCCTTCTCGTAGGACCCGGGATAGCCCTCGCTGGCCATGACGACGCAGAGCGCGGCCTCGTCGCGCCAGCGCAGATCGAAACCCTTCAGCTCGCCGTCGCGCGCCGCGATCAGGGCGGGCAGCAGATCGGATCTGAGGCGCATCATCAGCGGCTGGCATTCCGGATCGCCGAAGCGCGTGTTGACCTCCAGTAGCTGCGGGCCGTCCTCGGTGATCATCAGCCCGGCATAGAGCACGCCCTGAAACGGATGGCCCATCTCGGCCATGGTCGCGACCAGGGGTTCGATCACCTTGGCCATGATCTCGGCCTCCAGCGCCTCGGTCACGGCGGGGGCGGGGGAATAGGCGCCCATGCCGCCGGTATTCGGGCCGGTATCGCCGTCGCCCACCGCCTTGTGGTCCTGGGACGAGGCGAGGGGCAGGGCCGTCTTGCCGTCGACCAGGGCGATGAAGCTGACTTCCTCGCCGACCAGCTTTTCCTCGATCACGATGGCGCCGCCGGCCGGGCCGAAGATGCGGCCGACCATCATGTCGTCCACCGCCTGCATGGCCTCGGCCACCGAGCTTGCCACGACCACGCCCTTGCCGGCGGCCAGGCCGTCGGCCTTCACCACAACCGGCCCGTCATGGGCGCGGATATAGTCAGCGGTGCTGGCCGCATCGGTGAAGCGGCGATAGGCCGCCGTGGCGACCCTAGCCCGGACGCAGAGATCCTTCATGAAGCCCTTGGAGCCTTCGAGCTGGGCGGCCGCCGCGCGCGGGCCGAAGGCGGCGATGCCTCGCGCCTCCAGCTTGTCGACCAGCCCCAGAACGAGCGGCGCTTCCGGCCCGACCACGACGAAATCGATGCCTTCCTCCGCGGCGAAATCGACCAGCCGGTCGACCTCCTCGGCTGGGATCGGGACGCAGGTGGCGTGGCGCGCGATGCCTGCATTGCCGGGCGCGCAATAGAGTGCATCGCAGAGGGGCGAGGCGGAAATTGCCCAGGTGAGCGCGTCTTCGCGCCCGCCGGATCCGACGACGAGGATCTTCATATCGGCCTTCTGGCTCCCCTGATGAATTGGTTTCTGGCTGGGTCCGGCCGGTTGTGCCGGGCGGTGTGGCTGTATCATAGTGGCCGCACGGATGACGGACAATTCGACGGGACCGGCGGCCCATAACCTGCCGGAATTCACGGTCAGCGAGATCAGCGGGGCGCTCAAGAGAACCCTCGAGGATCAGTTCGCCCATGTCCGGATTCGGGGCGAGATCTCGGGTTTCAAGCGCGCCGCCTCGGGCCATCTCTATTTCGCTCTCAAGGACGACAAGGCGGTGATCGACAGCGTCTGCTGGCGCGGCACGGCGGGCAATCTGTCGCTCCGCCCCGAGGACGGGATGGAGGTCATCGTCACCGGCCGGGTGACGACCTATCCGGCGCGCTCGCGCTATCAGGTCGTGGTCGAATCGATCGAACTGGCGGGTGAGGGCGCTCTGCTCAAGCTGCTCGAGGACCGTCGCCGTCGGCTCGGCGAGGAGGGGCTGTTCGACCCCGACCGCAAGCGGCCGCTGCCCTATCTGCCTGAGGTGATCGGCGTCGTCACCTCGCCCACCGGCGCGGTCATCCGCGACATCCTGCACCGCCTGGCCGATCGCTTCCCGCGCCACGTCATCGTCTGGCCCGTCCTCGTCCAGGGCGAAGGCGCGGCCGAGCAGATCGCCGCCGCGATCCAGGGCTTCAACGCGCTCGCGCCCGGCGGCCCCGTGCCCCGCCCGGACCTGCTGATCGTCGCCCGCGGCGGCGGCAGCCTGGAGGATCTCTGGGCCTTCAACGAGGAGGTCGTGGTGCGCGCCGCCGCGGCCAGCGAGATTCCGTTGATCAGCGCCGTGGGGCATGAGACCGACACTACCCTGATCGATTTCGCCTCCGACCGCCGGGCGCCGACCCCGACCGCGGCGGCCGAAATCGCCGTGCCCGTGCGCTCCGAACTGCTCGCTCAGGTCCTCGACGACGCGCGCCGCCTGGTCTCGGCCAGCGGCCGCCTGATGACCGAGCGCCGCACCCGCCTGGAAAGCCTCGCGCGCGGCTTGGGCGACCCCCGCCGCATCCTCGAATCGCCTAGCCAGCGGGTGGATTTCCTGGGCGACCGGTTATCCCGCGCCGGCGCGGCCGGGCTGGAACGGCGCGACGCCCGCCTGGAAAGCCTGGGAAGCCGCCTGCCTTCGCCCCGCCACGCCGTCGGCATGGCGGATCAGCGGTTGCGGGCCGCCGCCTCGCGTCTGCGCGCCAAGCCGATCCGCGACGAGATCGCGCGCGGCGACCGCCGAATGGCCGAGGCCGAAGCGGCCATGACCCGCGCGGTCGGCCGCACGATTCGCGACGGCACAGGCCGCCTGGTCGCCCTGGCCCAGCTGCTCGGCTCGCTGTCCTACGAAAGGGTGCTTGAACGGGGTTTCGCCCTGGTCCGGGGCGCGGACGGCGCGCCGGTCACGGCCGCCGCCGGCACCCATCTCGGCATGGCCGTGGCGATCCGCTTCCGTGACGGCGAGGTCGGCGCGACCGTCGCGGACACGGGTTCTGCTGCCACGCCGAAGCCGCGTCCCCGCGTCAAGGGCGACAAAAACAGCGGCCCCCAGGGCTCGCTGCTCTAGGTCGGCGCGTCGCCGCGCTCCGGGCTTGATCCTCAGGGGCAAAAATCTTGGGCATGAATGGGTGGTGTCAGTTTAATGCGAACTTGTCTCCGATAACGGGGAAACGCCAAGTTCATGCGGCAAGCTAACGCCACCCCGTAAGCGTAGCGGAGCGGTTTTCTTTGAAAGTAT
>CAUZWC010000307.1:0-3227 GCA_963583595.1 Alphaproteobacteria bacterium | reverse complement strand
GGTGTCTTGCCTCTGTCGGTCGGAAATCTGATATAGTCATGTCAGGAAGGTTGGCGGCGGACGGACTTCTCGCCAACCCGGTCAGATCCGGAAGGAAGCAGCCGCAACGAGTTTTTGTCTGGGTCGCTCGCCAGCCTTCCGCCGCACCCCTAGGGCGCCCCGGCGCAACATTTCGACCTGGGCCTCATGACCGATCAGCAAGATGCATTCGACAAACCGCCGGTGGACTCGCCGCCGGAGGTCGAGACGCCCGCGGAAATTCGGGCCGCGCCCCCGCAGGATTCCATGACTGGAACCGCTGGGACCGGAACCGCTGGGACCGGAACCGCTGGGACCGGAACCGCTGGGACCGGAACCGCTGGGACCGGAACCGCTGGGACCGGAACCGCTGGAACAGGGGCTGCCGGCGAAGCCGCCGTGCCGGTCTACCGGGTCCTCGCGCGCAAATACCGCCCGGCCAATTTCGACGAACTGATCGGCCAGGACGCCTTGGTCCGCACCCTGACCAACGCCATCCAGACCGACCGCATCGCCCAGGCCTATATGCTGACCGGGGTGCGCGGGGTCGGCAAGACGACCACCGCGCGGATCATCGCGCGCGCCCTGAACTGCATCGGACCGGACGGCAAGGGTGGGCCGACGGCCAGGCCCTGTGGGGCCTGCGAGCATTGCGTGGGCATCGCCGAAGATCGCCATGTTGATGTGATTGAGATGGATGCGGCCAGCCGGGCCGGGGTGGGCGATATTCGCGAATTGATCGACGGTGTGCGCTACAAACCGATCAGCGCGCGCTACAAGGTCTATATCATCGACGAAGTGCATATGCTGTCGACTCAGGCCTTCAACGCCCTGTTGAAGACCCTGGAGGAGCCGCCCGAGCATGTGAAATTCGTCTTCGCCACGACCGAAATCCGCAAGGTGCCGATCACCGTTCTGTCGCGCTGCCAGCGTTTCGACCTGCGGCGGGTCGATGCCTACCTGCTGGCCGCGCATTTTGGTCGGATCGCGACGGCGGAGGGCGCCGCGCCGACGCCGCCCGCCCTGGCCCTGCTCGCCCGTGCCGCGGACGGCTCGGTGCGCGACGGCCTGAGCCTGCTCGATCAGGCGATCTCGACCTTTTCCGATGGGTCGATCGAAGAGGGCCAGATTCGCGGCATGCTCGGCCTGGCCGACCGGACGCGCATCTTCGATCTCTTCGAGGCGCTGATGCGGGGCGAGATCAAGGCCGCGCTGGAGGAGTTCGAGGCGGTCTATCGCGACGGTGCCGATCCGCTGGTTGTGATTCAGGACCTGATGGAACTGGTCCATTGGATCACCCGGGCCAAGCTGGTGCCCGCGCTGCTCGACGATCCGGTCACGCCCGAGGCCGAGCGGACGCGCGGCCGGACCGCGGCCGAGGGCCTGGCCATGCCGGTCCTGACCCGGGCCTGGCAGATGCTGCTCAAGGGCCTCGCCGAGGTCCAATCCGCGCCCTCGGCCATGCGCGCGGCCGAGATGGTGCTGATTCGTCTGGCCTATGCCGCCGATATGCCGACGCCGGGCGATCTGGTGAAGCAGATACAGAACGCGGAAACGGCGCCCTCGGGCGGTGGATCAGCTGGAGGTTCGGGCGGAAGTTCGGGCTCCAGTTCTGCCAGCGGATCGACCGGTGGATCTGGAGGGGCGCCGGGCAACGGCGTCAGGGCCGTGGCCAATGGCGGCGGCGGCGCGCCGCAGCGCGAGGTGGAGCCGGCGGCGGTGTCGGCGCCCAAGGCCGAGGCCGCGCCGGTTCTGGAAAATTTTGAGGCGGTTGTTGCCTTGTTCGACGATCAGCGCGAGGCGCTGCTGGCCGCCCAACTGCGCAACAATGTGCGCCTTGTCCGGTTCGAGACCGGGCATATAGAGATCAATCCCGACGATCAGGCGGCGTCCGATCTGGCCAACCGCGTCGGGCGGATGCTGACCGATTGGACTGGGCGGCGCTGGATCGTCAGCGTTTCCCAGGCGGAGGGCGCGCCGAGCCTGCGCGACCAGGCGAGGATGGCGGTGGACGCGCGCAAGGTAGATGCCGCGTCCGATCCGGTCGTGCGCGCGGTGCTGGAGGAGTTTCCGGGCGCCGAGATCGTCGAGGTCAGGGAGTTGCCGGGCGCTGCGCCGGTGGAGGCCGTCGATGAGGCGGGCGATATTCTTGCGCCGGAGTCATTCATCGACCCGGATGACGACGGCGCCCCTTGGGAGGATGCATGAAGAATCTCGGCCAGATGTTGAAACAGGCCCAGGAAGTCCAGGGTAAGATCGAGCGGATGCAGGAAGAGCTTGCCGCCACCGAGATCGAGGGCAAGGCTGGCGGCGGCATGGTCGCCGTCACCCTCAACGGCAAGGGCCTGATGCTGCGGCTGCGGATCGATCCGGCCCTGTGCAGCCCGGACGAGGCCGAGGTGCTCGAGGATCTTATTCTCGCCGCCCATAACGACGCCCGGATCCGGGTGGAGACCCATGCCCATGAAGAGATGCGCAAGGTGACGGGCGGCCTCAACCTGCCGGCGGGCATGAAGCTACCGTTTTGACGGATAAGGAACGGACGCGCCGATGATCGGGCCCGAGATCGAGCGTCTGATACAGCTTCTCGCTCGGATGCCCGGGCTGGGGCCTCGTTCGGCCAGACGCGCCGCCCTCTATCTGATCAAGCGCCGGGAAACCCTGATGGAACCGCTGGCCCGGGCCCTCGGCCAGGCGGCCGCGACGATCCGAGTCTGTTCGACCTGCGGCAATGTCGACACCACCGATCCCTGTTCGATCTGTGCCGATGCCCGTCGCGACCCTTCCCTGATTTGCGTCGTCGAGGATGTCGGCGACCTTTGGGCGATCGAGCGGACCGCCAGCTACCGGGGCCGCTATCATGTCCTGGGCGGCACGCTTTCGGCGATCGACGGAATCGGGCCGGAGGAACTCAACATCGTCGCCCTGGTCGCGCGCGCGCGCGCCGAGGCGGTGAAGGAGGTGATCCTGGCGACCAATGCCACGGTCGATGGCCAGACGACCGGGCATTATGTCGTCGAGCGCCTGGCCGGTTGCGGGGTCGATGTCTCGCGCCTGGCCCATGGCGTGCCGATGGGCGGCGAATTGGACTATCTCGACGACGGCACGTTGACCGCGGCGCTCAAGGCGCGCCGGCCGACCTGACGGGGCCAAACGGGGAGAGAATGGAGATGACCGAAATGCAACGACCGGCGCGGCTGGATACGCGC
>CAUZWC010000306.1:0-3256 GCA_963583595.1 Alphaproteobacteria bacterium | reverse complement strand
CGTTCCTCGCCCAGGAGGCCGCGCGGTGCGAGATAGCCCCCGAAGCTCCGGCCCAGCACGGCGATGCGGTCCGGCGCCGCGAAGCTCTGCTCCGTCAGCCAGTCGAGGCAGGGCGGCAGCGTCGCCTTGTAGTCCGGACGCATGAACAGCCGGTGGCGCAATAGCGTATGACCCTGACCCGGGCTGTCGACGATGGCGAGGTTGTAGCCCCGCGCGATCGTGTCCTCGACGGCGGCGAACTGATAGGCCCTTCGACGAAGCTGTCGTAGCCGGTGAAGGCGAAGATCGTCGGCCGTGGCACCGACCACTCCCCGTTGCGCGCGAAGACCAGGCCCAGCAGCTCCTTGCCCTCGAACGGGATGGCGATCCGTCTGGCATCATAGTCTGCAGCCAGGGCGTAGCCCGCGTCCGCCGCGCGCATCATGTCTTCAACAGCGATCAGGACGGCCGGATCCCAGAGATCCTCGCGCAGCTGGAAATGGCTCGCCCGGTGGTATTCGGCTGCGCGCAGGAAGGCACGGCGCGCGCTCACTTTGCGGCCGGCGGCCAGCTTGCGCTCGCCTAGCTCGAGATAGTGCCTGGCCGCCGCGCGCCAGGTCTCGTATTGCCCTTCCGCGTCGCCGGGCGGCAGTCGGTGGCCGATGGCATAGACCTCGGCGATGTCCGCGACCCCAAAATAGGTGTAGCCCAGGGTGCGGAAGAACTGATCGACCAGGGCCGGGTCGTCGGCCGCCGGCAGGCTCAGGAGCTCCATATTGTAGTCGGCCATGAGGACCCCTCCTTGCGCGGCGCGGAGCTATTTCGGCGGGGCGTGTCCGAAATCGTTCCACATGTGCTGGGCCGCGATCTTGCCGTCGCCGCGGACGGTCAGCCGGTCCATGAAGCGCACACCCTCGAAGCCGCCCTCGCCGCCGGTGAACTCGCCCTTCATGCGGCCGAAGAAATAGACCGCGAAGTCGTCTTCCGTCTCCGCCACGTCGGTCGTCTCGACCCTTTTGACGAGGCTGACATAGCGGCTCTCCAGTCGGCCGAGCAGGACGGCCAGTTCGGTCCGGTTGCCGCCCGGCCGCTCATGCCCGGCCTCCCGGCGCTCCGGCGGCAGTCAAAGCTTGGCCCCCAGGACATGGTCGGCCGTGCCGATCACATGGCTCGAGGAGCCGACGATCAGCGGGTCGGGCCCACGGACGATCTTGGCGTTCTTGTTGGGATAGGGCAGGTGCCAGAGGAAGTGCTGCATGCAGTTGATCTGCGCCTGCTTCTTGTCGCTCGACTTGATCACCGTCCAGGGCGCATCCGCCGTGTCGGTATAGAAGAACATGGCTTCCTTCGCCTCGGTGTAATCGTTCCATTTTTGGAGCGACGCCAAATCGATCGGGCTCAGTTTCCATTGTTTTAGCGGGTCCGTCCTGCGTTGGACAGAAGCGCCGTTTCTGCTCTTCCTGCGTCACCGAGAACCAGAATTTGAAGAGCCGGATGCCGCTGTTGACCAGCATGCGTTCCAGTTCGGGGGTCTGGCGCATGAATTCGAGATATTCCATTGGCGTGCAGAAGCCCATGACGCGTTCGACCCTGGCCCGATTGTACCAGGACCAGTCGAGCAGCACGATCTCTCCGGCCGTCGGCAGTTCGGCGACATAGCGCTGAAAATACCACTGCCCCCGTTCGGCCTCGCTCGGTTTTTTCAGGGCGACGACCCGGGCGCCACGTGGATTCAGATGCTCCATGAAGCGCTTGATCGTGCCGCCCTTGCCGGCCGCGTCGCGGCCCTCGAACAGCACGACGATCCGCTGTCCCGTTTCCTTGACCCAGTTCTGAACCTTCAAGAGTTCGACCTGAAGTTCGGCCTTGTGGCGCTCGTAGACGGCGCGCCGCATCTTGGACTTGTAGGGATAGATGTCGCTTTAGAATATCTCGCTCAGGGCCGCGGAGCCATGGCGCAACTCGGCGAGTCGGTGCAGTGCCGCACCCGGGTCCTGATCTTCCGGCAGTTCGAACTGGCCGTTTTTGGGCGCATTGCCGTTGGTGGACTTGCCGCAAATAGACTTGCCGTTGCCGGCGACGCCCTCGGTCGGTGTAGCATCGGGCGTTTTGGCAGGAATCGGCTGAGGGGCTTTAGCCTCCTACCCGGCTGCGCCCGGCGCCTCGGCCGCCTTCGTGGTCAAGGTCTTTGTCCGTTGCATGTCTGCCCCCAAGATGATTTCGCTCAAACAGTCTGAGCGGAACCTCTCTCTTTGCCCCTTTCAGCCTCCGGCCGCATTGACATATCGCAAATTGTCAGGCGCCCCTCTATGGCAGCACGTCGCGGCAGGTCTGGGCGAATTTGTCGACGATCTCGTCCAGTTCCGCATCCGTAGCGTTATAGGCGGGGGAGAGGATGGCGATATCGCCCCGCTTGCCGTCGACATTGCCGCTGACGGGATAGCAGATCAGACCGTTCTCCAGGCCCCGTTGCTTGATTTTGGCGAAGATCATCTGATCCGCGGCGAAGGGCTCCTTGCTGTCCTGATCGGCGACGAACTCGACCCCGATGAAATAGCCGCGCCCGCGGATATCGCCGATATGGGCATGCTGGCCGATCTCGCGCCGCAGGGCGTCGGCGAATTGCGGGCCCTTGACCCGCACCCGCTCCAGGAGCCCGTCGCGCTCGACCACCTGCTGCACCGCCACCCCGGCGGCGCAGGCCAGGGTATGACCGGTGAAGGTATGGGCCGTCAGCAGATCGCCATGGGCCTCGACGATCGGCCCTTTCAGCCGCTCGTGATAGATCGCGACGCCCAGCGGGACATAGCCGGCGCCCAGCCCCTTGGCGACCGACATGATATCGGGCTCGACCCCGTCCTCCTCCAGCGCGCGCCAATAGCCGGTGCGCCCCGCACCGCACATCACTTCGTCGGCGATCATCAGGACGCCGTATTTGTCGCAGACCGCGCGCATGGCCTTGGCATAGCCCTCGGGCGCGGGCACCGCGCCACCGGCCGCGCCGACCACCGGCTCGAAGATGAAGGCTGCCACATTCTCTGGCCCCTGGCGCAGGATCTCGCGTTCCAGTTCGGCCGCGCAATACTCGGCGATGTCCTGGGGTGCGATTCCGACGGGCGGGCGATAAACATTGGCGGGCGAGACGAAGCTGGCCTCCAGCAGCGATCCCTCGAAGGGTTCGCGCCGCTGGGCGAAGCCGGAGATCGACAGCGCGCCCAGGGTGTTGCCATGCCAGGAGCGCTGGCGCGCGATGAAGCGCCGCCGCGTCTTCTGGCCC
>CAUZWC010000305.1:0-3273 GCA_963583595.1 Alphaproteobacteria bacterium | reverse complement strand
GCGGCCCTCGATCGCCGATCCCTTCATTCCCAAGAAGATCGAGGAAGGCCGGCCCGAGGACATCCGGGAATGCATCGGCTGCAACATTTGCGCCTCCAGCCATTTCCTGGGGGTCAACTACCGCTGCACTCAGAACCCCACGGCGGGCGAAGAGCACCGCCGCGACTGGCATCCCGAACGCATGAATCCCAAAGGTTCCGGGGATTCGGTGCTGGTGGTGGGCGCCGGACCGGCCGGGCTGGAAGCGGCCCGTGCCCTAGGCGCGCGCGGCTATCAGGTCGCCCTGGCCGAGGCCACGACCGAACTGGGCGGTCGCGTCACGCGCGAAAGCAAGCTGCCGGGCCTCGCCGAATGGGCGCGGGTGCGCGACTGGCGCATCGGCCAGCTTCACAAGCTGCCCAATGTCGAGATCTATCGGGACAGCGAGTTGATCGCCGAACAGATTCTCGAATTCGGCTTCCAGCATGTCGCCCTGGCGACGGGTTCCTTTTGGCGCAAGGACGGCTACGGCCGGGTCAACGGCGATGCCGTGCCGGGCAGCGAGGGCGCGCATGTCGTCTCGCCCGATGACGTGATGGCCGGGCGCATGCCCGAGGGGCCGGTCGTGGTCTTCGACGACGATCGCTACTACATGGGCAATGTGATGGCCGAGGTCCTGCGCAAGGCGGGCCGCGAGGTCACTCTGGTGACCCCGGATGCCGATATCGCCGCCTTCTCCAAGATCACCCTGGAGATGGACCGCGTCTACCGGCATATGGACGAGCTCGGCATCGCGATGATCACCCATCACAATCTGGAGGAGGTCGGCGACGGGCAGGTGCTGTTGCGCCATGTCCGCACGGATCGCGAGATGACCTTGCCGGCGAATGGTGTGGTGATGGTAACGGCGCGCCTGCCCAATTCGGGCCTTTACGACGCGCTGATGGCGGACGAGGCCAAGCTGGCCGAGGCCGGCATCAAGTCCGTCACCCGGATCGGCGATTGCAACGCCCCGGCGGCCATCGTCCACGCCACCTATGCCGGGCATCGCTACGCCCGCGAGTTGGACACCGCCCCGTCGGACCGCCTGTTCCGCCACGAATTGCCCTATCTGCACGCGGAAGGTTGAGGAGGGTTGAACTGCGACGGGCATGCCCGTCATCCTTCGAGACGCGCGCTCCTCAGGGTGAGGAAATGTAATAATTTGGCCTCGCCCTGAGGAGGCCCGTAGGGCCGTCTCGAAAGGTCTGCCCGTCTGTTTATTAAGATGGAAATTCCCATGCGAATCGAGGGTTCATGCCATTGCGGCG
Source organism: Alphaproteobacteria bacterium (assembly GCA_963583595.1). GTDB lineage: Bacteria > Pseudomonadota > Alphaproteobacteria > CADEGL01 > CADEGL01 > JABIRQ01. The sequence continues at coordinate 1,984 of CAUZWC010000305.1, read as the reverse complement.
CGGTGTGGTTCTCCTGCGAGTCCTATGCCCCGGCCCCCTATATGCATTGCTACTGCTCGATCTGCCGCAAGGTGGCGGGCGGCGGCGGTTTCGCGATCAATTGAGGCGCGCGCAACGAGAGTCTGGCCGTCGAGGGCGAGGAGAATGGTAGCGTCAATCGCGTGCGCCAGGCGGATGGCGGGCTCGGCACACTGAAACGGCATTTCTGCAAGACCTGCGGTTTGATGCTTTGGGCCTTGGACGAAACCTGGCCCGATCTGCTGCATCCCTTTGCCAGCGCGATCGACGCGCCCCTGCCCGTGCCGCCCGAGCGGGTCCATATCATGCTCGACTCCAAGGCGTCCTGGGTGCCGGTCCCCGAAGGGAAGGGGGAGCGGCATTTCGCCGAATACCCCGACGAATCGCTCGAGGTCTGGCATCGGCGCCACGGCTCGTTAGATGGGGAGCGTACATGACCGGCGCGCCGCTCCAAGGTCGCCGCGCGGTCGGGGGCTACGCGCGGCATCGGCCGGGCGATCGCCACGCGGCTGCGCAACGCCGGGATCGAGGTGCTGGCCATGGGCACGAGCGCGGACGGCGCCGGCCTGCGCCTATCACCCCGTCGATTTCACCGATCTGGAGAGCACCCGCGCCCTCTGCCGGGCGGTGGAGGGTTTCGTGCGCCTGGTGCTGGTCAACAATGCCGGCGTCTCCAAGCCCGAATTCTTTGCCGAGATATCGCCCGAGGAGTTCCAGCGCGTGCAGGATATCGAACTGCGCGGCACCCTGATGACCACCCAGGCCGCGCTGCCCTCGATGCGCGCGGCAGGCTGGGGCCGGATCGTCTCCCTGGGTTCGATTCGCCAGCAGATCAACCTGCCGGGTCGGGCGAGCTATTTGGCCGCCAAGGCGGGGGTGGGCAGCCTGACCATCGGCCTTGCCGCCGAGGTTGCGAAGCACGGTATCCTCGCCAATGTCGCGGCGCCCGGCTACATCGACACCGAAATGACCGCCAGCATGTATTCGCCCGACCAGATCGCGGCGCTGGCGGCATCCATCCCCATCGGTCGCCTGGCCAAGCCGGAGGAGATCGCCGCCTTCGTCGCCTGGCTGGCGTGCCCGGAGAACACCTATATCAGCGTCCAGACGCCTTATATCGACGGCGGCATAACGCGGGTGTGACAGCGTCATACCCCAACCCCTCCCCTTGGGGAGAGGGAGGGGCCCATCGCAAAGCGATGGGGGGGTGAGGGGAAGGCAGGCCGTTCAGTTCGACAAGCCGGTGCATAGCTCAGCCAGCCAGTCGCCCCCTGCGACCCAAAACCTGGCTCGCGACGACCGCGCTGATAACCAGGGCGGCGCCGGCGAGTTGGAGGGGGCTCAGTGTTTCGCCCAGGAGCGGCATGGCCAGGGCCAGGGTGAAGATCGGCTCCAGGTTCATCAGGATCGAGGCCCGCGTCGGGCCGATCATGGCGATGCCCGTGAAGATGCCCAGCATCCCGGTGAGATAGGTGAGGGAGGAGGCGGCCATGGCGGCCCAGCCCAGCGCCGTCCCGGGCCAGGCCGGCTCCAACTCCGTCACCAGGAACAGGGTCGCATAGACAACCGCGACGGTGGCCGTGGTGTGCAGGGTCACGCGCCGGCTGTCCGCCGCACCCATGATGCGGTCGCCGAACATCACCATGACGGTCAGCAGCATCGAGCCGGCGACGACCAGGGCGACGCCGCGCGGGTCGATCCCCGCCGCGCCCGAGACCTGCACGGCCATCCAGAGACCGGCGAAGGCGGCGGGAAAGCACAGGGCCTTGGCCCGGCCGATGCGCTCGCCGTAGAGCGCCCAGGAGACCAGCGCGACCTGGAGGGGGAAGGTGTATTCCGCGATCGCGGCGACGCTGACCGGGATCAGGGTGATGCTGGTGAAGAAGCACATCGACTGGACGGAAAAAATCCCGCCCAGCAGCAGCGCCTTGTAGCGCACCGCCGGCGGCAGGACGCGCGGCCGCCG
>CAUZWC010000304.1:0-3288 GCA_963583595.1 Alphaproteobacteria bacterium | reverse complement strand
AATCCATCGGATGGCGCTCGGTCGACTGCACATAGTGATCTGGGTAGCCGACGATATTCTCGTGCTTGGTCCAGCAGGTCGCATGGCCGCAGGTCGCGTCCATGCCCCGGCCGATCCAGATCGGCTCTTCCGAATCCGGCGACACCACGAGAACCTGATGGGTGTAGTAGGACCAGGCGTTATAGCCCGATAGGTAGCACATATTGGCCGGGTCGTTGACTAGCAGGAGGTCGAGGCCGACCGCCTCCATCCGCTTCTTGGCTCGCGCCATCCGGTCCAGGTATTCACTGCGTTCGAACGTGGTCATCGCCGCCTCCTTGCCCCTTTGTGGGTCGTCATCGATCGGTTTCCCGACTCAGTGTCTCGTGAACAATTCCCGCGGCACCCTGGCAAGGGTCTCCGCGCCGGTTTCGGTAATCAAAAACGCTTCGCTCATCTTGCAGGTCACCTCGTCGCGGCGCAGCGACGCGATGGCGTGGAACGCCATGTTGGGCCGCAACTCGGTCCGATCCCCGGCGCGCAGGCTGATCGTGTGCTCGCCCCAATCGGGCGGATAGCCGAGGCCGACGGAATAGCCGAGCCGCGATTTCTTCTCGAGCCCGTGGCGCGCGGTAACCCGGCGCCAGGCATCGGAGACATCTTCCGCCGCCACGTCCGACCGGGCCGCGTCCAGGGCGGATTCCAACCCCTCCGCCACGATCTTGGCGAGATCCGCGACCCGCTCCGGCGGGTTTCCCCCCAGCCAGGCCGAGCGCACCATGGGCGAGTGATAGTGGTGGCGCGTCGCGCCCAGTTCGAAGACCGCCATCTCGTCCCGCTGATAGGCCCGGTCGGTCCAGGTCAGATGCGGCGCGCCCGAGCTTTCGCCCGTCGGCAGCAAGGGCGGCAGCAGACCGGGATATTCACCGCCATGCTCCGGCGTGCCCCGCGGCATGGCACGCAGGGCCGCAGCCGCCACGGCCGACTGGCGCGCGCCCGGCGCCGTCGCGTCCAGCGCTGCGTCCATCACCCGCTCCATGATCTTGCCGGCGATGCGCAGATGCGCGACCTCGGCATCCGACTTCACCGCCCGCTCCCAATTCGCGAGCAGGGTCGCATCGGCGAAGCGTGCGTTCGGCAGGCCCGCTTCCAGGGCCGCCTGGCAGGCGGCGTTGAAGTAGTAGGCGTCTTGCTCCGTCCCGATCCGTCCTTTGTCCCAGCCGCGATCCGTCAGCAGATCGGCGACGAAATCCATCGGATGGCATTCGGTCGACTGCACGTAACGGTCGGGATAGCCGATTACGGCATCGGCGGAGAGCCAAGTCGTGATCCGCGCACCGCTCGCGTCCTGGGCCCGGCCGATCCAAAGCGGCTCGGCATGGTCCTGCGTCACGATCAGGCATTGATGGACGTAGAAGGACCAGCCGTCATAGCCGGCGAGGTAGTTCATATTGGCCGGATCCGTCACGACCAGCAGGTCGAGTCCGTCCCGCGCCATGCGCGTCTTCACGCGCGCGACGCGGTCCAGGTACTCGGCCCGTTCGAACACGGCCATGGCGCGCCCTCTTCCCCCGGCCGCCCCCTCAATCTTTCTCGAACAGCTGACGTGGGAAATCGCAGAAGGTCTCCGAACCGGTCTCGGTAATTCGGAAAGCCTCGCTGATCTCGATGGCCCAGTCCTTGACCCACAGGGACGGGATGCAATGCATCGTCATGCCCGGCTGCATCACGGTCTTGTCCTTCGGGCGCAGGCTGATCGTGTGCTCGCCCCAATCGGGCGGATAGCTCACGCCGATCGAATAGCCGATACGCGATTCCTTCTCGAGTCCGTGTTTGGAGATGACGCCGCGCCAGGCCTCCTCGATCTCCTCGGCCGTCACGCCGGGCTTGGCGAAATCGAGGGCCGCGTTGAGCCCTTCGACCACCACCTTGGCGGTGTCGGAGACGACCGTCGGCGCCTTGCCGAGATAGACCGTCCGCGCCATCGGACAGTGATACTGGTGGCGGGTCGTGCCCAGCTCGTAGATCGTGCCCTCGCCCGCCACGAATTCCTTGTCCGTCCAGGTCAGATGCGGCGCGTTCGAGGAATCGCCCGTCGGCATCAAGGGCGGCAGGATGCCCGGATAGCCGCCGCCATAGCCTTCGGTGCCCACGACCTCCGCCCGGAAGATTTCGGCGGCCAGGGCCGACTGCTTCATGCCCGGCTCGATCCGGTCGATCGCCAGGTGCATCACCTTTTCCATGATGCGCGCGGCGTCCTGCATATAGCCGATCTCGCGTTCCGACTTCACAACCCGGACCCAGTTGACCAAGCCGGTCGTGTCCTTGAATGTGACGTTCGGCAGGCCCTTCTCCAGCGCGGCCTGGCAGGCGGCCGTGTAATAGTAGTTGTCCTGCTCGCTGCCGACCACGCCCTTGTCCCAGCCCCGCTTCTTCAGGAAATCGGCGACGAAATCCATCGGATGGCGTTCGGTCGACTGCACGTAATGGTCCGGATAGCCGATGACATTGCCATGGTCGAGAAAGGCCGTGACATAGGCGCCGTTGGCGTCCTGGGCCCGGCCGATCCAGAACGGCTCGTCATGGTCCTGGGCCAGGACCAGGCATTGGTGGACGTAGAACGACCAGCCGTCATAGCCGGACAGATAGTTCATATTAGCGGGATCGGTGACGATCAGTACATCGACCCCCTTTTCCGCCATGCTCGCCTTGGTCTTGGCGACCCGCGTCATATATTCGTTGCGCTCGAACGGCCTCATTCCAACCCCTCCGTTCCACGGCCGCGATCCTTCGAGGCCGAACGATTGATTTTCTTGCGTCAGTCGCGGATGCCGCGACCGGCGGGCGTATCCTCACCCAGAACCCGATCGAGCACCCAGTTGTCGATGGTATGGACCAGAGGCTCCATGTAGGAGAGCCGACCGGGCCGCGCCAGGGGTGAATTGAGCCCCCTTTGCTGGATCTCGGAGATGGTGTTGTCTTCCAACGCCGTCTGGTCCCAGCGGCCATAGTATTTCTTCACGACCTCGTCGAAATCGTCCCGCTCGACCGTCTTCTTCGGGAAGACCGCGCCGTGAATCAGGTCCATCTTGTGCGCTCCCTTGGGATGCACTTCCAGATACCACATGCAGTCGGCGGTGCAGCAGAACATGGTCGAGGGATAGATCAGCGGGTAATACGATCCGGCCGCCGCCTTGGCGTCCAGGTTTTCGATTTCCGGGAAGCCCGTATCGCCGGGTATCAGGGCGCGGCTGCCCGCCTGCTCAGTGTAGAGATAGACGAACTCGCCGTCGACCGCCTGCGACGATT
>CAUZWC010000303.1:0-3313 GCA_963583595.1 Alphaproteobacteria bacterium | reverse complement strand
CCGACAGCGCGAACGCGATGACCCGGCCGCAATTTTGCGCCAATCCTTCCGCCGCGACAAATTCCACAAACTGTGCAGCTGTACGTGGAGAATAGAACAACACTGCATCGAGTGTATCCCCCCTAAGGTGCTTCGCGATCTCTTCGGGAAATTCCTCCACCGGATCCGCCCGATACAGCACCGAGCGCCGCACCTCGAACCCTGCATCCGCAAGTTTTCCCGACAAATCGCCGGCGGTTATCGTCCCTGCCACATGGACCAGCGCCCCGTCTCGCGGCGACAACCGTGCTATCACCAGATCGGCCAGTGCCGCGACGTTACCGTCGGCGCTCTCGGATCGTTCGAACCCGCTTTGCCGGGCGACGGCACCGCTCGCAGCACCCACCGCGTAAACGGGCAGATCGCGGCGATCCGTCGCCGATGCCAGCGCCCGCGCACCATTCGCGCTGGTGACCAGGATCGCCTGAACAGCGGATAAATCGAGAGCGGCGCCGGCCTCAAACGTTACTTCAAGCAAGGGTGTAACCACCGGATCATGCCCAAGCGCCGTCAATGCAGCTGCAGTGGCGTCTGCATCGGGCCGGGGCCGGGTTACCAGCACACGCATATCAATCGCCGAGAGCTGCGAAGAAATCAGGCCCCATCCGGGTGCGCAGTTCCGCACCGACGGCATGGCCGAGGGATTCGGGATCCGCCGCCGGGCCGGTGTGAGACAGGCGTACCAGGTCACGCCCGTCGGGCCAGGCGGCCAGCCCCGTCAGGCGCATCTCCGCACCATCCAGGCGTGCGAGCCCCCCGATCGGGGTGTGACAGGTCCCGTCGAGCGCATCGAGTAGCGCCCGTTCGGCACGCAGACAAACCATCGCCGCCGCATTCGAAATCGCCGTCAGCGTGTCCGCGGCGGCGCCATCATCGCTACGGCATGTGATCGCAATGATCCCCTGCCCGGCCGCCGGCAGCATCTCGTCTATATCCAGCACCGCATCGGCCGCACCACTCCGGCCCAGACGGCGCAGGCCGGCATAGGCGAGTAACGTCGCATCGGCCTCCCCATCCTGAAGCTTGCGTAGCCGGGTCTCCACGTTGCCGCGAAAAAGTATGGGTTCGAGATCCGGCCGCAACGCGAGCAATTGCGCCCGGCGGCGCAGGGATGCCGTACCAATCCGCCCGCCCTCGGGTATGGCCGCGATAGAATCCGCGCCGATCAGCGCATCGCGCGGATCCTCGCGCTCGAGTACGGCACCGATGGTGATGCCGTCGGCGAGCCAGGTTTCCATATCCTTGGCCGAATGCACCGCGATATCGATCTCGCCGTCCAGCTGCGCACGGTCGATCTCCTTGGTGAACAACCCCTTCCCGCCGAGCTCGGCCAGCGGGCGGTCCGTGACCGTATCCCCGGTGGTGCGGATCGGGACAATTTCGGGCACGGGCGCGCCCGGGTTCGCCGCGGCCAGCAAGTCGCGCACCGTGTTTGCCTGATAGAGGGCGAGCGGGCTGCCCCGGGTGCCAATACGGAGTTTCGTGTCGTTCATGTAAAACTCATAGCCGCATGCGGGCCGAATGCAAAATCGCTTCTCGAAAGCGCACGCCTGACGGTGCGACGCCGCCCGACAAATGGGTTATATGATCCCCATGCGTGTACTCGGTATTGAAACCAGTTGTGACGAGACGGCGGCCGCGATCGTGTCCGACGACCGGACGATTTTGTCCAACGTGGTGCTCAGTCAGCTCGACGACCATCGGCCGTTCGGCGGGGTGGTCCCGGAGATCGCGGCACGCGCGCATCTCGAACATCTGGATTCAATCATCGCGCGGGCGCGAGACGAAGCGGGCATTGAACTGGACGCGCTCGACGGTATCGCCGCGACCGGCGGCCCCGGCCTGATCGGCGGCGTGATCGTCGGGGTGATGACGGCCAAGGCCATCGCCGCGGCGCGCGACCTGCCCTTCATTGCGGTCAATCATCTCGAGGCACACGCGCTGACCGCCCGTCTCACCGACGATGTGGCCTTTCCCTACCTGCTTCTGCTGATCTCCGGCGGCCATTGCCAGTTGCTGATCGTCGAGGGGGTGGGCCGGCATGTGCTGCTGGGCACAACGATGGATGACGCGATCGGCGAAGCATTCGACAAGACGGCGAAACTACTCGGCCTCGGTTTTCCCGGCGGCCCCGCCGTCGAGGCCGCGGCGCGCGACGGCAATCCGGCACGGTTCCGGCTGCCGCGGCCACTCAAGGGCAGGCCGGGCTGTGATTTCTCGTTCTCAGGCCTGAAGACAGCCGTCCGCCAGGCAGCGCTGGACCTCGGCCATGACCCGACCGCACAAGACGCCGCCGACCTCGCGGCCGGGTTCCAGGCCGCCGTCGCCGATGTCCTCACCGACCGCTGCCGCCACGCACTGGCCGAATTCACCACGCGCCATCCCGATGTCTCGCCCGTCCTGGTGGCGGCGGGCGGTGTCGCCGCAAACCAGACGCTGCGCAGCGCATTGACCACGGTCAGCACAGCCCAGGGCGCGTCCATGGTCGCCCCACCGCCGGCGCTGTGCACCGACAATGCCGCGATGGTCGCATGGGCCGGCATCGAGCGGCTGCGAACCGGCGTGTCGGACGCGCTCGACTTTCGACCACGCCCGCGCTGGCCGCTGGCCGAACTGCACGCCGCGCAATAAGCTGCGCGCGCCGGGAGAGAAAACCATGACCGCGGACGCGACGCCGAACACCAAGATCAATATCCAGCCGCTGTTTGCGACGCCCGTGGCGATCGCGACCCTGCCGGAGAACCAACGGATCAGCGCAGCACTGCGCGAGACCATCCTGGCGCGCGCCGAACAGGAAGCGTCCACCACCCATTCCAATCTCGGCGGCTGGCAATCGACCTGGGACATCGCGGATTGGGGCGGAGACGCGGCGGACTATCTTTTATCCTTCGTGCGCCACATGGCCTACACGCTGACCGTCGATCGTCACGGCAAGGCCGCGCCCCAGAAATGGCGCGTGAACGCCTGGGCGAACGTCAACCGATCGGGACATGGTAACGAATTCCATACCCATCCGGGCTGCGTCTGGTCGGCCGTCTATTATGTCGATGACGGCGGTGCCGGCGAATCGATCAGCTCCATGCCCGGAAGCCTGTTGATGTTTCCGTCCTGGGTCTCCCATGCCGTGCGGCCCTATTTCGGCGACGGCACCCGTATTTCCGTCGCGATCAACCTGAGTTAGGAGCCGCCCATGCAACGGATTGCCGTGATCGGAGCCGGCGCCTGGGGTACCGCCCTCGCCGCCGTGGCGCGCCGCGCCGGGCGCGACGTGGTG
>CAUZWC010000302.1:0-3318 GCA_963583595.1 Alphaproteobacteria bacterium | reverse complement strand
CCTGGGCGGCGGCGGGCGCGCGATGAACGACCGCGACCGCCAACGTTTCGTCGATGCCTTGGAGGCGGCGGTGCGGGATGGCGGCTGATCGTTACATTGCCGCCCTTGCCCGTCGGCCCGTCGGTTCGTCTATCCTATCGGCTGCAGGCTCCAATCGAGGCACATAAATGATCCGTTACGCCTTGCTCATCTTCCTGGCCTTGCTGGCTCCGGCTTTCCTGGCGATCGGCACCGTCTGGCAGCCCGCGCTGTGGATTGCGGCGGGGCTGTCCCTGCTTGTGGCGCTCGGCATCTACGACATCGTGCAGACGAGGCACAGCCTGCTGCGCAACTATCCGGTGACCGGCCATCTGCGCTGGGTCTTCGAGGGCATCCGGCCGGAGATCCGCCAATACCTGATCGAGAGCGATCGCGACGAGGTGCCGTTCAGCCGCGAGCAGCGTTCCATCGTCTATCAACGCGCGAAAGGGGAAGAGGACCGCCGCCCCTTTGGCACGCGCCACGACGTCTATGCCGCCGGCTATGCCTGGCTGACCCATTCGATCACGTCGCGCGCCCATGGCGAGGGCGATCACCGTATCCGGATCGGCGGCGAAAACTGTCGCAAACCCTACGACTCCTCCATCTACAACATCTCGGCGATGAGCTTCGGCTCGCTCGGCGCCCATGCGGTCGCCGCGCTGAACGAAGGGGCGCGCATCGGCAAATTCGCCCATGACACGGGTGAGGGCGGTATTAGCCGCTATCACCGCCAGGGTGGCGACCTGATCTGGGAGATCGGCAGCGGCTATTTCGGCTGCCGCGATCATACGGGCCGGTTCGACCCTAAGCGGTTCGCGGAACGCGCCGCCGACGATCAGGTCAAGATGATCGAGATCAAACTGTCCCAGGGTGCGAAGCCGGGCCATGGCGGGGTCCTGCCCGGCGAAAAGGTCACGGTCGAGATCGCCGAGGCACGCGACGTGCCGGTGGGGGTGGACTGTGTCTCGCCCCATTTCCATTCGACCTTTTCGACGCCCATCGAGTTCGTTCATTTCCTGCAGCAACTGCGCGACGAATCCGGCGGCAAGCCGGTCGGCTTCAAGCTCTGCATCGGCCATCGGTGGGAGTTCATGGCGCTGGTCAAGGCGATGCTGGAAACCGGTATCCTGCCGGACTTCATCGTGGTCGACGGCAAGGAGGGCGGTACGGGCGCCGCGCCGCTCGAGTTCATCAACCATGTCGGCACGCCCCTGGCGGAAGGGCTGACCTTCGTGCGCAACGCGTTGATCGGCGCAGGGCTGCGCGACCGGATCCGCCTGGGCGCCAGCGGCAAATTGGTCACCGCCTTCGACCTCGTCTGGGCCCATGCGCTGGGGGCGGATTGGTGCAACTCGGCGCGCGGTTTCATGTTCGCCCTCGGCTGCATCCAGGCCCAGGCTTGCCACACCAATCGCTGCCCGACCGGGGTCACCACGCAGGACTCCTTGCTGCAACGCGGCCTGGTCGTGGCGGACAAGGCGCAGCGGGTTGCGCTGTTTCACCGCAACACCCTGCGTGCGCTGGACGAGATCGTCGCGGCGGCGGGCTTCGAGACGCCGATGGAACTCGAACCCTGGCATCTGATGGTGCGCCAGAAGAGCGGCGAGGTTCTGTCCGCAGACAAGGCCTTCCCGCTGCTGGAGACCGGCTCGCTGCTTCAGGGCGAGTCGGGCCATGACGCCTATGACGGCGCTTGGCGTCTGGCGCGCAGTGGCAGTTTCGCCCGGGCGGAGTAGGACCATCGATGTATTCGCCGTTCGGGCCATGCACGCGTAGCATAAGTCGCAAGTAGAAAATCGGGCTGAGGCGGATCATGGCGCGAAGCAATCTCGGATAGCTGAACGGCCGGGGCTTCGACGTCGTCGTCATGGGCGGCGGCGTGGTCGGAGCCAGTTCGGCCCAGCATCTGGCGTCCGAAGGCTATGCCGTCCTGCTGGTGGACAAGGGCGATTTCGACTCGGGATCCAGCAGCCGTTCGAGCCGCATGCTCCATTGCGGGCTGCGCTATCTGGAACCGGGAGAGGGGCTATCCTATGTCGCCTCAGGTCATTCCCCCGTGCTCAAGTTCCTGGCCGATCCGAAGATGTTTCTGTCCGGTTATCGGAGGGCGCGCGAGGCCATGGCCTGCCGGGCGCAGATCGCCGGGACAATGCGGGCACGGCTGGGTCCGGAGACTTTCTACGTTCCAGTTTGGAAAGGCGGCAAATACAAGCCCTGGCATGTTTCGGCCGCCTTCGGGATGTTGAAGCTGATCGGGCCGAAGGACGTGCCGCTGGATGTGCACCGGTACAAGCGGTCGGAGTTCATGAACCAGCCCTTGATAAGTCATATCCGCGACGCGGACAGGCTGACCGGTCTATCCAGTTGCCGAGAATACCGCTTCGAATGACCTGAACGGATCTGTCTGGACACGGTGCTCGATGCCGAGCGGTGGGCGCGATCGTGCGCAACCACACCCCCGCGACCGGTCTGGTGCTCAAGGCGGACGGCCGCTGGGCCGTCAGTCTGGTAGATGGCGCCGGCGAGTCCGGCACGGCGACAGTGCGCGCGCCGCTAGTCCTGAACACCACGGGCATGTGGATCGACCGGGTCAACGCTCTGGCGACCAAGGGTGCGAAGCGACGGGTCACGGGCACCAAGGGCACGCATCTGATGGTTCAAGCTGCCCGAGGAATGCCGCGGCCAGGGCGTCATCGCGGAGTACCGCGACGGCAACCTGCTCTACATCTATCCCTGGCGCAACATGCATTACATCGGGCCGACCGATACTCTGTTCGACGGCTACGAGGATGAGGTGCGCGCAACGGACGAGGAGATCGATTTCCTCCTGGACGAGGTCAATCACCTGCTGCCCGGCCTGGGTGGGCTGACGCGCGACGCTCTGTGTTTCACCTGGGCCGGGGTGCGGCTGCAAACCAGTTATTCGGCTTCGGCAATGGGTGTGTGCGGCCGGGTGGTTCACGGTCTGACCGGCGACGGCATGCCCGGTATGCTGGCCCTGACAGGCAGCAACATCATTACGCATCGCCTGTCCGGACGCGAACTCTGCACGGCGGTCAAGGCGCGGCTTGCGCCATCCGGTACCCCGGCACTGCTGTCCTACGACGCCAAGCCTCTTGAGCCGGCGCCGGAATCGCCGAACCTGCTGAACCATTGGGACGGCGCGCGTCTGGCCCATCTGCGCCAAGCGGCGGGGCGAGAGCATCCGGTCAATCTGGCCGATCTGTTGTTTCGCCGGCTCGGCGCGGGCTGGACCGAGACCATGGCGCGGCCCGGCGCAGCCACCGCTATTTTGCG
>CAUZWC010000301.1:0-3320 GCA_963583595.1 Alphaproteobacteria bacterium | reverse complement strand
ATTTCGCAGCGAAATGCAGGGTTCGGCGCGGAAAACGTCGCTACCCCGCCACGGCAAACCCTTGCCCGGAAACGAAAGGCACGGACGCGGACCGTTTGTTATTTTGAATCGCCCCGGGATTGCCGGAGGCTCCAACTTCAGAGAAGAAGGAGCCATCATGAGCAAGACAACGAACAAGTCTTCCCTTGAGGTGCGAGCGCGAGTGGTACGGATGGTGCTGGACCACGAAGGCGAGCATCCATCGCGTCGGGCGGCCATCACAGAACCAGCTCAGGCGAAGCCCACCATCAGGAGATGTAATGATACTGGATTCTGGCGATGGTGAAAGAGTGGTATCCCCAAGGGGAGTCGAACCCCTGTTTCCGGCGTGAGAGGCCAGCGTCCTAGGCCACTAGACGATGGGGACATTCTCGCGGGAGTGTTTAGCGGAAGCGGGGCGAGGTTTCAAGGCCCGTCCCCGGCATTGCCCCGACCTTACGCCGCCTTCGCCATCGCCTCGCCCGCAACCGCGATGACCCGGTCGATATCCGCCGAGTCCGTGCCGAAGGCGGTGACGAAACGCACCGTCGGTTCGGTCGCCAGAGCCCAGCGGTTGAAGCCCACGCCCGCCGCCTCCAAGGCATCCATCGCCGCCGGCGGCATGGCCACGAAAACCTCATTTCCCTCGACCGGATGGACCAGATCGATGCCCGAAATCGCCGTCAGTCCCTGGGACAGGCGGCTCGCCATGGCATTGGCATGAGCGGCCCAGCGCAGCCAGCGGCCATCCTCGATCGAGGCCAGAAGCTGCACGGCCAGAAAGCGCGTCTTGGACCAGAGATGCCCCGTCCGCTTGCGGCGGTAGAGCAGTTCCTCGTGCCGCGCCGGATCGAACAGGACCACGGCGTCGACCGCGAGACAGCCGTTCTTGGTGCCGCCGAAGCTGAGCACATCGACCCCGGCCTTCCAGGTCATTTCGGCCGGGCTGCAGCCCAGAGTCGCCAGGGCATTGGCGAAGCGGGCGCCGTCCATATGGAAGCCCAGGTCCTTCTCGCGGCAGAACTCGCCGACCCGCTTGACGTCGGCAAGAGGGTAGACGACACCGGACTCGACGGCCTGGGTCAGGCTGATCGCGGCGGGCTTGGCGATATGGACGAAACCGGGCCGGATATGACCGATCGCGGCGAAGAGATGATCGATATCCATACGGCCATGCTCGCCCGGCACGGGCATCAGCTTGGCGCCGCCGGTGAAGAGTTCCGGCGCGCCGCATTCCTCGAGATAGACATGGGCCTCCTCGTGGCAATACATGGCGCCGTAGGACGGGGTCAACATGGCGGTCGCCAGGGCGTTGGCCGCCGTGCCGGTGGCGACCGGGCAGACCGCGACCTCGCGCTCGAACAACGCGGAAAACGCGCTGTCCAGCCTCGCCGTGTAATCGTCCTTGCCGTATGAACTCTGGGTGCCGGCATTGGCCTGGACCAAAGCCTCCATCACCTCGGGCGCGGCGCCCGTTACATTGTCGCTGGCGAAGTTCATGCGGTTCCCCTTTCCGTGCCGCCATTCGGCGCGCTGTCCTGGTCGGGCGGGAGATTAGCACCGCCGCTCCGCGCGGCAAGCGCCGCCAGGGCCTTGGCCGCTTGCCGCACCGGATCGGCCCAATCCCCCGCCTTGGCCTGGCGAAACAGGCGCATGGTCGGATACCAGGGGCTATCGTCCCGGCCGAGCAGCCAGCGCCAATCGCTGCCCAAGGGCAGCAGGGTCCAGACGGGCCGGGCCAGGGCGCCGGCGAGATGAGCCGCCGCCGTGTCCACGCTGATCACCAGATCGAGCCAGGTCATGGCAGCGGCCGTGTCGGTCAGATCGTGAAGCTCCGGCGCCAGATCGACGACCGACGCCGGCGCGCCGTCCTACCAGAGATCGACGACGCACGGGCCGAGTTGGTGGCTGTAGAAGGTGACCCCCGGCACGGCGAGGATGGGCGCCAGGGCGGAAAACGGCATCGACCGGTAACGGTCATTGGCATGGGTCGGGTTGCCGGCCCAGACGAGGCCGACCCTGAGCCCTTCGCCCTCCGGCGCGGTCGCGCCCGCCGCCATAACCGAGGGCAGGCGCAGATAGGGCGGCGCGCCGCCCAGAATCTCCGACCCGGTGCCGAGCAGCAGCGGCATACTGAGGAAGGAGACATGAAAATCGAAGGCCGGCACAGGTTCGCCGGCGGCGGCGACACGCTGCAATCCGGGCACCCCCCGGAACAGTCTGGAGAGGGGTCGTCCCACGACCGCGACGACCCGACCGCCCCACGCCGCGATCAGCCGCGCGTAACGGGCGAACTGGATTGAATCGCCCAGGCCCGATTCGTGATAGACTAGGATCGTCTTGTCGCGCGGATCCTCCCCCTGCCAAGGCTTTCCCGGCAGGGCAGCAACGAATTCCGCGACCGGGGGCAAGGCCCGGCCCCATTCGTAGTGAGGTCAGCCTGCCGCGTAATCGCCCTGGCGCATCAGCGCCATGCCCAGGGCGACATGGCCCATGGGATAGTGCGACGCGCGGGCCGTCAGGAACCGCAGAACGACCAGGGCCTCGTCGAAATACCCCAAAATTTCTAATGCATCAGCAAGTTTGATCCAGACCGGCGGATCCTCCGGGGCGGCTTTCGCCGCATCCAGGTAGCGGGCGAGCGCGCTTCGCGGACCCCCCCGCTTGGAAGGCCGTGTCGCCGGCCGCCAATGCGTCCGAGACCGCCGGATCGGATAAGGGTTTCTCGCCCTCGCCCATCCGGTGCCTAGTTCGCGCCGCCGGCCTCAATCGTGCCGAGCGTCTTTCCGGTCTTGAGGTCGAGGACATGGACACGGCCGCAGGCCGCGCCAGCGCCCTCGGTCCGAAGGATCAGGCGGCCGCTATCCACCGCGCTCTCCACGATCCGGCAGCCTTCGCTGCCTTCGAGGCGGACCGCGCCGAAGGCCATGATGCCGCCCCCTGCGGTCTCGTCGCTCTCGACGATCCGTTCAACGACCTTCTCCTCCGCCACCTCGCCCGAGCGATTGACGATGGTGAAGGCGATGACGGCGATCCCACTCAGGATCAGCAATCCCATGATGATAACGACGGCCTTGAGCGCGGGCATGTTTTAGGTCCAGTGTCGCCGCTGAATGTCGAATATCGAAACACGTTACGCGCTGATCGCGGTCGCGGCTGATGCCGGTGAGCGGTTGGACCGGCTGCTTGCTCGCGGTCTGCCGCAACTTTCGCGCAGCCGCATCAAGTCCCTGATCCAGGCGGGCCAAGTCGCCGCCGACGGCGCGACGATAGCCAACCCCTCATACCGGGTCAAACCGGGC
>CAUZWC010000300.1:0-3322 GCA_963583595.1 Alphaproteobacteria bacterium | reverse complement strand
GCGCCTGCGCATGTGTCGGAACCGGTGCTGCTGGTATAGCGGAGACCGGGCCAGCCGACTGCGGCGTGGCCGGGCGCATTCCGACTCGGAACGGAGCAGCGGGCGGCGTTGCCGGCGCGGCGCGGGGTTGGCCGGCCAGGCCGTTACGGACGGCATTCACCGCGACTTCGGGCCGGCTTGGATCCTCGCTGCGTAGAATTTCGACGATCTGCTCGGTGCTCAGCCCCTCGGCATAGAGATCGCGCGCGCGGCCCAGGACGGTTTTGGCCGAGGGATCGAAGCGGCGCCCGGCACCCCGGCCGCGCGAGGCTAGGAATTCCCCGAGCGACGAGGCCCAGCGCCGCACCGTGCTGTCCGGCACGTCGATATCGCGGGCAATCTTGGGCAAGGTCGTCCAGGCCTGCACTTTGCGCTGTCCCTCCGATCACACGAGCGCTGTGGGCGCATTGCGATGCTCGGAATATATAGCGTTTCTCCCTATTGTCCATGAGCGATCGCATTCGATCAGGCGATCGCTGACCCTGTTTTGGGAATAGTGCCCCTCTTCTTCCGCCGGCATTGATCAGGGCCGTCCCGACGCTATGCTGCTCCTTCCCGCCGCCGATGGAGGGCGTCATGCGCCTGGCCGATCTTCGCACCCCTGCCCTGGTTCTCGACCGTGCCGTTCTGGCCGCCAACATCGCGGCGATGAGCGCACGCGCCAGGTCCTTCGACGTCGATCTGAAGCCTCATATGAAAACTTCCAAATGCGCCGAGATCGCCCGTTTGGCGACCGCCGGCCATTCCGGCGGGATTTGCGTCTCGACGGTTCAGGAAGTGGGCTATTTCGCCCGCGAGGGCTTCCGGGACATCACCTATGCGGTCGGCATCGCACCGGGCAAGCTGGCGGATCTCGGCCCGGCGTTGGCGACGGGTGCGCGTGTCACCCTGTTGCTCGACGATCCCGCCACCGCCCACGCCGTGGCCGAACGCGCTGAGGCGCTCGACCTGCGTTTTCCGGTGCTGATCGAGATCGACAGCGGTATGCACCGGGCCGGTTTGCCGCCCGAATCGCCGGGAATCGTCGAAACCGGCCGGATTTTGGCCGATGCCAGCCATCTGACCTCGGCCGGCGTGCTGACCCATGGAGGCCAGTCCTATGGCGCGCGCGGGCCTGAGGATTGCCGCGCCGCGGCGGAGGACGAAAGGCGCGCGATCGTGGCGGCGGCGAAAATCCTCATCGACACAGGTATCCCTTGTCCCCGGATCGCGCCGGGCGCCACGCCGAATGCCGTCCATATGGCATCGGCGGAGGGCTTGACCGAAATTCGCCCGGGCAATTACGTGTTCTACGACCTCCACATGGTCAGTATCGGGGCCTGCCGCCCCGAACAGATCGCGGTTTCCGTCCTGGCGACGGTGATCGGCCATAACCGGGCGCGCAACCAGATGGTGATCGACGCCGGGGCCCTCGCCCTCTCTCTCGATGCCAGCGCTCAGTATCATCTGCCCGAGGCCGGTTACGGCTGGCTATGTGATGCGGCCGGGCGCGGGCGGTTGGGCGATCTGCGGCTCGGCAGGTTGAGCCAGGAACATGGCGTGGTGGCCAGCGACCGGCCGTTACCCTTCGAGAACCTGCCCATCGGCGCCCGGGTGCGGGTGCTGCCCAGCCATTCCTGCATGACGGCCGCCGCTTATCCCGCCTATCATCTGGTCGAAGGCGGTGAAACGGTGGTCGATCGCTGGGAGCGGACGAATGGCTGGTAAATCTCGAGCGATGTTACACGAGCGTTTTCAAATACTTCGGATTTGTTTCACACACCTTATCGATCACCGTCTGCCATAAGTGCTCACCCAGAGCCGCAGCCCGAAAGCCGTCGAATTCACCGATTCGGATGGCCTCGCAGAGCGCAAGGTTGCGGGTCTCGATCGCCTGTTCCAGTTCGGCTTTATCGCGCGGTGGCCGGGCCGCCACCCCGGTCTCTCCGATCAGCGCCGACAGGCTTTCGTATTCCCTGTGCAAGGGGGTTTCACCGGCAGCCAGGGCGCGCGCGGCAATTTCCATGCAGCGGGCGACCATCAAGGTCTCATAGAGGCGCGCCTCGGGCAGTTCGGGCAGCAACTCGTCGAGCAGCATGCGCCGCGCCGTTTCCAACAGGTTTTTCGCATCCGGCCGGTCCTGCATCGCGATCAGCCCTTCCGTCCGTCGACATTTTGGATCATGTGAAGGATTTCCAGTTCGAGTTCGGCCGGCCGTCGCCCGGTCAGGGCAAGGTCCAGGGAGATCTCGCCGCCCGTGACATGGCGTTCGCCCTGAAGAATCGCCGTCACGGCCCAGCGCAGATGGGCCATGACCTCCCAATAGAAAACCCTATCGTTATTCACGGCTTGCCCGGATGCTCGTTCGTATGCCGCGTAGAAGGTTTCCCGGTCGGCGATGCCGCCCGCGTCACCCGGCGCGCCGAAACGCCAGCACTTGGCGCAGAACCAGCCGAGATCGGCCATTGGGTCGCCCCAGCTGGCGAATTCCCAATCCAGAACAGCCATCAATTTCCCTTCATTCACCATGTAATTTCCGGTTCGAAAATCATTGTGAATAAGGGATATTTTGAAATCCGAAGGCTTGTTCAATTCGGCCCAGCGAAAGCCCCATTCGAGGGCTGGATGTGACAGCGGGTGGCGGTCCAGGTGACCGCGCAGCCGTGCGATGGCTGCGCCTGCCGGGTCCGCCGTCGACGCACCCAGGAAAGCGAGGGATTCGACGCCCGGGCACTCGGGTACGATCCGGTGGATTTTGGCCATTTCCTGGGCCAGCGCTGCCGCCAGGTCGGAGCCATCCCCCTGTTCGGCCACCGCCTTGGTCACGATATGGCCCGCGGCGGCGCCGCCGATCCGGCGCATCAGGTAGAAGTCCTGACCCAGAACGGCAAGATCGGTGCAGAGCCAGAGCGGCTCCGGCACCCTGACGCCGCCCCCATAGGCGACCTTCAACAGGGCGAATTCCTCGGCCCGGCCGTGGCTTTCCGCGATCACCGAGGGCGCGTCCGTGCGCAGGACCAGGGCATGGCGACCGGCCATCGGGCCGCCCTCAAGCTCCAGATCCAGACCGTAATTGTTCTGAATGGCCCCGCCTGAGAGCTTTTCGACGGTCAGAATCTCCGCGCGGTCGGCCCCGGCCGCGGTCGCCAGGAAGCGTGCGAGTGCCGGGCGTGCGGTCTCAAGGTCTACTCCCACCGCCAGAAGTCCCCGCCTTCCTGCATCAGAAAGCGGGCCAGGACCACCTTGTGGACCTCGGACGCCCCGTCGACCAGACGGGCCTGGCGGGCATAGCGATACATCCACT
>CAUZWC010000299.1:0-3346 GCA_963583595.1 Alphaproteobacteria bacterium | reverse complement strand
ACCCGTCACGCCGTCTCCAGCGCCCCCCGGCCCGAACTCTCCAACGACGATTCGGAGCGTCTGAAGGAGCGCATTCAAAGCTGCATCGACGCGGTCGGTGGCCAGGTCTCGGCCCGCGCCCTGGCGACCGAAACCGGCGGGACCTATTTGCACCTCAACGAGGCGGGGCGGGAGCGGTTCCTGCGCCTTCTGGCGAACGGTTTCGGCGTCGACCGCGCGACCGTCGATGCTACCGTGGCGCGCCTGGGCGATGCACCCGATCTCGACGGCCGCCGGATCGAGGAGACGGCTTTGCGCCGCACCCTTCAGGCGCTAAGAATCATATTATTTATCTAATTCAAAGGTTTGATTGAGAGTATTACATTTTTAGTTCATATGCGTGTCGAGCTGTTGCGCCTGCGGCGCAAG
Organism: Alphaproteobacteria bacterium; assembly: GCA_963583595.1. Taxonomy (GTDB): domain Bacteria; phylum Pseudomonadota; class Alphaproteobacteria; order CADEGL01; family CADEGL01; genus JABIRQ01. Next base: position 2,938 of record CAUZWC010000299.1, on the reverse strand, counting down.
GGTCCGCTCTTCGCGCCCCTGGAAGGCGATCTCAAGGAACTGCTCGTCTATTGGTTCGATATCGGCTTCCTGGAATTCGCCGGCCTCGCTGCTCGAGAAGCTGGCCTCCTATGAGGCTGTCCACGCGATCGAAAGCTGGCACGACCTGAAGAAGCGGGCTGGAAAGCGACCGGCGCCTCCACGCTTTCTTCCATCTCCATATGCAGGAAGAGCCGTTGATCTTTGTTGAAGTGGGTCTGGTCGATGGCATGGCGGACAGCGTGTAGGAACTGCTCGATCCGGAGGGCGAGAGGATCGATCCGCGCAGCGCCGACACGGCGATCTTCTATTCGATTTTGAATGCCCAGGCATGGCCCGACGGCGCCTGACGGAAACGGGTGGTGGCATGAGCACCGGCCTACTCGTCGAAACACGGCGCTATGTCGGGCCGCTCGACAACCATAGCCACTCCTATTTCCAACTCGTCCTGCCCTTCGACGGACGCAAGGAGGTCGAGATCGAGGGGCGCGGCGACTAGGCTCGAGCCCGGTCGCGCAATGCTGGTGGGCGAGCGGCGGACCCATGCCAGCCCCGCGGACCGTATCCAAACCGCCGTTGTGGTCGATCTGCCCGGCGCCGATGCGGGGCTGAGCCTCGCGCCACTGCTGGAGCATTGGGCGCGGCTGCGCTTCTTTCCCGTCGATCCCGAGATGATGGCCCTGGTGCGCTACGCCGACCGGGCCTTTGGATCGGCATCGGGCGGATCGGCATTGGGCGGAACGGCATTGGGCGGAACGGCATTGGGCGGGACGGCATTGGGCGGAACGGCATTGGGCGGGACGGCGTCCGGCGGGTCGCCCTCCGGCGAGGCGCGGGCCTGAGCCGAACCGGCCCTGTGGTGGCTGTTCCGCGGCTTGGACGAAACCGGCCTGGCGCCGGCCTGGGCGCGCATCGCGCCGGGGCCAACGTGGCGCGCCTCGGCCGGGTCTTCGAGGGCGTCTTCACGGCCGAGACGGTCGGCAGCTACAAGCCCGACCTGCGGAATTTCGATTTTCTTCTGGCCCGAGTCGAGGAGGCGGGCATTGCGCAGGACAAGCTGCTCCATGTCGGCCAGCCGCTGATGCATGACATGCCGACGGCCCAAGCCAAGGGGCTGGACAATTGCTGGATCGACCGCCGCCACGCGAAAAAGGGCGTAGCGGGCGCGACGCCGGCCCTCGGCCGCGTGCCGAAGGTCCTGCATCCCTTCGATTCCATGGCCGATTTCGCGGATGCGGCAACCGGACGGCCGGACTCGCTCCTCTGCCGGGCCCTCGCTAGCATGGCGGCCCGGTGAAAGAGGGGATCCGCCATGTCCGTTCCGCGCCCGCGCCGCCTGGGCCATGTCAATCTGTTCGTCAGCGATCTCGAAGCGTCCCTGGCCTTCTACGAGACGGTCGCGGGGTTCGAGATCGTGCGGCGCGAGCCGGAGATCGGCGGCGGCTTTCTTTCCAACGGGGCGACCCATCACGATATCGGCCTGATCCAGGTCGCCGGCGGGCCGCTGACCGGGCGCGGCGGCCATGTCCAGGCCTCGTCCGGGCGGGCGAACCGGCCGAGCCTCAACCATCTTGCCTTCGAAATGGCCTCGGAAGCCGATCTGGTCGCGCGCTATCGGGCGATCCGCCGGAAGCAAGGGGTCGAGATCCGCACGACGGCCGATCACATCATCTCGCGGAGCGTCTATCTCTACGATCCTGACGGCAATGTCGTGGAACTCTATGCCGATATGCTGGACCACTGGCGGGAGGTCTTCACCCTCGACCGGGAGGACAATGTCAGCGGCGATTGGACGCCGGGGGCCACCCCCCCGGACCCGACCGAGCGCTATCCCCGCACGACAGTTCTGCGGCGAGTGGATGGTGCCTACCTGCATCCGCGGCGGATCGACCATGCCGCCCTGGCGGTCGCGGATATCAAGCGGTCGGTCGCCTTCTACCGGACGGCGATGGGGCTCGAGGTCGTTCATGAGAACGAGGGCGCGGTCTGCCTCGCGGGCAGCGATAGCCACGATTTCGATCTGGTGCTGGTGCCCGCCGGGCAGGGCGCGAAACCGGGTTTCAGCCATGCGGCCTATCTGCTGGCCGATGGCGAAAAGGCCGAACCGGCGCTGCGCCGCCTGACCGAGGCGGGCATCCCGGTGCTGGGATTGGACCGCAACAATGACGGCGGCTATGCCCTGACGATCTCGGATCCGGACGGCCTGCTCTCTCGTTTCGTGACGGCGTAGATCCGGCTTCAACGGGCAAAAATCGCGAATCGCGCGGCTTGCCGGGCTTCGCTAGGATGGTCGGACCACAGCGCTTGAGCATGATGAGCCGACCATGACCGATACCACCCGGGCCACCGCGCCCACGCCCCAATCCAGCCCGGAGAAAATAGCGCTCCTGAAGGCGCTGGAGCGCAAGCTGGTCTGGCTATCGAGCTGGACGATCCATCACGCCAATCACCTGCGCAAGAGCGGCGACGGCCTCAAGGTCGGCGGGCATCAGGCTTCCAGCGCTTCGGTCGCGACCTTGATGGCGGCGCTCTATTTCCATATCCTGCGGCCAGAAGACCGGGTGGCGGTAAAGCCCCATGCCAGCCCGATCTTCCACGCCATCCAGTACCTGCTCGGCCACCAGACCCAGGAAAAGATCGAACGCTTCCGGGCCCTGGGCGGCGCGCAATCCTATCCGTCGCGCACCAAGGATACGGACGACGTCGATTTCTCAACCGGCTCTGTCGGCCTCGGCGTCGCGGTCACGCTCTTCGCGTCGCTGGCCCAGGACTATGTGCGGATGCACCGGCTGGTCGATCGCGACAAACCGGCCGGGCGCATGGTCGCCGTGATGGGCGATGCCGAGTTGGACGAGGGCAATATCTACGAGGCCATGCTGGAGGGCTGGAAGCACGACGTGCGGAATCTCTGGTGGGTCAT
>CAUZWC010000298.1:0-3377 GCA_963583595.1 Alphaproteobacteria bacterium | reverse complement strand
GGCCAACAGGCTGGCCCGCACCGCGGGGTCCAGATGGAGGCGCAGGGTCGCGGCATGGTCGCCTGGCCCGGCGATGCGCTCCTCGACCCGCAGATCGGTGCCGTCGGCCGATAGATAGATGCGCCGTTTGTGCACGACCCCCAGGCTCGACCGATAGCCGTCATGGGACAGTTGCAGCAGGATCTCGCCGTCCTGGCCGGTCTCGCGCCGGCCGGTCACCTCGGGCCGCCCAGCCAGGCCACCGCCGTCGATCACGGCGACCGCGTTTGTGTCGTCGAGGATCAGGGTGGAATGCGCCGCCGTCGCCCGCTGGGCCGCGCGCCAGGCTTGACCCGCCTCGGGGTCGGTGCCGCAATTGACGATCAGCCGTTCGCGCCCCGCGCTCATCTCGAGCGCCAGAGGGGCGGCATGGGCGTCCCGGTCCCGGCCCGGCGGCGGGGGCGCGGCGGCATCGACCAGCAGCACCGTGTCGCCGGCGGCAAGGCGTTGATAGCCGCCATGGGGCAGGCTGGGCGCGATTGTCCCGCTCGCGCCGCAGCGGTCCAGCAAGGCCTCGATCCGGCGTGGCTCGCCCTCGCCGCCGCCGTGGAACACCGCCAGCGCGCCATCGGCATGGCGCAGGAAGCGCAGGGCCGGGGCCAGCCGGTCGATCGCTGAGACCATGGAATCGGACGGGCGGCGGCCACTCGCGTCGAGCGTGGCGCGCAGCCCGACCAGGGCGTCTAGCAGCTCGGCCAGGGATTCCGGCCGGCGGTCGGCGGTGGCGCCGTCGGGCAGGATCTGGGCCGCGGTCTCCTCGTCCAGCAGGGCGGTGCCGCGGCCCATCAGCCGGTTGTCGAGACCCATGGCGATGCCGACCAGGATCAGGCTGCGTGCCACCTGCACTCGGTCTGGCCCGGCACTATCGCCCGGTCCCGTGCGGGCCAGATGGCGCGCCTGGCGGGCGAAGGCGCGGTCCAGCGCGGCGGCAGTGACATCGGATTCGCTGGCGACCAGCAGGCGGCGCCAGCGCAACCAGGATTCGAGGCGCCGTGCGGTCGCCGCGGGCGCCCAGGCGACCGGATGCCAGATGCCGTAGCGCGCCAGCCAGTCCGCCGTGATATGGCGCGCCGCGATGGTCGCGCCCCGCTCCTCGGCGGAGGCGAGATCGGCCAGCCAGGCGAAACCGTGAAAGACCTCCGACCAGGGGCCGGGCGCATCCGCCGCCGCCCAGAGTTCGGGCCCGCCTTCGACCTTGCGGCCGGCCAGGACGAAGCGTCCGGCGGCCAGGGCCCGGCCCCGGCCCGCGCCGCCGCGGATGCCGTCGAATTCCGGCGGTCGCACCGGGCCGGGCGGTGGGCCGCCCAGGGTCAGGCCATAAACGGGCGAACGATAATAGAAGCCGACGAGGGCGCGCAGCAGGCAGCGGAAAACGCGGGCCGGCGCCGTCGTCATTCCTCGCCGCTTGTGCGGCTGATTTTGGCCCCGCCGCCTGTGCGGCTGTTCTCGGCCTCGCCGCGCAGGTGCCGGATATTCGCGGCATAAGCGTCCGGCCCGCCGGTGAAGCTTGCCGTCCCGGCGACCAGCACATCGGCCCCGGCTTCGATCGCCAGGCGCGCCGTCTCGACGTTCACGCCGCCATCGACCTCCAGGTCGATGCGCCGGTCCGTGCCCGCTGTGATGAGGTCGATCTTCTCGCGCAGGGCGGCGATCTTGGGCAGCTGCGAGGCGATGAAGGCCTGGCCGCCGAAACCCGGATTGACGGTCATCACCAGCACCAGGTCGAGCTCCTCCAGGACATGCTCGATCGCCTCGACCGGCGTCCCGGGATTGAGCGAGACCCCGACCCGCTTGCCCAGGGATCTGATCAGCTGGACGGTACGGTGCAGATGCGGCCCGGCCTCGGGATGGATGGTCAGGATATCGGCCCCGGCCTGGGCGAAGGCCTCGATATAGGGATCGGCGGGCGAGATCATCAGATGGACGTCGAAGGGCTTATCGCTATGGCGGCGCAGGGCCTTCACGACCGCCGGGCCGATGGTGATATTGGGCACGAAATGCCCGTCCATCACATCGACATGGATATAGTCGGCTCCGGCCGCCGAAATCGCGCGGATCTCCTCGCCCAGCCGCGCGAAATCGGCCGAGAGGATGGAGGGGGCAATGCGCACCGGTTGCTGCATGACGCTTCTCCTATCAGTCCCGAAACCCGGTCACAAGCATCCGTCGGTCAAAGCCGTTCGAGCCGCGCGGCATAGAAGCCGTCGAGGCCGCCTTTCGCCGCCGGCATGCCGGGCAGGGTGCGCAGATCGCCCTCCGCCGTCGCCGCGTCCGCCAGGCCGGGCAGTTCGTCGGCGGTGATCGGCAGGCGGCGCACGGGCGCGCCCCGCGCCAGCAGAGCGGCGATCCGTTCAGGCCCTTCCTCGGGTTGGAGCGAACAGGTGCTGAAGACGATGCGCCCGCGCGGCCGGACCATCTCGATCGCGGCGTCGAGCAAGGCGTCCTGCATGGCGGCCATGCGGGGCGGATCCTCCGGGCCCTTGATGTGCTGGATATCAGGATGGCGGCGGATCGCCCCCGTGCCGCTGCAGGGCGCGTCGAGCAGGACGGCATCGGCCGGCTCGTCGGGCCGCCAAGCCCGGCCGTCGGCGGCCACCGTTTCCGCCGTCAATCCCGTGCGCGCCAGATTCTCGCCGACCCGCAACAGGCGCTGGGCCGAGGCCTCGACCGCCGTGACCGCCGCTCCGGCGGCGGCGAGTTGCAGGGTCTTGCCCCCCGGCGCCGCACAGAGGTCGATGACCCTCTGGCCTTCGACCGCGCCCAGCAGGCGGGCGGGCAGGGTTGCGGCCAGGTCTTGGACCCACCAGGCGCCGTCTTCGAACCCGTCGAGTTCGGGCACCGATCCGGCCTCGGTCAGACGGATCGTGCCGCCGGCCAGGGCATGGCCGCCCAGCTTGGCAGCCCAATCGGCCGCCGCCGCTGGGTCGCGCGGGGTCAGGTCCAGGGGCGGCTCGGCCAGATGGGCCGCCGCGATTCCCCGCGCGGCCTCCGCGCCATAGGCTTCGGTCCAGCTCTGCCACAGCCAGTCCGGGCAGTTCAGCCGGGCGGCGTCCTGCCCGGCGACGAGTTCCGCGCCCTCGCGGCCCAGGCGGCGCAGCACCGCGTTGACCAGCCCGCGGACATGCGGCGGCACGGTCGCCACGGTCTCGCCGACCGCGGCATGGGCCGGCGTGTCGAGAAACAGCAGCTGCGCCGTACCCATACGCAGGGCGGCGCGGGCTTCCTCTTCCTTGCGCGCCAGGGGTTTCGCGATGCAATGGGCCAGCAGGACGTCGATCTGGCCCAGCCGGCGCAGCACGGTGACGGCGATCAGCCGGGAGAACCCCCGGTCGCGCGGC
>CAUZWC010000297.1:0-3384 GCA_963583595.1 Alphaproteobacteria bacterium | reverse complement strand
TATCGATAGCCCCGGGCGTGGCTGCATTCAGACGTTGAAGCCGGGCAGGGGCAGGTCGTAGTTCACTGCCGCATAGAGCCAGGCGAGCTGGAGGGTGTTGTGCGTGCCATGGGCGATGACGGCCGGCCAGAGGCTCTTGCTCAATGCATAGATCGCGGCGAAGAGGACGCCGAGCAGGAAGACCGGCAGCAGGACGACGTCGAAGACATGGACCGCGCTGAACAGCAGCGAACTCAGCAACACGCCCGCGACCAGGCCCAGGCGGCCGCGCAGCCAGCCGAACAGCAGCCCGCGAAAGAAGGCCTCCTCGGCGATGGGCACGATCACGCCGATCGCCAGGATCGCGACGACGAGCGCCCCCGGGCCGCCGAGCAATTCGCTGATCGAGTCGAATTGCGGATTGCGGTCGCCGAGATCGAACCAGGCGCTGACGGCCTCTTCGGCGAAGCCGATCAGGGGCAGGGCGGCGAACCAGGCGAGAAGGGCGAGCGCGACGGCTCCAAACCGCGTTGGCACGAATCCCAGGGCAGCCCACCCGCGCCAATGGCGCCGGACGGCAAAGATGTAGAGAGGCAGGACGAGGGCGATCACTTCGATGGCGAAGCCGCAGAGGAGGGCGACCATGGGGCTCAGCGGTTCGGCGCGCCATTCCCCGATCCCATAGAAGACCCCGCCACCGACGGCGAAGAGACCGACGGCGCTGAGGCAACACCAAAGGACCACCCGGCCCGGGATTTCCGTCATGGTTATGGTACGCGCGCCGGGACCCAGCCGACCTGGCGCGAAAGCAGGTCCAGGGCCGCGCGCGCTGAAGCGAAGCGCACTGAGTCGCGATCGCCGGCGAAGACATGGTGTTCGACCGCCGTGGCCTTGCCGCCGCCCGCCGCGCCGATGAAGACGAGGCCCACGGGCTTGGCCGGGCTCCCGCCGCCGGGGCCGGCGATGCCCGTCACACTGACCGCGACATCGGCGGCCGAATGGGCGAGGGCACCCTCGGCCATCGCCCGGGCGACCGGTTCGCTGACCGCGCCATGCTCGACGATCAGGGCCATGGGAATGCTCAGCAGCTCGGCCTTGGCCTCGTTGGAATAGGTCACGAAGCCGCGCTCGAAGACATCTGAGGAGCCGGCGATGGCGGTCAGGGCCGCCGCGATCATCCCGCCGGTGCAGGATTCCGCCGTCGCGATGCGCAGATGCGCTTCCTTATATTGCTCAAGTAATTCCTTAGAAATACTATATAAAATGTTGTTATTCATTATATAATTTTAAATTTAAAAAATGCGATGAGGAAGGGTGCGGCATAGATTGCCGCCAGGATATCGTCGGCCATGATGCCGAAGCCGCCGCCGAGTCGGCGCTCGATCTGGCGGATCGGCCAGGGCTTCAAGATGTCGAAAAGGCGGAACAGGAGAAAGCCGGCGAGGTAGCTCTGCCAACTCGGGGGCACGACGGCGAGGACCAGCCATTGGGCGGCGACTTCGTCGATCACGATCTGGCCCGGATCGGAATGGCCCATGCGGCGCGCCGTATGCTCGGATACCCAGATGCCGAGGCAGAACACGACCAGGGCTGCCGCGACCAGGGCGACGGGGCCAAGGCTGGTCTGGATGAGCCAGGCGAAGGGCAAGGCGGCGAGGGAACCCCAGGTGCCTGGCGCTTTGGGCAATGCGCCCGAGCCGAACCAGGTGGCGGCCCACCAGGACAGATCGCGGCGGACGGGCTCGCTCACCAGTTCACCCCGTTCCGTCGGCGGGTAGGCGGACGGTGGCGATGGCCTGGGCGGCCATGCCCTCGCCGCGCCCGGCGAAGCCCAGGCGTTCTGTGGTGGTGGCCTTCACGCTGACCCGGTCCGGGGCCAGCCCGAGTATCTCGCCGACGCGGGCGACCATGGCGGTCCGGTGCGGGCCGATCTTGGGCTTCTCGCAAATCAGGGTGACGTCGAGCTGGGCGATGGCACCGCCCCGTTCGGCGACCAGACGCCCGGCATGGGCCAGGAACAGGTCCGAGGACGCGGCCTTCCATTGCGGGTCGGAGGGCGGGAAGTGATGGCCGATATCGCCTGCCCCGATGGCGCCGAGGATCGCGTCGGTCAGGGCGTGAAGCCCTACATCCGCGTCGGAATGGCCGACAAGGCCATGGTCATGGGCCAGTTCCACGCCGCAGAGCCAGACCCGGTCGCCAGGGCCGAAGCGATGGACGTCGTAGCCCATGCCGGTGCGGAATTCCCAGGCCGGGGCGGATTGCGGTGAATCGGTCAACATGGCCTCCGCCTGGATGAGATCGGCTTCGGTGGTGATCTTGAAATTGCGTTCGTCGCCGGGGACGAGCCGCACCGTGAGGCCGGCCTGTTCGGCGACGGCCGCGTCGTCGGTTAGCCCCTCGGCCGGGGCCGAGCGATGGGCTGCCAAGATCGCCGGAAAGCGGAATCCTTGCGGCGTCTGGGCGCGCCAAAGCCCGGTGCGATCGACCGTGCCCGCGCTGTTGCCGGCCTCGTCCTGGCGCTTGATCGTGTCGGTGACGGCCAGGGCGGCAATCGCGCCCTCGACCTCGGAGAGGGCCGCAATCACCCGATCGATGGCGGCGGCGTCAAGAAACGGCCGGGCGGCGTCGTGGATCAGCACCAGATCCGGCGCATCCACGGCTAAGCTTTCCAGGCCCAGACGCACGGAATCCTGGCGGCTGGCGCCGCCGTCGACTGGCGGCAGCGGATCAAGACCCAAGGCCGCCGCGTCGTAGCGCGCGCGGTCGTCCGGATGGATCACGACCCGCACGGCGTCGATGGAGGGATGGTCGCGAAAGATGCCAATCGTCCGGGCCAGCACCGCGCGCGCCCCCAGGGCGCGGTATTGCTTGGGCAGGGGGCCGCCGAAGCGGGTGCTGCGGCCGGCGGCGACGATCAGGGCGACGGTGCGGGCCATAGCCAATCTCTTGAAAATATTTGGTACCGGCAATCGGCGAGGCCGGCGGTGTCATGCTAGTCCCTTACCATGAGGCGGAGCCCCATGCCACGGGCCAAAAGCGCCGTTTACCGCAATGGACCCTGTCGCTATGGTGTGCCCAATTTACAAGCAGCGGATTCTTCTGCCTACGAAATGAGCATTTCCATCGGCCCCGTCACCTTGAGCGACCCCGTGGTGCTGGCCCCCATGTCGGGGGTCACAGACCTGCCGTTCCGTCGGCTGGTACGGCGCTATGGCGTGGGATTGGACGTGACCGAGATGATCGCGTCCCAGTCGGTGATCCGGCAGACCATGGAATCCCACAAGCTCGCCGCCGGGACCGAAGAACGACCGACTTCCGTCCAACTGGCGGGTCACGAGCCGGAAATCATGGGCGAGGCGGCCAAGCTGAACGAGGATCGCGGGGCGGCGATCATCGACATCA
>CAUZWC010000296.1:0-3385 GCA_963583595.1 Alphaproteobacteria bacterium | reverse complement strand
GTTGGCGTCGTTCACGTCGTCGCAGCCACCAAGGCGGCCAAACACCGATTGACGGAACTGCCCCGTCATGCCGCAAAGATGCGGTTCCATCTAGGGAATAGGGGTTAAGATGCCCGGCTGGAATGTCCCCCTGCTGAGCGTAGAACGCCGAATACCTGCATCCAGCCCTAAACTGTCTCGGGTAGTCAGCCAGTAGAAGAAACAAGCCGGGATTTGGGCGGATTTCGGAAGATCAAAATGGCGACGCCCGGCAAAGAATCATCCCCCCGAGCGCACGAACCAAATCGCTAATCCCTTCGCAGGCTTGCATAGACCCAAACCACCATCTACCAAAATAGTGACGCTATGCCTTGGCCTAGCTCACTTTCTACGCATCGTTCAGGGCAACCACGTTTTTCGCATCGTCCGGGTGAGACAGACCCCCTACAGGGCCGTGGCGATCCTTCGAGGCCGTCGAATACGCCACCCTGGAATGGGTCGACTGGTTCAACAACAGGCGATTGCTGCACCCCATCGGCAAAATCCCTCCCGCCGAATCTGAACAACGCTACTATGCCATGCTGGACGGGCCAGCCATGGCCGCATAACTTAAACTGAATAGCCTCTGGCAGTCCTGGGGCGGTTCAGACCCTGCATAACTCTGCGCCATCCCGCTCGTCGAGAGCCTCGTCTCTGAGCTCGTCGTCGTGGATGGTGTCGATACCCGTGAAGTCCGTCATGACGTGCTCCTTCTTCGAACAGTTGACGCTATGGAGACGCGCCGCCAGTTCGACGGCGAGACGACCACGGGGAAAGGATATGGCGAATGCCATCTGCGACCAAAGCACTCTTGGGCGTCGGAACCCGGGAAGACGAAGAACGCGTCCAATGGTTGGACGACGAGCTTGCCCGTTACGCGATGCGCCGTAGCGCGTATAAGGTCCGGCATCGCCAATCGGGAGTGGACTCGTGCTTGACGATCTGAAAGCGAATAACCGGGCCTGGGCCCAGCGCATGGCCGCCAACGATCCCGGTTTCTTCAAACGGCTGACCAGCCAGCAGGCACCGAAATATCTCTGGATCGGCTGTTCGGACAGCCGGGTGCCGGCCAACGAGATCGTCGATCTCGATCCCGGCGAGATGTTCGTGCACCGCAATGTCGGCAATCTCGCGCCGCCGCAGGACGCCAACTACCTGTCCGTCCTGCAATTCGCGGTGGATGTCATCAAGGTCAACCATATCCTGGTGGTCGGGCATTACGGCTGCGGCGGCGTCGCGGCGGCGGTGGACGGGCAGCGGCGCGGCCTCGTCGATCACTGGCTGCATCCGATCCGCGATGTCGCCGGACGGCACCGGGAGGAACTGGCGGCGATTCCTGACGATGCCCAACGCCTCAACCGGCTCTGCGAACTCAACGTCATCAATCAGGCGCGCAACGTGGCCACGGACATCTTCGTCAGGGAGGCTTGGAAGCGCGGCCAAGACCTGAGCGTCCATGGCTGGATCTATTCCCTCGAAAACGGCCTGGTGAACGATCTCGAGATCACCGTCAAAAGCCTCGCGGACGTCGAACGCTGGGACTGATTTCGGATCCGTTTGGCCTGTGGGAGGTCCAAGTGCGCGCGACGGCCGAAGGGCTGACCGTCGGCTGCGCCAAACTGCCGGTGGTCAACCTGGGCGACGCGCTGTTCCATATCGCGAAAGTCGCTAAGGCCGAGATGTCCGACGCCGCGCTGGAGGAGCCGGAAAGCGCGCTTCCCAGCGACCCGTCGTTCGACGACGACGAAATCATCTAAGCGGCGCGCGGAAGAAAGGGCATTGTGCCAATCATCCTTCGAGACGCTTGCTAGCGCGAGCTCCTCAGGATGAGGAGAGATATTGCTTTCGCCTCGCCCTGAGGAGGCCCGTCCTTCGACAGGCTCAGGATGGGGGCGCCGTCTCGAAGGGCCTGCTACCATTTCCAACAATCTACGCCGACGGCTATCGCGCCATCGCCAAGCGCGCCCGCACTGGGCTATTCTGCCCGTCTAACGGTCGGAAATTCGGGATTTTCGCAACAGGGGGATACGGGAAAATGGGACAGGTCGCCGAAGTTTTTCTGCCGCTTGCCTTGGCCTTCATCATGTTTTCGCTCGGGCTCGGGCTGACCGGAGCGGATTTCAGGCGCGTCCTGGTCCAGCCCAGGGATTTCATCATCGGCGCGATCAGCCAGGTCGTGCTGCTGCCGCTGGTCGCCTTCGCCATCGTCTCGGTCTGGCCCCTGGCGCCGGAACTGGCGGTCGGCGTGATGATCATCTCGGCCGCGCCGGGCGGCGTGACCTCCAACCTGATGACCCGTTTCGCCGGGGGCGACACGGCGCTGTCGGTCTCGCTGACCGCGATCATCAGCCTGGCCTCGATCGTCACCGTGCCGGTTATCGTCTTCTTCGCGCTCGGCCGGTTCGGCGGCCCGGCGGCGGCCGATCTCTCGATGGCCTCGACCGCGCTGTCCATGTTCGCCATTGTCGCCGTGCCGGTGGCGATCGGGGTGGCGGTGCGCGCCCTGGCGCCGCGCTTCGCCCTCGGCTTCGAGCGGATCGGGCGGATCGTCTCCGCCGCCCTGTTCGTGATCGTCCTGTTCGGTGCGATATACGAGAACCGGGACAATGTGATCGACTATTTCGCCCAGGCCGGGCTTGTCACCTTGGCCCTCAATCTGGCGATGATGGCCCTGGCCTTCTTCGGGGCCGTGCTTGTTGGGGTCGGCCGGCCCCAGCGCATCGCCCTGTCTCTCGAATGCGGGCTGCAGAACGGCACCCTGGCCATCGCGGTCGTGGCGGGTCTGGGCCTCGGCGGGGCTTATGCCATTCCAGCGGCGATCTATAGCCTGATCATGTTCGCCACGGCGATCGCCTTCACCGCTTTCGTCGCCCGCAAACCTGCGTCGTCCGCCGCCTGATACCCTCGACGACAAGGCTGGAAATCAAGGAGACCGCCATGCGAATGCCCAAGGAAATCGTCGATTTGGCCCATGAGATGTATCACGGCATGCCGAATATCGGTGGTGCGGCCGTGGCCTTCTGGGCGACCACGGGCTTCGAGAAGTCGGAGAAGATCAGCGGCGGCAAGCTGTCGATGGAGGCGCGGATGATGCTGATGCCGGAACATGCCGGCACCCATCTTGACGTGCCGCGCCATGTCCTGCGCGAGGGCAGGGACGTGGCCGAGACGCCCCTGGAAAAGCTGGTCCTGCCCGGCCATTTTCTCGACCTGACCCATAAAAAGAACGGCGAAGCGATCTCGATTGCGGATATGGAAGCGGCGGCCGAAGCCTCGGGCCGGGCCATCGCACCGGGCGGCGCTCTGCTGGTCTGGACGGGGAGGGACAAGGACTGGGGCAAGCCGGGCTTCGCGATGGACCGGCCCT
>CAUZWC010000295.1:0-3405 GCA_963583595.1 Alphaproteobacteria bacterium | reverse complement strand
CCCACGATCCGCGCCTTCATCGACTTTGCCGCCCCACGGCTAAAGGCCACCCTCGACCGGCTGTCGTGGGACAGCGCGTAACGCGCGCCTCGCCGGCCACCCGCCCTCCTCGGAATTGGCGCTGCACGCCCCTGCGGATCGTCCGCATTCGGAAACAGGCGAGGTTCGACCAAGAACCTCTCCCTTGCCCAGGCGCAGGGCATGGCCCGGCCACGCCCGACGGTTACGGTGGACCCGCTCAGCCTCTCGATTCACCCTCGCCTATCTGCTAATCAAGAAACACAGGTTTCATGAATTTCCATCGGCGTCGGTTTCGTGCGCCAACCTCTTGAGGGAGAGAACCCAAATGGCACATCAACGCTGCGACTGGCAGGGCGTCTATCCGGCGGCCGTCACCCCCTTCACCAAGGACGGCGCGCTCGACGAGCAGGCGACCCGCGACCTGATCGAGGTCTTCCTGGCCGAGGGCGTCCACGGCTTCATTTCCGTGGGCAGCACGGGCGAGTGGTTCTCGCTGAGCGACCAGGAGCGGGTGCGCGTTTTCGAAATCTACAAGGAGCAGGTCAAGGGCCGCGTGCCCGTGATCGCCGGCACCTCGGCGATCGGCACGCGCGAGACCGTCGCCCTGACCCAGGCCGCCAAGGATCTGGGCCTCGACGGCTGCATGGTCCTGCCGCCGCCCTATGCCATGCCGAGCCGCGACGACGTTCTCGGCCATTACGCCGAGGTCGCCAAGGTCGGCCTGCCGATCATGATCTACAACAACCCGCCGCGCACCGGCATCAATGTCGACGCGGCGATGGCCAGCGAACTGGCCAAGCTGCCCGAGGTCGTGGCCTTCAAGGACAGCACCAAGGACCTCTATCAGATGAGCGAGGCGATCTACGCGGTCGACGACCGCCTGGCCTGCTTCGCCGGGCTGGAGCCGTATGGCCTGGCCAAGTTCAGCCGGGGTGCGGTCGGCATCGTCTCGACCATCTCCAATGTCTGCGCGGCCGATGTCGTGGAGTATTGCGAGCATCTCCTGGCCAAGCGCTACGACCAGATCGAACGCAGCCAGCGCACGATCGACGAGTGCTATCACCTGCTCGCCGCGGTGGGCGCGCCCAACTACGTCTTCGTGAAAGAGGCGATGGCCATCCTCGGGCGGCCCGGCGGCTTCGCCCGCCTGCCCTACCGGCCGGTCAACGACGCCGCCCGCGAGAAGATCCGCGCCGGCCTCGCCAAGATCGACCTGAAGGGCCAGCAGACCGCGCGCGCGGCAGCGGAGTAACCGCCGGCCGCACAACCGTGCGAGACCCTCTCTCCCCGCATGCATCGGGGGAGGGGTTTGGGGGAGGGGCGCATGCTGGTCAGAACGGTCGAGGAACGCCGCGCGGCGGGTTGGGAAAAGGTCCTGAACAAGGGCCTGTCCCGCTCGGTCCGATTCATCACCGCGGCGGACCGAATCGGACTTTCCTTCCATATGAACCAACGCGCGCCGGGTCGCGGCCGCGACCTCTGGTACAAGAACCACTGGGAAGCCAATTACATCATTTCCGGCACGGGCTTCCTGGAGAACCTGGAGACCGGCGAGGATTGGCCCCTACGGCCCGGCACCCTCTACACCGTCGGCCCCCGGGACAGGCACAGCTTCACCGCCGAATCAGAAATCCGCATGATCAGTGTCTTCTGTCCGGCCATTCAGGGCACCGAGACCCATGACGATGACGGCGCCTATCCGCCGACCGGCGAAATTCCGCCCGGGCGCGACGCCATGTTCGTCCGCACCGTCGAGGCGATGCGCACGGCCGGCGAGGAATTGGTCATCGCCGGCGGCACCGCGCGCTCCCTGCGCATGCTGACCAAGGCCGACGGGGTCGGCTTCTCCTTTTCCGACGTGACCGTGGCGGCAGGCGCGAAAAGCGACCTCTGGTACAAGAATCACTGGGAAGCCAACGTGACGATCGGCGGCGAGGGCATCGTGACCGACCGGTCGAGCGGCGAAAGCTGGCCCATGCGCCTCGGCACCATGCATATTGTCGGCCCCGAGGACCGCCACACGGTCGAGGCCAAGACGGATTTACATGTCATCAGCGTCTTTTGCCCGGCCCTGGCGGGAGACGAACAACATGACGAGGACGGGGCGCTGTCGCCGAGCGGGCCGATCCCGCCCGGCCCGCCCAAGAACTGAGGAGAAGCGCGATGTTCGCACGCAATCTGGACGACGTGAAATCCGCGGGCCGGGTCCTGAGCCTGGTCAACGACACCACGCGCTCGGCCCGTTTCCTGACCGCGGCGGACGGGATGGGCTTTTCCTATCACATGAACTGGGTCAGCGCGGGCTCGGTCGCCAACCTCTGGTACAAGCACCATTGGGAGGCCAATTACATCATTTCCGGCACGGGCAAGCTGACCGACAAGACGACCGGCGAGACCTGGGAGTTCGGGCCCGGCACCCTCTACAACGTCGGCCCCAACGATTCGCACGTCTTCGAATGCACCTCCGACGAGCACCATTGCAGCGTCTTCTACCCCGCGCTGACCGGCAAGGAAGTCCACGATTCGGACGGCGCCTATTCGCCCAGCGGCGAGACCCCCAAGACCGACCGGCGGATGTTCGTCCTGCGCGCCGACGAGATGCGCAAGGCCGGCCGGGAGATCAGCGCGGCCAATGGCCAGGCCAAGACGATCCGGATGCTGACCGCCGCCGACAAGATGGGCTTCAGCTTCTCTGACGTGCATTTTGCCAAGGGCGCGGTCGCCAACCTCTGGTACAAGAATCACTGGGAGAGCAACCACATCCTCTCCGGCAGCGGCACGGTCGAGGATCTCACGACCGGCGAATCGTGGCCCCTTGAGCCCGGCATGGTCTATTGCGTCGGCCCCAAGGACCGCCATCGCGTGACCGCCAAGACCGATATCCACCTCCTGAGCGTGTTCTGCCCGCCGCTCAACGGCGACGAGCAGCACGACGCGGACGGCGCGCTCGAGGCCACCGGCCCGGTTCCGCCCGGCCCGCCGGGTTACTGAGGCGCGCGACGGAAACGCGATGTTCGTTCGTACCTTCGACGAGGTGAAGGCCGCGGGGCGGGTCCTGAGCCTGGTCGGCGATACCATCCGCTCGGCCCGCTTCCTGACCGCGGTCGACGGCATGGGCTTTTCCTACAACATCAACTGGGTCGATGGCGGCTCGGCCGCGCATCTCTGGTTCAAGCACCATAACGAGGCCAATTACATCATCGCCGACCAGGGCCGTGTGACCGACAAGACGAGCGGCCAGGTCTGGGAGTTCGGCCTCGGCAGGCTCTACAATGTCGGCCCAAACGACCGGCATATCTTCGAGTGCCTCACCGACGAGCACCATATTAGCGTCTTCTGCCCGGCCCTAACCGGCATGGAGTCCCATGATGCCGACGGCGCCTA
>CAUZWC010000294.1:0-3440 GCA_963583595.1 Alphaproteobacteria bacterium | reverse complement strand
ATTTCGCGGCCCGAAGTGATGCCGAGCATGGCCACGCGGTGCAGGCGGCGGGCGAGGGCGAGCCAGAAGGGGCTGGTCGCCAGGGAGAGCACGGTGATCGCGACCAGGAGAGGGTGGTCCTCCGTCGTGATCAGACCGGCCGAGAGTCCGACCGCCGCCAGCAGGAAGGAGAATTCGCCGATCTGGGCGAGCAGCGCGCCGGTCAGGAAGGCGCGGGTCCAGGGCTCGCGCAGGGCGCTGAGGATGGCGATGTTGAGCCCCGTCTTGGCGATGGTCACGACGACGAGGACGAGCAGGACCATGCCGAGATTGTCCCAGATATAGGCCAGGTCCAGCAGCAGGCCTACCGAGAGGAAGAAGACCATCAGCAGGATGCTTTGGATCGGCTCAATTTGGTGCAGCAGCTTTTCGCGGTGCCGAGAATTGCCGATCACCATGCCGGCCAGGAAGGCTCCATAGGCCGGCGACAGGCCGATCAGGCCGGTCAAGGCGGCGGCCGCGAAGCAGAAGCTCAACCCCGCGAGCGGCAGCAGCTCGCGCCGTTCTTCGATCCAGGACGCGAGGGGCAGGGTCAGGCTGCCGCGCCGGCCGAGGAACCAGATCAGCCCTCCCAGTACGGCGAGCGACAGCACGATGCGGCCGATCCCGAGGGCGCTGATGCCGGCGCCGGCCATGGCGTCGAGGGTCAGCATCATGGGCACGACGGCGAGGTCCTGGGCGATCAGGATACCGATCGTGATGCGCCCGACATTGGTGTCTGCCTCGCCCACATCCTCCAGCATCTTGATGGCGACGGCCGTGGAACTGACCGCGAACATGAAGCCGAGCAAGATGGCGAGGCCGATGGGCCAGTCGAAGACGAAGGAGAGGGCGTAAGTGGCCAGCACGCTGACCAGGATCTGCGTGCCGGTCGTGATCGCGGCAATGCGCCAGACCGCCTTGAAGGTGCTGACACTCAACTCCATCCCGACCAGGAAGAGAAGCATCAGCACGCCCAGTTCGGCCAGCAGAGCGATGCTCTCGCGTTCTGTCACCAGGGCGAGGGCGGAGGGGCCAAGGACGACGCCGGCGAGGATATAGCCGACCACGGCCGGTTGCTTGAGCCGGGTCATGGCGAGGCCGAAGGCCAGCGCGGCGAGCGCCGTCAACGCCATACCCGTCAGTTCATGGGGCCCATGCATGGCGCAATGCTAACACGAAGCGCGGGCCGGGCCGCAGGCTATCCGGCTTTTAGCAGGCTGTTAGAGAAGGGAAAGCTGATCTCCGGGTGCGGGCGGCGGGCGAAACAGGCTGGTGTCGAGCGCGAAGGCGTCGCGGCTGAAACCGAGGCGGGCGGTCGCCCGGTCGAAGCGCTGCTGGATCAGCTTGGCATAGGGGCCCCGCCCCTTCATCCGCTCGCCGAAGGTCGAATCGTAGAGCTTTCCGCCGCGCGATTCGCGCATCAGGTTCGGGACGCGCTGGGCGCGGGCGGGGGCGTGGACGCTCAGCCATTCGCCGAACAGATCTTCGATCTCGAGCGGCAAGCGAAGCAGGACGAAGCCGGCCAGGGTCGCGCAGGCGCCGGCCGCGGCGGTCAGAATATCTTCGAGTTCGTGGTCGTTCAGGCCGGGGATCATCGGCGCGGTCATCACCCCGACCGGGATGCCGGCCTCGGCCAGGCCGGCGATCGCTTCGAGCCGCCGGGCCGGGGTCGGTGCGTGCGGTTCCATCTTGCGCGCCAGCTTCGAATCCAGGGTGGTCAGCGAGGCGAAGGCGCGCGCCAGCTTGCGTTCCGCCATGCGCGGAAGGATATCCGCATCGCGCAGGATCAGGGCCGATTTGGTGACGATCCCGACCGGATGATTGAAGGCGTCCAGCACTTCGAGAACGCCACGCGTGATCTTCATCTTCCGGCCGATCGGTTGATAGGGGTCGGTGTTGGTGCCCAGGGCCATGACCCGGGATTGGTATCCGGGCTTGCGCAATTCCCGCACCAGCAGTTCGGGGGCATCGGGCTTGGCGAAAAGCCGGGTTTCGAAATCGAGGCCCGGCGACAGGCCGAGATAGGCATGGGTCGGGCGGGCGAAGCAGTAGACGCAGCCATGCTCGCAGCTCCGGTAGGGATTGATCGACCGGTCGAAGGGAATGTCGGGGGAGCTGTTGCGGGCGATGATCGTTCGGCTTTTGTCGATAGTCACTGTGGTCCGCAGGGGCGGAAGATCCTCGTCTTCCTCGGCGCGTGCCCAGCCGTCATCGACCGCTATGCGCCGCTCGCGCTCGAACCGGCCCGCTGCGTTTCTTGCGGCGCCACGGCCCTTGAGGGGAGCCAGGGCGTCTATCTCATCCATCGCGCGAGGCTATCGCGCGGATGAGAACATTATAAGAACATTTAGAGGGTCGATAGAGGATCCTGACCGCCCGCCCATTCCGCCCGCATGGCGGCGATCCGAACGGGATCGTGGCAGCGGTCGATATGGGCGAGGACATGGGCACGGAAGGCCGGGGCGAGGTCGTGGCCGGTCCAGGCGCCGGACAGATGGGCGGCCTTCATCTTGGCGAAGATGGTGACCGTGCGCAGCCAGGTCAGCCGCCGCATGGGCGCCAGCCAAGGGCGCAGGGCCTTCGCCAGAGAAGGCTCGGCGGCCGCCAGATAGGCGCGGTAGAACCCCGCGATATCGGCGGCTGAGAGCCCCATGGCGCAGGCCGGGTCCCAGCCGACGGCGGGGAGAATCGTTGCATGAGCGAGGTCGATGGTGATCGCACCGTAAAGCGCTTTTTCGAGATCGACGCAACGTGCCGAACCGTCCGCGCCGATCAGGAAATTGCCCGGCTGGGTGTCGGTCAGGACGAGCGCGCAGGGCTGCGCCTCGGCTCCCGCTCCGGCGGCAAAACGCTGCGCCCAGGCTAGATCCTCGGCCAGCATGGCGCTCGACTCCGAGTGCAGGCCGGCGGCCTCGAGATGGCCTGTCTGGGCCTCGATCACGGCCAGGGTGGCGGCGACCGGTTTGGTCTGGTCGTCGAGGGGCGGGCGCGCCTCGGGCAGCGGGGTGGGAAGGCCATGGATGGCGGCCAGGGCCTGGGCGAGGGCGGACAGGTCGCGGGGCAGGCTGGGCGGCGTGCCCGGGACCTCTTCGACCGCCAGGGCGCCATAGGGCAGGTCCGGTTCAGGTTCGAAGACGGCGAGCAGGCGCGGGGTGCGGCCCGAGGGCGCGAGACGGCGGAAGGCTTCGGCCTGGCGGGCCAGGGCCGCGCCCGGCGCCAGGCCCCAGAAGCTGGTGCGCGGCACGCGCAGCAGGACGGGCCAGCCATCGACCAGCATGCCGCGCAGGCGCAGATGGTCATGGGCCAGGCCGGTGGTCGGCAGGCGTTCCAGATCGTCGCTGCTGATCCGCCCGGCACCCGGCAAGCGGGCGGCGATGCGCGCGAGCGCGGCGGGATCGATGGCCGTTCGGGCCGGGGGC
>CAUZWC010000293.1:0-3469 GCA_963583595.1 Alphaproteobacteria bacterium | reverse complement strand
GATCCGGTCGCCGACCACCCTCGTCACCACGGCGAGATGGCCCAGGGACCTGCCGCGCTTGCGGAACACCATGGTTGCGCCGGCGCGCGGCCGATGGCTTCGCTCGTACAGGCCCTCGGCCTGATCCTACCAGGTCCAGGCGTCGCCGCGCAGGGCGACCTCGCCGATCTCCCGGGCATAGGTCACGCATTATGGGGGCACGGCCGTCTCGCCGATCTGCGCTTCGACGGCGAAGGCTTCGGCGCCGGAGTTGGGTGTGGCAGAGGCGATGGGCGCGATCGGCGCTTCGGGCGCACTGCCCGTGCAGCCGGCCAGCAACAGGGCGGCCAGCAGCGCGGGCAGGCATGCGGGCCCCTTTGCTCGACTCCGGAACGACGCCGGAGCCCGCATCTCTAGGGGCGCCGCGCCGGAAATGGGCGGTCCGCTCGCGCATGGCGGGCATCCTGAATCGACCGGGACTCGCCGTCCAGCACGAATTTCGCCGGATTCCGCTCCGTTCGCAGGTGCCTTGAATAGGAACAAAAAGTGAATACATGACGAGGCTGGAGCGGCGCCGTTTCGGAATGGCTTCAGGGAGGGCATGTCAAGAAATGACAAGAATCGGCGATTTCGAGGCGCTAAGCCATTGACCAGGCTGGATTATGATTGTGAATTAAAGAGTTGACTTAGGCCTGGCCGGGCGAATCCGGGCATGCCGGGTCGCTCCCGCGGCAAATCCTGGCAAGTCCTGGACAGGCGTCGCGACGGCCCGCATCCTTTCCGGCGAAGCGCGCGAGAGAAGGAACGGGCATGGCTGGTGGTGGTTTTACGATAGCGAAGGCCGAGGATTTCATCGGCCGCGAGATCGGCGCCTCGCCTTGGCGCGCCGTCACCCAGGCGATGATCGACGGCTTCGCCGATTCGACGGCCGACACCTATTGGATTCACACCGATCCCGAGCGCGCCGCCGGCGGTCCCTTCGGCGGCACGATCGCCCATGGCTTTCTGACCCTCTCCCTGCTCAGCGCCCTGCTGCGTGAAGCCGGGGTCGATTGGGGCGACGAGATGGTCGGGCTCAACTACGGCCTCGACCGGGTGCGCTTCCTGACCCCTGTGCGGGCGGGGGAGAAGGTGCGCGCCCGGGTCGTCCTTTCGGGCGCGGAAAGGCGCGAGGGTGGCGGTATCCTGCTGCGCCTTGCTGTGACGGTCGAGATCGAGAACGCGGAGCGGCCGGCCCTGGTGGCCGACTGGCTCAACCTCTTCCTGCCCGGCGAGGCGGCGGCATGAGCGACAAGAACAGGGACAAGCCGTCGCCCGGGTGTGGCGCTGACCCGCCGGACAGATCGGACGCGCGGCGTGTGCGCGAGGCGAAGGCCCTGCGCGAGAATCTGCTCCGGCGAAAGGCGCAGAGCCGGGCGCGCGAGGACGGGTCGGACAAGGCCACCGAATCGTCATCATCGGACGACAAGATAGGTTAGCTTTCGCCCGCCGCTTGAAGCGGCAAGGCGCCATGCAGTAGACAACCCTGGGGATGGGCGTACTTGGCGGCGGCGTGCGCCGCCCGGGCCGGCCCCGGTTGATGAGGATAGGCCCAGGACAGTTATGGACAGGATTTGTATTGGCGGCGGCCGAAGGCTGCAGGGCGAAATCCGCATCGGCGGCGCCAAGAACGCGGCCCTGCCTCTGATGGCGGCCAGCCTGCTGACCGAGGGCACCTTGCGCCTGTCGAATCTGCCGCATCTCGCGGATATCACCACCCTGGTGCGCCTGCTGACAACCCTGGGCGTCGGGATCGAGATGAACGGCCATGCCGGCGATGGCGGCCATGCCGGACGCACCCTGGATCTCTGCGCGGCGGAGATCGCCCAGACCGAAGCGCCCTACGATCTGGTGCGCAAGATGCGCGCCTCCGTCCTGGTGCTGGGCCCCTTGCTCGCGCGTTGCGGCCGGGCCCGGGTCTCGCTGCCCGGCGGCTGCGCCATCGGCACCAGGCCGGTCGACATGCATATCGGCGCCCTGGAGCAGATGGGGGCCGAGATTGAGCTGGCCAACGGCTATGTCGAGGCGACCGCGCCCAAGGGCCTCAAGGGCGCCCATATCGTTTTCAACATGACCTCGGTCGGCGCGACCGAGAATGCGCTGATGGCGGCGACCCTGGCACAGGGCACGACGATCATCGAGAACGCCGCGCGCGAGCCGGAGGTCGCGGATCTCGCCCGCTGCCTCCAGGCCATGGGCGCGCATATCGACGGCATCGGCACCGACCGCCTGGAAATCGAGGGCGTGGATGCGCTGCACGGCGCCGAACACGCGGTGATCGCCGACCGGATCGAGGCCGGCACCTATGCCATCGCCGCCGCCATCACCGATGGCGATCTCGAACTGGTGGGCGCGCGCCTGGGCGAACTCGGCGCGGTGGGCGAGGCGCTGGCCGGCGCCGGGCTGTCCATGGAAGAAACCCCGCGCGGGTTGCGCGCGCGCCGGACCAACGGCCGGATCGCCGGGGTCGATGTGATGACCGAACCCTTCCCCGGCTTCCCCACCGATCTGCAGGCCCAGACCATGGCCTTGATGGCGACCGCCGAGGGCGCTTCGATGATCACCGAGACGATTTTCGAGAATCGCTTCATGCATGTGCCGGAACTCATGCGCATGGGGGCGAATATCAACCTGCATGGCGGCTCGGCCGTGGTGCGCGGCGTCGCCCGGCTGACCGGCGCGCCGGTCATGGCGACCGATCTGCGCGCGTCGGTTTCGCTCGTGCTCGCCGGCCTTGCGGCCGAGGGCGAGACGGTAGTTAGCCGGGTCTACCACCTTGACCGGGGTTATGAGCGGGTCGAGGAAAAGCTCGCTCTCTGCGGCGCCCGGATTGAGCGGCTCGGCGATGAATGAAACGATGCCCGACGCTCTGAGCCTGCGCGCCGAGGATGCTGAGGACATGACCGTCGTCTCGGCTTGCCTCCAGGACGCCCTCGTTACCCTGGGCGACATGGCCTATCTGGCCGAGGAGCGGCGCTTCATCCTCGTCGCCAGCCGCTTTCTCTGGGAGGAGGAAGGCTCCGGGCGGCGCTCGCGAATTCATACGGGGGTCTCTTTCGACGAGGTGACCGGGGTCCGCATGCGTGGTATCAACCGCCGCGCCGATAGCGGACGGATTCTCGAACTGCTCGCGATCGATGCCGAGGACGGGGCGGAGAAGGGTACGGTGACTCTGGTCATGGCCGGCGGCGCGGAGTTGCGGTTGGAGGTCGAGGCTATCCGCTGCCACCTGCGCGATTTCGGTGAACCCTGGCCGGCCGCGGCATCGCCGCGTCACTTGATCGCCGAGGAAAGCTGACCGGCCGATTGGGCCGGGGAGGATAGGCCGTGAGCACAAACTCAAAATTAGCTGCGGAGGGGAATCCCGCGCCGCTCGTCATGGCCCTGCCCAAGGGCCGGATCCTGGACGAGTTGCGCCCGCTGCTCGATGCCGCCGGTATCGAACCCGAGC
>CAUZWC010000292.1:0-3473 GCA_963583595.1 Alphaproteobacteria bacterium | reverse complement strand
TCGTCGCGACCTCGCGGGCTTCGGTGCGGTCGCGCCCTGCGATCATCTGCGGGATCACGACATTCTCCACGGCGGAGAATTCGGGCAGAAGATGATGGTACTGATAGACGAAGCCGAGATGGGCGCGCCGCAGGGCCGTGCGCCCGGCATCGTCGAGATCGCCTGCGTCCTTGCCGGCGATCGACACAGTGCCTTCGTCAGGCCGTTCGAGCAGCCCGGCGATATGCAGCAGGGTCGATTTGCCCGAACCGCTGGGCCCGACCAGGGCGACAATCTCGCCCGGCCGGATTTCCAGATCGACGCCACGCAGCACATCGAGGGGCGCCCCGCCCTGGCGAAAGCGGCGCACTATCTGGCGCAGGTTCAGGCCGCCGGGGGACTGTCCCGCGGCCACCTCCACGCCGGCCGGGCCCGTCGCGTCACTCATTGCGCAGCGCCTCCACCGGATCGAGCCGCGCGGCCCGCCAGGAGGGATAGAGGGTCGCCAGGAAGGACAGGCCGAAGGCCATGGCCGTCACCTTGACCACCTCCATTGGTTCGACCTCGGCCGGCATCTGGGCCAGGAAGTAGATTTCGTCCGGGAAGAGCTTCGTGCCGGTCAGGGTCTGGAGCCATTGGCGGATGGTTTCGATCTCGGCGCAGAAGACCAGGCCCAGCAGCAGCCCGGCCAAGGTCCCGACGACGCCGATGCTGGCCCCGGACAGAAAGAAGACGCGCATGATCGAAGCCCGGGTGGCGCCCATGGTCCGCAGAATGGCGATGTCGCGCCCCTTGTCCTTCACCAGCATGATCATGCCCGCGATGATGTTGAAGGCCGCGACCACGATGATCAGGGTCAGGATCATGAACATCACGTTGCGCTCGACCTCGAGCGCGCTGAAGAAGCTGGAATTCGATTCCTGCCAGCTGAACAGGCGCAGTGGCCGCCCTGACACCGCCTCACGGATGGCCCGGTTGATCGCCGCGACGCGATCCGCATCCTCGACCATCACCTCGATGCTGGAGACCTCATCGGGCAGCCGGAAATAGACCTGCGCCGATTCCAACGGGATATAGATGAAGGAATTGTCGTATTCGTACATGCCAATCTTGAAGACGGCCTCGACCGTGAAGGTCTTGCTGCGCGGGACCGAGCCCATGACCGTCTGATAGCCGTCCGGCGAGATCAGGGTCACGCTCTGCCCCACCGCCACGCCCAGGCGGCGGGCCAGGGCGTCGCCCAGGATCATCGCGTCCCGCCCCTCGAAATGGTCGAGCGAGCCCATGACGATATTGTCGGCGATGGTCGGCTTCTTCAGCAGGTCGTCGCGTCGGATGCCGCGCACCAGTGCGCCGGAGGCGCGGCCGCCGGCCGTCGCCATCACCTGGCCTTCGACGATCGGGGTGGCGACGACGACACCGGGAATTCCGCGCACCGCCTCAGCCACCGGATCGAAATCGCGCAGCGGGCCAGCGGCCCCTTGGACGGCGATATGGCCGTTAAGCCCCAGAATCCGGCCCATCAACTCGACGCGGAAGCCGTTCATCACGCTCATCACGATGATCAGGGTGGCGACCCCAATCATGATGCCGAGGAAGGAGAAGCCGGCGATGACCGAAACGAAGCCCTCCTGCCGGCGCGGCCGGAGGTAGCGCATCGCCACCATGCGTTCGAAGGGCGAGAAGATCATGGCGTCGTTATGGGCGCGGCAGTGCCCGCTTCACCCTTCGTCAGGCTCGGGGTGAGGCAAGCGGTACGGCACCGGAAACCAAGCATCAGGCCGTCAGTTGCGCGAGGGCCGAGTCGAGGGAGATTTCTTCGGTCTCTCCCGTCGCGCGGCGCTTGAGTTCGACGCTGCCGGATTTCAGGCCGCGCGGGCCGACGATCAGCTGCCAGGGCAGGCCGATCAGGTCCATCTCGGCGAATTTCACGCCCGGCCGCTCGTCGCGGTCGTCGTAGAGGGTATCGACCCTTGCGCCCCGCAGCTTGGCATAGGCGTCGTCGCAGGCCGCGTCGCAAGCGGCGTCCCCGGAGCGCAGATTGATCAGGCCGACATGGAACGGCGCCACGCTTTCGGGCCAAATGATGCCGCGCTCGTCATGGGATGCTTCGATGATCGCGGCCGGCATGCGCGAGACGCCGATGCCGTAGGAGCCCATATGGACGGCTGAATTTCCGCCGTTCTTGGTCATGACCTTGGCGCCCAAGGGCTCGGAATATTTGGTGCCGAAATAGAAGATATGACCGACCTCGATGCCCCGGCCGTGATAGCGCCGGGCCTCGGGCACCTGGTCTTGGAAGACCGCCGCCTCGTGCATGTCGTCGGTGCGGGCATAGAGCTTGGTGAAATGATCGACGATGCCCTGGAGCCGGGCCGCGTTCTCGTAATCCACGCCGCTGCCGAGGACGTCGAAATCGAGAAACTCCCGGTCGCAGAAAACCTCGCTCTCGCCGGTATCGGCCAGAACGATGAATTCGTGACTCATATCGCCGCCGATGGGGCCGGACTCGGCTTCCATCGGGATCGCCTTCATGCCCATGCGCGCGAAGGTCCGTAGATAGGCGACGAACATCTTGTTATAGGCTGCCTTGGCGCCCTCGAAATCGGCATCGAAGGAATAGTTGTCCTTCATCAGGAACTCGCGCCCGCGCATCACGCCGAAGCGGGGCCGCACTTCGTCCCGGAACTTCCACTGGATGTGGTAGAGCATCTTGGGCAGGTCGCGGTAGCTGCGGACCGAAGTGCGGAAGATTTCGGTGATCAGCTCCTCGTTCGTGGGGCCGTAGAGCATCTCGCGCCCGTGGCGATCCTCGATGCGCAGCATTTCCTTGCCGTAATCGTCGTAGCGCCCGCTCTGCTTCCACAGATCGGCCGACTGGATGGTCGGCATCAGAACTTCCTGCGCGCCGGCCTCGTTCTGCTCCTCGCGCACGATCTTCTCGATCTTCTTGAGCACGGTGTAGCCCATCGGCAGCCAGGAATAGATCCCGGCGCTCGCCTGGCGGACCATGCCCGCGCGCAGCATGAGCTGGTGGGAAACGACCTCCGCCTCGGCGGGGTTTTCCTTCAGGGTGGGCAGAAAATATTGGGTCCGACGCATGGCGATCTGCCTTCGTAAAGCTGGCTTTATTTTTCCGGTGCGAGGGCCTTAACTCTCGCGCCCGCGCGGCGGCACTCTATGCGCTGCGCTCCCGTCCCGCAACGCGCGCCGGCCGGCGATGTCCGAAGGTTTGTCGCGCCTGGGCTTGGCGAAATGATGGCGAGCCCGCCGAAGGTGGGTCACAATCGCCGCCGAACCGATCTCCCCAAACTGGCCGGCCGATCCTGAAGGAGCATCCCATGGCGCAGCACACCCTTCCCTTCACCCGCGCGGAGTATCTCGAACGTCTCTCGCGCACCCGCGCGGCGATGGAGACCGCGGGGGTCGAGTTGCTGCTCGTCTCCTCGCCCGAGAATATCCTCTGGCTCACCGGCTATCAGGCCAAGGGCATC
>CAUZWC010000291.1:0-3476 GCA_963583595.1 Alphaproteobacteria bacterium | reverse complement strand
CAAAGACTTGCGCTCATCGGCTGGATCGAGCCCAAAGTTCACACCCAACATTAAGATATCGACACCAACATTCTCATATAACTCGCATTTTTTGATGACTTGATCGGGCGTTCCGAAGATCATCGCATCGCGGATCACATCGGGGTCGTAGTTCTTCCCGTCGCGCACCTTGTCCAGCGGAATCAGCTCCGGGAAACCGTTATCGACCGTGCCGCCGGTGCCGAACAGATTCTCGAAGCGGCGGCCGTAATCGATCGAGGCCTGGACCGGAATATCAGCCCCCTTCTCATCCTCGTAGACGAAGGCGCGGCGCAGCACGCACCAGCGCGGCCGAGGCACGGTCGGGTTCTCGCGCACCGCCGTCGCCAGCCGCGCGGCATAGAGTTCGACCTCATCGAAAGGCCGAGAGAGCGGGGTCGACATGATGTCGGCGCCCATCTTCATCGAAAAATCGAAGCTGGCCGGATCGCGCGCCGCGATCCAGACCGGCGGATAGGGCTTCTGCAGCGGCTTGGGCACCGAGGTCGCCTTGGGGAACTGCCAGATCTCGCCGTCATGGGCATAGTCGCCCTTCCAGAGCTCCAGGATCGCCGGCAGCATCTCACGCATATGATCGCCGCCCTGCTCCTGGGGCATGCCGCCGGCGAGGCGGTCGAATTCCCATTGGAAGGCGCCCCGGCCGATGCCGAATTCGAGCCGCCCGTCGATATAGAGATCGGTCAGCGCCGCTTCCCCTGCCGCGCGGATCGGATGCCAGTAGGGCGCCACCAGGATCGCCGTTCCGAGGCGGATCTTCTTGGCGTATTGGCCCCAATGGATCAACAAGGATAGCGGGTTGGGGCCGATGGTCAGTTCGACCGTGTGATGCTCGGCCGACCAGGCCGAATGGAAGCCGCCATCCTCGGCGATCTGCACCATGGTCAGGGCATGTTGGACGACATCCCGCATGTCCTCGCTGGAGGACAGGCGTTCCATATTGAGCGAAAGGGCGAATTTCATGGCCGTGGCCTCCCAGCAATACGCCGGCCGGGCCGGGCCCCGCGCCCGGCGCCGTCACCCACGCCGCGGCGACGCCGAAGGCCGCCAGGACCACATAATGGTCCAATTCGGCCTTCCAATCATCCTATGAAAGATAGAGTAAATTGGATTCTAATTCCTCGAATTCTTAGGAGCTAATTTTCGTCGAAAACCGTCCCGGAGCCGCCGAGGCGGTGCAGGCGTAGGGCGAGGTCGAGGGCGAAGCGGGTGTCCGGATCGCCCAGGTCCAGGGCAAAAAGCTCGCGCAGCCGGCCCAGACGGTAGCGCAGGGTGGTGACATGGATGCCCATCTCGTCCGCCGTCGCCTGGGGCCGGCCGCCATGGCGACAATAGGCGCGCAGGGTCGGCGCCATGACCCCGCCATGGGCCGCGTCGTAATCGAGCAGCGGGCCGATCGCCTCGCGCACCAGATCGCCCGCCGCCTCGCTATCCGCCGCCGAGAGCAGCAGGGCCAAGGCGCCGAATTCGGTCTCCCGCACCAGGCCGGTGCGGCCCAGGGCGCGGGCGGCGCGGATCGCCCTTGCGCAGCTCCGCCGCGTCGCGACCAGGCGTTCCGGGCCCGTGCAGACGGCTCCGCTGGCCACGATGGGCGGCGCGCCGGTCGCCCAGGCGACCTCCGCCTCGATCCGCTCCAGCGCGCGGATCCAGGCCGCTTCGTCGCCTTCCGGGCCGGCGGGGACGATGAGGACGAGATCGCCGTCATGGGCGGCGGCGAGAAAGGCCGCCGCGGTTTCGCCCAGCGCCCGGTTGACCGCGCGCAGGGCGGCGGCGCGGACCGGCGCGGCGGTCCCCTCCTCCGCACCGGAACCGATCGCGGCCAGACGGCAGGGCCCGGCCAGGTCGATGCCCAGGCGCGCGCCCAGCGGCACCAGGGCGGCGCGATCGCGCGGCCCGGCCTGGAACAGCCGCTCCAGCAGTTCGGCCTGGCCCGCGGCATCGGCGCGCGACCTGGCATGATCGCGCACCAGTTGGACGCTGAGGGCGAAGCGCACCTGCTCGGCGATCAGGCGGTCGAACTCGTCGAAACCCGATTCGCTGGCGAAGGCGACCACCGCCCCGGCCCGCTCGCCCTCGGCGAAGAGCGGCTCGACATGGGCCTCGACCGAAAAGGACTGCGCGCCGATCTCGCCGTTCACCGGGCGGCGCGCGAAGAAGCCGGTATCCTCGGCGAGGCGCGCGACAGTCATCAGATGCGGCCGCAGGGGTCCAGCCGCCGCCGCGCGCCATTCGGAATTGGACAGGCGGCCGGGGACCGGCGAGCGCCCAGGATGGACCCGGCCGGAGAGGATATCGACGACGGCGACCGGACAGCGCAACAGGGTTTCCGCCAGATCGATCACATCGGCCTGCCCGGCCCCGCCCAGCACCCGGCGCATCAGCGGCGCCTGGGCCGCGACCGCCTGGCGCAGCTTATGGGACATGGCCCGCTCCTCGATCAGATCGCCGGCCCGGCGCACGGCGATGGCGGCGAGGCCCGCGACGGTTTCGAGATAGGCCGATTCCGCTTCGGTGACCGGGACATGGGCCTGGGAATGGACGGAGAGGACCATGTCCCGCCCGACCCGGTCGCGCACGCCCAAGGGCAGGACGACGGCGGTGTTCAGGCCGCGCGCCCGGGCATCGCGCATATAGCCGGGATATTGGGCGTTGTTCTGGGCATCCTCGATGACCCGGGGACGACCGCTGCGCACGACCTCGAGGGTCGGGCTGGTCTCCAATTCCCATTGCCGCTTGGTCGCGCCATGGCCCTCGCGGGAATCGTATTCGGTAACCAGGACGGAATGCCCGACCTCGAAATCCGCCGCCATGATGCCGCCCGAGGTCCAGGCGGAATTGGAGCAGACGGCGACCACCACCCGCTCCAGCACCTCTTCCAGATCGCGGCCCGCGCTGACCAGATCGGCGACCGTGCGCAGGGCGCGAAACCGCTCCGCCTCGGTGACGGGGGGCTGGGCGGGCCGGGGCGTCGCCGCGCGCGCCACAGGCTAGCGACCGCCGCCGCAAGGTGGGGCGCCGGCATGGCCGACCGCTGAACCGAAAGATCGAGCGCGCATGGCTTCCTCTCCTGACGGCGTGAAGTCTAGCCGGTCGGCAGGGCCCGGGCGAGACGGCGCGGATTGACCGCCTCCGAGACCGGCCGCAAGATCGCGGCCATGGACAGCCCCACCAGCCCCTGCGCCAGCGCCCTGACCACCCTGCCCGCGGGAGCCTATTCCGACGCGGCCCGATTCGACTCGGAAATGCAGGCGATCTTCGCGCAGTGCTGGGTGCTGGCCGGCTTCTCCCACGACATCGCCGAAGCGGGCGACGCTCGGCCGATCACGGTGGCGGGCGCGCCCGTTCTGCTGGTGCGGAACGAAGGGGGCGGGTTGCGCGCCTTCCATAATCTCTGCCGCCACCGCGCGGCCCGCCTGGTCGCGGCGCCCTGCGCCAAGGCC
>CAUZWC010000290.1:0-3495 GCA_963583595.1 Alphaproteobacteria bacterium | reverse complement strand
CATACGGCCTCGGCGCTGCCGGCCCCACAACGGGCCGGATCGATGGCGATCATGAATTCGCTACCGATGGAGGGACCCCATTCCTCGGGCTGCACTCCGCTCGATTCGTAGCTGAACAGCCCGCCGATCAAGGCGCCGGTCAGCAATTCGACCATCAGGCCGATATTGCCGCCCTTGTAGCCGCCGAAGGGCAGTTGCGCGCCGGCCAGGCCCGCGGTCGGGTCGGTTGTCGGCTTGCCGTGTTTGTCGATCGCCACGCCGAGCGGGATCGGCTTGCCGTCGCGCTCGTGCAGCATGATGTCGCCGCGCGACCGGGCGGCCGAGCTCTGGTCGAAGACGACCGGCGGCCCCTCGCGGCGCGGCCAGGCGAAGGCCATCGGGTCGGTCCCGAACAGGGGCTTGATGCCGCCCGGCGGCGCAACGTCCGCCTGGCCGTTGACGAAGGCGAAGGCGACCAGCCCCTCGGCCGCCAGGGCCTCGACCTCCGGCCAGAGGGCGGCGAAGTGATAGGCGTTGACGATGCCCAGGGCGGCGATGCCCTGTCTGCGCGCCTTCTCGACCAGCGGCGCACGGCCGACTTTCAAGGCCAGTGGCGAATAGCCGTTGGCGGCGTCGACCCGCAACACGCCGGGCGCCAGGTCATGGACGACCGGCACGGCATCGAGGGTCGTCCGCCCGCGCAGGGCGGAGAGGATATAGCCGGGCACCCGGAACATGCCGTGGGACGGGCAGCCATCCCGCTCGGTAATCACCACCGTATCGGTGATCGCCCGGGCCTGATCCTCGGAAATGCCATGGGCGGTCAAGGCCGCATGGACCAGCCGGTCGGCCTCCGCGAGGCTCAAACGCACCGTTCCTTCCATCGCGTGGCTCCTTCTGTCACTAAAGCTCCGCCACCGTGCGGCTCCAGCCGTTTTCCTCGGTGGCATGGAAATGGCCGATGACGAAACTGGCGCCCAATACCTCGCGGGGCTGCAATTCGTGCAGGGGGTCGCTCGGCAGGCCGCGCAGGGTGACCGTGGCCGCTACCTTGCGCTCGCTCTCCAGTTCGAAATCGGGCGAGGTGTCGCGCTCGATGATGCGCTTGTTCAGGATGCGCCCGTCCGGCACTGGCTGGACGTGGATATTGAGATGCGGCGTCATCACGACCGGCTCGAATTTCACCGGCTTGGTCAGGTCGCAGCACAGATCCATGATCGTCTCGCCCTTGTGGGTCGTTCGGCACCGCACCGCCCTATCGCTCTCCTCGAAAGCGGTCTCGGCGTATTTCTGGGGATAGCCCCAAGGGTCGCGGCCGGCCGCGATGGCCGAATCGTTGTCCTCGTGTTCGAACAGAAAATAGCCGCCGGTTCGATCGCCCCAGCGCACCGGAACGATGATGCCCATGTCCATGAAGGGGGTCTTGTCGCAGCGGGTGGAGTCCGAGGCATAGACGACATAGCGGTCGTCGATCGCCTCGAAGGGGGTGGGCGCCAGATACTTGTCCAGGATTGCCCTGTCGGTGCGGCAGACGATCATGAGATCGGCGTTATACGGGCAGTTATAGGGCACGAAAGGGTTCGGAATCAGCGGCGCCTGGATCGGCATATTGTTGCCGCTCTGCACCCGGTGGTCCTGCTCGGGATCCGCCTTCACGTCGCCCATTCCCGTTCGTCCTTCCGCTCGTAGACCCGTTGAAAACCCGGAGCGAGACATAGCATTTGCCACGATCCCGCGACAGAGCGGGACGTGGTTGCCCGCGCGGCATTCGCACCTCTTGCGTCGAATTCTCGAAACACACGGCGCTGTCGTCCCGGGAACAAGTCCCAGGACGACACCGTGGATGGGGCGACGGCAAGTCCGCCGGGACCGAATGTCTAGATCCGGTAGGGACCCGCCCGACCAAGGCGCGGCGAGCGAGGCAGGACCGACCCAATCGGCGTCATGGCCCGGCTTTGCCCGGGCCATCCAGCGCACGGCACTTGCGGACCGGTGGGAGGCCGCTCAGGATGGCGCGTTCATCCGCGGGGGAGACGAGGCCATGCCGAAACTCGAAATCTTTCAGTCGCTCTGGGCAATGGAGTTGCGCCGCCCCGACGGCATGGAGCGCAGCCGCGAGGAATCCTTCGAGATGATCGCCGCCGCCGGCTATGACGGGGTGGCCGTCGATCTCGGGTCGATCGACATGGATAACGCCCGCGCCTGCCTGCCCTTCGTCCAGAAGCATGGCCTGGGTTGCATCGTCAACGCCTTCCCCAAGACCGTGGCGGGCCTGCGCCCCGTGCTCGAGATGGCCAAGGATTTCGATGCCCGTTTCGTCAATGTCATCGGCCAGGTCATGCCAGTGACGGTCGAGGGCGCCATTCCCGTGATCCGTGCCTGGATGGACCAATCGGAAGAGGCGGGCATGCCCGTGCTGTTCGAAACGCACCGCAACTGCATCACCAACGACCTGTTCTTCACTCTCTCCCTGCTCGACGCGGTGCCCGAGATGCGGCTCTGCGCCGATCTTTCCCATTTCGTCGTGGACCGGGAGTTTCCCCTGCCGCTGCTGCCGCGCGACCGCGCCTTCATCCAGCGCATCCTGGATCGCTCGGATTCCTTCCAAGGCCGCGTCGCCGGGCGCGAGCAGATCCAGCTGCCGCTGGCCTATCCCCAGCACCGGAAATGGGTCGAGCTGTTCCAGGGCTGGTGGGAGGAGGGGATCCGCGGCTGGCGCGCCCGCGCGCAGGAAGGCGAGGTCTTCAATTTCCTCTGCGAACTCGGCCCGCCCGACTACGCCATGACTGGCCCCGACGGTTACGAACTCTCCGACCGTTGGGAGGAGGCGGCGATGATTCGCCACTGGATCCTCGAGATATGGGACCGGCTGGAGGCCGAGGGCGCCTGACCCTCAGCCTTCGTTTTCGTGGCCGATCAGGTCGGAAAGCCAGTCGAAGGCTTGCATCTCGAAGGGCAGGTTGTAGCCCTGCTCGCAATGGGCCCCGCCGCCCGTGCGGGCCGCGGGGGTCGGCTCGGGCACCTCGAACTGGGCGAGGGTCTTGGTTTCGGCATTGACCAGAGCGTCGTAGAGATGCTTGCCGCGGATCGCGAAGTCGTGCGGGTTGTCCGTTACGAAGGCGAGGACCGTGATCTCGTCGGCGCGGTCGCGGAAATCGTAGCGCATCATTTCCACGAAATAATCGACGGGCGCGGCGCAGCCATGCACGGCCGCCCGGCTCATGAAGTAGAAGCGCAGGGCGGGCCGCTCGGCCATGGCCTTGGCGAAGAAATTGTCGACGGTCCTGCGGTCGCCCGCCTCGAAGGCGCCCTTGACGGGGTCGGGCATGCGCCCGAGCAGAGCGTCGCGGAAAGATATCTGGCCCGGGTCGAGGATCGTCGCGCAGGGTCGTTCCTCGCCCAGGAGGCCGCGCGGTGCGAGATAGCCCCCGAAGCTCCGGCCCAGCACGGCGATGCGGTCCGGCGCCGCGAAGCTCTGCTCCGTCAGCCAGTCGAGGCAGGGCGGCAGCGTCGCCT
>CAUZWC010000289.1:0-3501 GCA_963583595.1 Alphaproteobacteria bacterium | reverse complement strand
GCCGGGCGCAGCCTGACCCTGCGCGCACGGCGCGGCGTGGTCCTGGCCTGCGGCGGCTTCACGGCTTCGGAGGAGATGAAACGCCGCCACTATCCCCATATCCGCGACGGCAAGAACCACACCCGCCTGGCGCCGGAAGCGAACACGGGCGACGGCGCGCGCCTGGCCGAAGCGGCCGGCGGGTGGCTCAACACCGCCCTCGCCCAGCCCGCCGCCTGGGCGCCGGTCTCCCTCGTGCCGCAGAAGGATGGCGGGACCGTGCCCTATCCCCATTTCATCGACCGCAACAAGCCGGGCTTCATCATCGTCGACCGGCATGGCCGGCGCTTCGTCAACGAATCGGATTCCTACCATCTGATCGTCCAGGCCATGATCGAGGCCTGCCGCGCGGACGAGACGGTCGAAGCCTGGGTCGTCGCCGACCGCCCGGCGATCCGCCGCTACGGCATCGGGGTCGTGCCGCCCTGGCCCGGCCGCACCGGCCCGCATCTGCGCAGCGGCTATCTGAAGGCGGGCGACAGCCTGGAGGCCCTGGCGCGGGCCTGCCGCATCGATCCGAAGGGCCTCGCCGAAACCGTCGCCCGTTTCAATGCCAACGCGTTGCGAGGCGAAGACCCGGATTTCGCGCGGGGGTTAAACGCCTATAACCGGGCGAACGGCGATGCCGGCCACCATCCCAACCCGGCCCTGGGTCCACTCGCGGCACCGCCCTACTACGCCCTGCGCATCGTGCCGGGCGATCTCGGCACCTTTTACGGCCTCGACACCACCCCGAACGCCCAGGTGCGCGATGCGAACGGCGTGGCAATCCCCGGCCTCTATGCCGTCGGCAACGATATGGCGAGCGTGATGGGCGGAGCCTATATCGGCGCCGGAATCACCATCGGCGCCGCGATGACCTTCGGCTATGTCGCCGCCAAACATATGGCGGCCCAAGAGCCCCAGGAGATTCCATGACCATTCCCGGATATCGCCACGACCTGCTGGCCGGACACCTGGCCGTCGTCACCGGCGCCGCGCGGGGCATCGGCCTGGCCACCGTGCGGGGGCTGCGAGCGGCGGGCGCGCGGGCGATCGCCCTGGACCTGGACGCGGCCGCGCTGGCGCAAGCCTATACACCCGATGAAGGTGTACCGACGATGACCGTCGATATCGCCGCGGCCGACGCGGTGCGGGACTGCGCCGCGCGGGTGCGAACCGAACACGGGCCCGTCTCGATTCTGGTCAACAATGCCGGCATCCACCAAAGGGTGCCCTTCGGCGACCAGGATTCCCTGGCCGCCTGGCGGCGCATCATGGCGATCAACGCCGACGGCCCCTTCCACATGGTCGACGCCTATCTGGACCAGTTGCGCGAGACCCGCGGTACGATCGTGAACGTCGCCTCGACCAGGGCGCTGACGGGTTGCGAGGCGGCGCCGGCCTATACCGCGTCCAAGGGCGCGGTGGCGGCTTTGACCAAGGCACTGGCCGTGGATCTGGCCAAGGACGGCATCCGCGCCAATGCCGTCGCGCCCAGCGATGTCCGTACCCGGATGATCGCGGGCGAAGGCGGTGATGCCGCGATTCAGGCCGAGCTCTTCGCGCGTACGCCGCTAGGCCGGCCAGCGGAACCCGAGGAGGTCGCGGCCGCGATCCTCTTCCTCGCCTCGCCCCTCGCCTCCTTCGTCACCGGCGTCGTCCTGCCGGTCGATGGCGGCTATCTCTCGACCTGACGAGACCCGCGCTCCTTTCTCCAACGCCTCTTTCCCTAGGGCCGCAACAGCGTGTTAGCCTTGCTGTGGGAAAACAGACAAATGGATCAAGCGTGAACGGCGATAGCAGCCTCGCAGTCTTCTGCGATTTCGAGAATATCGCGCTCGGCGTGCGCGACACGAAATACAAAGAATTCGACCTCAAGCCGGTGCTCGAACGCCTGCTGCTCAAGGGCAGTATCGTGGTGAAGAAGGCCTATTGCGACTGGGACCGCTACAAGACCTTCAAGCGCGTCATGCACGAAGCTGCCTTCGAGATGATCGAGATTCCCCATACGCGGCAGGCGGGCAAGAACTCCGCCGATATCCGCATGGTCGTCGATGCTCTCGACCTCTGCTACACGAAGGAACATATCGACACCTTCGTCATCGTCTCCGGCGATTCCGACTTCTCGCCCCTGGTCAGCAAGCTGCGCGAGAACGCCAAAACGGTGATCGGCGTCGGCGTGAAGAACGCCACCTCGGATCTTCTGGTCGGCAATTGCGACGAGTTCATCTTCTATGACGACCTGGTCCGGGAGATGCAGCCCAAGACCAAGCGGGCTCCGCGCAAGCCGGCCCCCGCCGCCCTGGCCGCCGGGAAGCCCGCGGCAGCAGGGAAGCCCGCTGCGGCGCCCAAGGTGAAAAAAGCCGAGAGTGCGGACGACCGCGACGACAAGATGCAGGAGGGGATCGATCTGGTGCTGGACACGGCGGATGCCCTCTACAGCGAGCGCGACGACCGCTCGACCCTCTGGGGTTCAATGGTCAAGCAGACCCTTAAGCGCCGCCAGCCAGGCTTCAACGAAACCTATTACGGCTTCCGCTCCTTCAACGACCTGCTGGAAGAAGCCGAGGACCGGGGCGAGTTGGAACTGGAACTGGACGAGCGCTCCGGCGGCTACATCATCCGGAAAATCCTGGACATAGAATGAACCCAAAAAAGAGGGCTTTCCTCTTTTTGGCTAGACCACGCTTTCCAGCGCGTAATTGATCGGCATCGTCGCGATCGAGGCGCTGTTGGGCAAGGACAGGGCCATGGCCACGATGACGGCCAGGGTGTCCGGGTCGATCTTCTCGCCCAGGAAGGGCGCGTTGGTCTTGCTCATATCCGTATCGACCGCGCCAGGGCAGAGGCCGCAGACGCGCACCCCGTCCTCCCAGGCCCCGTAGCGCAGGACATGGGTCAGCGCGGTGGCGGCGAATTTCGACATGGCGTAGCCCGGCACCCCACCGGCATAGCGCAGGCCCGAATTGGACAGAATGTTGACGATCCGCCCCTGCCCCGTCTCGCGCAGATGCGGCAGGGCGGCGAGGGACAGAAAATAAGGGCCCTTCACATTGACCGCCCACATCTCGTCGAGCTGGGGCTCGTCAGGCTTGTCGAAGGGAAAGGCGCGCAGCACGCCGGCATTGTTGACCAGGGCGTCGATCTTGCCGAACCGCTCCACCGTTGCCTCGACCCAGGCGGCGGCGGTTGGGCGGTCCTCGGCGTCGTAGCGGCATTGCAGGACGTCATCGCCCAGATCCGCGACGGCCGCCGCCAGCTTGGCGGGATCGCGCGCGCCGAGGCTGAGGTGATAGCCCAATTCGTGGAGATGCTGGGCGACCGCCAGGCCGATGCCCCGGTTCGCACCCGAGATCATGACGACCCGCCCGGCGGGCGGGATGGTCGCCGGCTTCTTGCTCTCCGCCATCGGACGCATTTATTCGGCGGCAGCCTGCGCCTTGTAGCGCGCGCGCTGCACCACATCTGGCCCGAAGGACA
>CAUZWC010000288.1:0-3531 GCA_963583595.1 Alphaproteobacteria bacterium | reverse complement strand
ATGGTGGCGGGGATCAGTTCGAGGGGTTGATCGGGCGCGGAGCGGAACAGCAAATCGGTGCCGAGGGTGATATTCGCGGAGACGCCGGGCACCAGAGCGACGGTCTCTTCCTTTTCCGCGTCCTTGCGCCAGACCTGCCCGCGCCCGCCGATCACGTGCCAGAGTTCCTCCACCGTGCGGTGCCTTATGGCCAGGGTCACGACGCCCGGCGGCAGGGCGCAATGGACCATCCTGCCGCCCTTCACGACCGGCAGGATGCGGATCTCGGATTCGTCGGGTGCGAGGACGCCATAGGCTTCCGGCAGGACACGGGTTTCCAAACTCATCGGCACATTCCTTTTTTCCTTCCGTGGCTCGACGGCGGCGCGGCCCCTGCCCTATTCTGCCGCAGCCGGGCAGCCTGGGGGAGACTCGACTCATGGTCGAGCAACGGATCTTTTCGGAGGAACGGGCCGCGCGCATCGCGCCGGCGATGCAGGCGCAAATCGATGCCGGGCATTTCTGCGGGATCGAATGGCGCATCGCGCGCGATCACGAAGTGCTCCATACGGGCCGGGTCGGGTTGCGCGACACGGAGAGCGGCCTCCCCGTGCCCGAGGGCGCGCTCTACCGCGTCTATTCCATGACCAAGCCGGTCATCTCGGCCCTGCTGATGATGCTCTGGGAGGAAGGCCGCTTCCGTCTCTACGACCCGCTCTCGCGTTTCCTGCCCGCCTTCGCCGACCGCCAGGTGCTGATCCGCGAGGCCGACGGGACGGAGCGGCTGGAGCCCGCGCGCCGGCCCATCAACATCGCCGATCTGCTGACCCATACCTCCGGCCTCAGCTACGACTTCCTCTATGACTGCCCGGTCGCGGAACGCTATGCCGAAGCGGTCATCATCGGCGACAGTACCAGCACCCTGGAAGCGCTGGCCGCCCGCATCGCCGAGTTCCCGCTCGCCGGGCATCCCGGTTCGGCTTACCACTATTCCGTCTCCGTCGATATCGCCGCCCATCTGGCCCAGGTGATCGCCGACAAGCCCCTGGGCAAGTTACTGCGCGACCGCTTGTTCGACCCGCTCGGCATGGCAGACACGGCCTTCCACGTGCCGGAGGGCAAGCGCGACCGCATCATGGGCATGTACGGCACGCCGTTCCTGCACACGCCGTTTCCGCCCACCGAAGCGCCGCGTCAGCAACTCACCCCCCTGCCGGTGGATGACAGCCATCCCTTCGATAAGCCGGGCCTCTTCGAGCGCGGCGGGCACGGCTTGTTCTCGACGGCCGAGGATTACGGCCGCTTCGCCGATATGCTGGTGTGCGGGAAGAGCGCGGACGGCCGGACCCTGATGGCCGGGCCGACCCTGGACCTGTTCACGGCCAACCGCCTGACCGATAAGCATCTGCCCATGACCATCAACCGCCTGCCCATGCTCGGCTACGGCTTCGGCCTCGGCGTCCGGGTGCGCATCGATCCTGGCCGGACCTACACCCCTGGCCAAATCGGTGAATTCGGCTGGAGCGGCGCGGCCGCCACCAATTTCTGGGTCGATCCCAAGGAAAACATCACCGGCGTCTTCATGACCCAGTACCAGGGCCCCAGCGGCACGGTCGAGCCGGTGACCGACGAGTTCCGGACCCTGGCCTATGCGACCCTGGTCTCGGTCTAGAGCCGGCTCACCCTCTCGGGCTCGGCACCCAGAGCGTTGCTGCAGTATCGGCGCGCCGCCGCTTCCCCCAGCGCGGGATCGTCATGAGGACCGCCCATTTCGACCCGTTTTCCGTCGCGCCAAACGGACCAGAGGAATTCGGTGAGGCCCGAGGCCGCATCCCATCGCTCGATGATGATTTCGATCATTCTCGCTTCCAATGCATGCGGAATCCGTTTGTATCCGAACCCGGTCCGCACCGCGAGCCCGCACGGCACGGGGTTTCGCAAGCACCCTGCGGTCGCTATAAGGCCCGCTTGTTCCGCGAAGGTAGCCGGAGGGAGCTATGCTGCGCGTCTTAGCCACGACGCTTGTGGCACTTCTGACGACAGGTCCCCGCCCCTAGACCATCCGGAGCGACCCCCATGGCTCGCATGCACAGAATGCCGACGCGCGACGAGACCGAGGATCTATCGGCCTGGTCACTGCCCGCCTGGGTCTACGACGATCCCGGATTCTTTGCGCTTGAGCGCGAGCGAATCTTCATGCCGAGCTGGCAACTGGTCTGCCACGAGGCGGACGTGCCGGAGTCGGGCGATTACGTCACCTTCGATTTCATGGGCGAGCCGCTGGCCGCCCTGCGCGGCGCGGACGGGGCCGTCCGCGTCTTCTTTAATGTCTGCCGCCACCGCGCCTCGCGCCTGCTGGATGGGTCCCAGGGCAATTGCGGACGCGCGGTGCAATGCCCTTATCATGCCTGGACCTACGGCCTGGATGGCGCGCTGCGAAAGCTGCCTTACGAAAAGACCTTCGAGAATTTCGACAAAACCGCGCATAGCCTCGCCCAGCCGCAGACGGAGATCTGGAACGGTTTCGTCTTCGCGCGTATCGAGGATGATGGCGGGCCCTCCGTCGCCGCGCTGATGGCGCCCTATGCCAAGGAGCTGGCGCCCTACCGCTTGCCCGAGATGAAGCCGCTGGACCGTGTCACCCTGCGGCCGCGTTCGGTCAACTGGAAAAACATCACCGACAACTACGCCGACGGGCTGCACATCCCTGTGGCCCATGACGGCCTGGCCAGCCTGTTCGGGTCGAGCTACCGCATCGAGGTCGCGGGCATGGTTCATAAGATGTGCGGCGAGCCGGCGGAGCGCCCGGCCCAGGGCTGGAGCGTGCGCGGCTATCTCAAGCATCTGCCCGAGGTCGGCCATCTGCCCGAGGGACGCCGGCACCTCTGGTCCTATTACAAGCTGTTTCCCAATCTGGCCTTCGACGTCTATCCGGACCAGATCGATTTCATGCAGATGATTCCGGTCTCGCCGACCGAGACGATCATCCGCGAAATCCCCTATGCCCTGCCCGACGACCGGCGCGAGATGCGTGCCGCGCGCTATCTCAACTGGCGCATCAACCGGGTAGTCAATGCCGAGGACACCGGGCTGCTCGCCAATGTCCAGGCGGGCATGGCGTCGCGCAGCTACACCACCGGGCCGCTCAGCCGGGACGAGGTCTGCCTGCGCGATTTCGCCGAAACCATGCGTCGCCGTCTTCCCGTCTGCCGGTTGCCCGAAGCGCCGCCACCGGAAGAGATGGCCGTCCATCGCATCTGACCCGCAACCCGCCTTGGCCCGCGAAACCGTCCTGATCACCGGCGCCTCGGCCGGGCTTGGCGTCGAATTCGCGCGGCTCTTCGCCGCCGATGGCGCCGATCTGGTGCTGGTCGCGCGGCGCGAGGGCCGCTTGCGCGCGCCGCCCGACGAACTGACCGAGCACCACGACATCGCCGCTCATGTCTTCGCGCTCGATCTGTCCGAGGCCGGGGAGACGACCAGGCTTGTCGAACGGCTCGCGTCCGCCGGAATCGAAATCGACGTGCTGGTGAACAACGCGGGCTTTGGCGC
>CAUZWC010000287.1:0-3559 GCA_963583595.1 Alphaproteobacteria bacterium | reverse complement strand
GATCGGCCTGTCATGGGTTTCGATTTCGAGCCGATGGCGAGCACGGTGGAGAAGATGGCGGAAGCCAGCTGCGCGGCTCTTTCCCGGACCGAGTCGCCACTGCTCGGCGGCTGGTCCCTGGGCGGGGTCGTGGCCCATGCGGCGGTTCGCAAGTTTGAACGAGAGGGGCGGGCGGCCGTCGGCCTCGTCCTGATCGACAGCGTGCTGGGCGTCGATCTTCCGGGCGGCTCGGCGGAGGCCACCCTCGCCGATTGGCTCATGGATATGCATGGCAAGCGGGCGCGGGACGAGGCTGAGGCCCGATCGATCTTGCGCGATCTCGGAATGCGGACGGGGCCCGGAGCGATAGAGGCCCTTGTCGCGCCCTGGCGCGCTCGCCGGGCGGCCCATGCCGCTTATCGGCCGTCCGGGCCGGTGCAGTGCCCCGTGGCCTTCCTGCAGGCCAGCCCGGGCGGCGGCGCGAGCGACGCCGCCGTCGCGCATTGGCGGAATCTTGCCGGCGGCCGCTTCCGCGTCTTTCCGCTGGCGGCCGATCATTTCGCTTTGTTGGAAGACCCGGCGACGGCGATCGCCCTGAGCGACGCCCTGGCCTGGATCGAGGAGGAAGACGCGTGACCAAACCGGTTCTTTTCCTCTTCGCCGGTCAGGGCAGCCAATGCTTCCACATGGCGCGGGAAATCGCGGAGAACTGCCCGGCGGTGCGGGACCGGCTCTACGATCTCGATGCCGTCGCGCGCGAAGAGCTCGGCTGCTCGGTGCTCGACATCGTGTTCGATCCGGCGCGCGGCCGGTTCGACCCGTTCGACCGGCTGCTCTACTCCAATCCGGCCCTGTTCATGGTGCAATACGCCCTGGCCGATGCCCTGATCGCCCAGGGTGCGCGCCCCACCGCCCTGATGGGCGCCAGCCTGGGCGAGATCGTCGCCATGAGCGTCGCGGGCGCCATGAGCGCGCCGGATGCCCTGCGCATGGTCATCGCCATGTCTGCGAGTTTCGAGCGCGATGGGGCCGAGGGCGGCCTGATCGCGGTGCTGACCGATCCCGGCATCGTGGCGGAACGGCCGGACCTGTTCGCCCGGGTCGAGATCGCGGGCATCAGTTCGGCCAGTCACTTCATTGCGGCGGGGCCCGCCGAGGACTTGGCGCGGATCGAAAGCGTGCTCGGCGCGGAAGGCCATGCCTGCATGGTCATGCCGGTGCGGTTTCCGTTCCATTCCTCCTATGTCGAACCCGCGCGGACCGCGATGGAAGCGGTCTTTCGGGGCAAGGGCGGCCAGACCCTGCATCTGCCGCTGATCTCCTGTGTCACGGCGACCGCAATGGATCGGGTGCCGGAGGGTCATCTCTGGCGGATCGTGCGGGAACCCATGCGCATCGCCGATGCCTATCGCGGGCTGGAGAGCCGTCAGGCTTCTCTTTTCGTCGATCTCAGCCCCTCGGGCACCATGGCGACGGTGGCGAAATACAATCTCGGTCCGGACTCCGCGTCGGAAGCCGTGTCGGTGATGAGCCTCTTCGGCAACGAATGGGCCGGCTATCAGGCCGTAAGGCAAAGATTGGGAATAGGCGTATGACGGCATTGCTGTTTCCCGGCCAAGGCGCCCAGGAAAAGGGCATGGGCGGCGATCTCTTCGCGGAATTTCCGGAGGAGACGCGCGCGGCCGACGAAATCCTTGGCTATTCGATCGCGGCCCTGTGCCGCGACGATCCTGACGGCAGCTTGCGGCGCACCCAGTTCACCCAGCCGGCGCTCTATGCCGTCGGTGCCCTGTCCTATCTTCGCTGGCGGCGCGAGTCAGGCCGCGATCCCGCCTGGTTGGCGGGTCACAGCCTGGGCGAGTTGACGGCCCTGTTCGCGGGCGGCGCTTACGATTTCGCCACTGGCCTGACCCTGGTGGCCCGGCGCGGCGCGCTGATGGCCGATTGCGGCGAAGGCAGCATGGCGGCCGTGATCGGGTTGGACGAGGACCGGGTGCGCGGCGTGCTGCGCGATGCCGGTCTCGACAGGCTCGACCTCGCTAATATCAACACGCCGAGCCAGATCGTCATCGCCGGGCTTCCGGCCGATCTAACGGCGGCGGAGAGCGCCTTCACCGCCGCCGGTGCGCGCGCCTTTATCCCCCTGAACGTCTCCGGCGCGTTCCATTCCCGGGCGATGGAAGGCGCGCGGGCCGATTTCGCGGAACTGCTCGCCAGCCTCGAAATCGGCGATCCGACGATCCCGGTGCTGGCGAATGTGACCGGACGCCCGCACGAACCGGGCGCCGTGGCGGCCAATCTCGCCGCGCAGCTTGTC
The DNA here is from genome assembly GCA_963583595.1 of Alphaproteobacteria bacterium. GTDB lineage: Bacteria > Pseudomonadota > Alphaproteobacteria > CADEGL01 > CADEGL01 > JABIRQ01. The sequence continues at coordinate 1,263 of CAUZWC010000287.1, read as the reverse complement.
AGCCCGGTGCGCTGGTCCGAATCGATCCGTTGGATCCGGGGCCAGGGAGAAGAAGACTTCGCGGAGATGCAGCCGGGTCGGGTGCTGACCGGGCTCGTGACCAAGATCCGGACCGAGAGCGAGCCTCTCGCGGATGCGCTCTACCGCAAGCCGCAGCCCATCGCGGCTGTGGCTGCGCCGCCGCCGGATGAAATGCCGGTCATGCCCGAACCCGAGCCTGTGCCGGAACCGGCGCCACGTCTTCGCCCCAAACCGGCCGGGGCCGAGCCCAATGGGGCGGCGGGCGCGGATTTCGACCTTGGCCAGGCGACTTTCCGCAACCGTTTCGGCGTCTCGGAAGCCATCGTGGTCGGCGGGATGGGTTACGGCGTGGGCGGCCCGGTTCTGGTGGAACAGATGGCCCGCGCCGGCTTCCTGGCTTTTCTGGGCGCGGATGGGCTGTCGGAGACCGAGGTCCGCGGCCATATCGGGACCTTGTGCGACCGCCTGGGAAGCGCCGCCTTCGGGGTCAATGTTCGGGGCGGGGCAGGGCGGGACTCCGCGGTCGAGGCGCGGCTGGACCTGCTCGCGACCCTGGGCGTGGATTGCGTCGAGATCGGCGGCTTCTATCAGATCGAGCGCGCCCTGGTGCGTTATCGCCTCGCCGGGGTATCGCGTGGGGGGGAGGGTGCGGTCGTCGCGCCGAACCGGATTCTGGCCAAGGTCACGCGGCCGGAGACGGCCGAGGCCTTCCTCTCGCCGCCGCCGCCCGACCTGGTCGCGGCTTTGTTGAAGGACGGCCGGATCGATGCCGAAGCAGCCGCCCTGGCCCCGCAGCTGACGATGGCGGATGCCGTGGTCGCCCTGGCCGATTGCGCGGGCGATACCGACGGCGCGTCGCTTCTGGCCCTGTTGCCCGTGGTGCGCGATATGCGCGACCGTCTCGCGCCCCATGTCGCGGTCGGCGCCGGGGGCGGGATCGGCACGGCGGAGGCGGCGTCGGTTGCCTTCCTCATGGGAGCGGATTTCGTCCAGATCGGCTCGATCATGCAATGCACGGTCGAGGCCGGGTTGAGCGATCTCGCCAAGGACATCCTGGCCGAAATGGGGGTGCAGGACACCGAACTCGCGCCCTCGGAACACTGGTTCGATTGGGGTGGCAAGGCACGGGTGCTGAAACGCGGCAGCCTGTTCGCCGCCCGGGCCAATAAGCTCTACGACCTGTACCGTTTCTACGAGAGTTGGGACGCGATTCCCGCCGCGCTGCGGAAGCGGATCGAGGAC
>CAUZWC010000286.1:0-3588 GCA_963583595.1 Alphaproteobacteria bacterium | reverse complement strand
ACCAGCAAGGCGGTGACCAGCACCGAAGCAGGCTATTCCATTCGCGTGATGCCAGCGTCCGAAGAGGCTGCCAGGCAGCTCGGCGATCGAGGCCTTTCGGTGGGGGGTTTCCCCTTCCAGGTCGGGCGCCAACCCACCAAGGGGGAGCCGCCGCCGGTCGGCTTGCTCGACCTGAGCCTGCTGGACGCCAAGCCCTTCAACCTTTCTCGCCGCCATTTCGTTATCGAGGCCGGGCCGGACAGTCCCTTCGTGCGCGATGTCGGCAGCCATCTCGGCACCATCGTCAACGGCGCGAAGATCGGCGGCGCAGAGCCGATATGGACCGCCTCGCTCGATCTCGGGGAGAATTCCGTGATCGCCGGACGCGAGAGTTCGCCCTTCGCCTTTACGATCACGGTCACCACGTCCTAGGGTCCGCCACGCGGCCGCGCCTTGATCCGCGCGCGGCTGTCACCACATTCTGGACAACCCACCGGCCATAAACGATGGCCGCGCGACGCCTCTGGACCACGGATACACCGCATATGTCTCAAGCCGACCATTCCACCTGGCACGGCACGACCATCTTGGCCGTGCGCAAGGGCGACACCGTTGTGATCGCCGGCGACGGCCAGGTCACCCTCGGCCAGACGGTCATCAAATCCAACGCCCGAAAGGTGCGCCGACTCGGCGATGGCGGCGTGATCGCCGGCTTCGCGGGGGCCACGGCCGACGCCTTCGCCCTGTTCGAGCGGCTGGAGGCGCGGCTGGAGCAATATCCCGGCCAGCTGGCCCGCGCCTGCGTCGAACTGGCCAAGGAATGGCGCACGGACCGCTATCTGCGCCGCCTTGAAGCCATGATGGCGGTGGCCGACCGCGAAACCTCGCTCGTCCTGACCGGCACCGGCGATGTGCTGGAGCCCGAGGACGGGCTGATCGGCATCGGGTCGGGCGGCACCTTCGCCCTCGCCGCGGCCCGCGCGCTGATGACGGTCGAGGGGTTGGAGGCGGAGGACATCGCCCGCCGGTCGATGGAAATCGCGGCCGGCATTTGCGTCTATACGAACACGAGCCTGGTGGTCGAACGGTTATGAGTGAATTCACCCCGCGAGAGATCGTCTCGGAACTCGACCGCTTCATCGTCGGCCAGGCCGACGCCAAACGCTCGGTCGCCATCGCCTTGCGCAACCGCTGGCGGCGCCAGCAGCTTCCCGAGGATATCCGCGAGGAAGTGCTGCCCAAGAATATCCTGATGATCGGCCCGACCGGCGTCGGCAAAACGGAGATCGCGCGCCGCCTGGCGCGCCTGGCGCAGGCGCCCTTCGTCAAGGTCGAGGCGACCAAATTCACCGAAGTCGGCTATGTCGGCCGGGATGTCGAGCAGATCGTCCGCGATTTGGTCGATACCGCGATGCATATGGTGCGTGAACGGATGCGCAAGGACGTCACGTCGCGCGCCGAACTCAACGCCGAGGAACGCGTGCTCGATGCCTTGGTCGGCGATAGTTCCGGGGCGGAAACCCGCAGCAAGTTCCGCCGGATGCTCCGCGACGGCGAATTGGACGACAAGGAAATCGAACTCGAATTGCGGGATTCCGGCAGCGGCATGCCGACCTTCGAAATGCCGGGCATGCCCGGCGCGCAGGTCGGGATGCTCAATCTCAACGATATGCTGGGCAAGGCCTTCGGCCAGCGCACCAAGCCGCGGCGCATGAACGTCAAGGATTCCCACGAGGTGCTGATCGCCGAGGAAAGCGACAATCTGCTCGACGAGGACAAGATGGTGCAGGAAGCCCTGCATCTGGTCGAGCAGAGCGGCATCGTCTTCCTCGACGAAATCGACAAGATCTGCGCGAGCGCTGAACGCCACGGCGCGGATGTCAGCCGCGAAGGCGTACAGCGCGACCTGCTGCCCCTGATCGAGGGCACGACCGTCGCCACCAAGCATGGCACGGTGAAGACTGACCACATCCTGTTCATCGCCTCGGGCGCCTTCCACCTGTCCAAACCCTCGGATCTGCTGCCCGAACTCCAGGGCCGGCTGCCCATCCGGGTCGAGTTGCGGGCCCTGGATCGTAAGGATTTCGTGCGCATCCTGACCGAACCGGAGAACAGCCTGATCCGCCAGTACACGGCGCTGCTCGGCACCGAGGGGCTGACCCTCGATTTCACCGAGGACGGGATCGAAACGATCGCCAGCCTGTCCGCCGAGATCAATGCCGGGGTCGAGAATATCGGCGCCCGGCGGCTCCACACCGTGCTGGAGCGGGTGCTGGAAGAGGTCAGTTTCACGGCCACCGACAACCCCGAGGTGACCGTCACGATCGACGCCGCCTATGTCGAAGCGAAGGTCGGCGACCTCGCCAGAAACGCGGATCTATCCAAGTTTATTCTTTAGACGAATGGCTTTAGACGAAGCGCCTCAGGTCATCCGACAACCGGGATTCAGCGTAAAGATTCAAAAGTATTCGTTCGTTTTCTTAGAAAACGGGTGCGATGCTTCTTTAGTGAAGTCTAAGCCGGGGCGCCTAAAATCTTGGAATCAAGTTTTTTCAAAGCAACGATGCCAAAGAACAAAACCGATGCGCACCATGGCAAGTTTCCTCGGCATCCGAGCTCAGCCTGCTAACCACCTCACATATCATGATCTGGCCTCGCGCTTTCGCCGCAACAGAACATAGAGCGCGCCATCGCCGCCATGCTTGGGCTGGGCCGGGGCGAAAGCGAGAACATGCCCCCGGCAGGCGGGGCGGTTGAGCCAGTCGGGCACGGCCGCGCGCAGGACCCCCATCCCGCCCGCCGAACGCGACCCCCGCCCCGTGATGACGAGAACGCAGCGCAACCCGGCGCCAGCAGAATCCTGGATGAACTCGAACAGCGCGCCCAGGGCCTCGACCTGAATCATGCCGTGCAAGTCGATGCGCGCATCGATCGGCATCAAACCTCGGCGCAGGCGGTCGGCCGTCCTGCGGTCCAGGCCGGGCGACCGGCCGGGTTCGATCATCGGCACGGGGGTGGGCGGCTCGGCCGCCGGGCGCTGGACGGGCGCCGCTCCGGGCCGGGCGGTCGGCGGGGCGGATCTTTCAGGCGCCGGCGGAGCCGGGGGCGGTGCATCCGGTGGCTTCGGTAGCGCGGCATTCGCGCGCTGCAAGGGCACGGCTTCCCGGGTCGCCCGCCGCCAGAGATCGGCGTCCTCGTCGGAGAGGCTGCGCCCGTCCCGGCCGCGCCTGCGGCTCACAGATCCTCGATCAGGATGATGTGGAGGCGGCGCGGGCCATGGGCACCCATCTGCAGAGTCTGCTCGATATCCGCGCTGCGCGAGGGTCCAGTGATGAAATTGACGGTCCGGGGCATGGCGCCGCCGGTGGCACGCAGGCGCGCCCAACCTTCCTCGTAGCTGGCCACGACCTGGCTGGCGCGCAGCACCGCGATATGGTCGTCGGGCAGGAAGTTCAGGGTCGTCGGCCCGGCCGGTCCGGAATGGAGCATCAGGGTGCCGGTTTCCGCCACCCCGGCGAAGGCGCCGGTGACGCTGGTTTCATCCGTGCCGTCGCTCGGGCCCTCGCGTACGGTCAGCAGCTTTTCCTTGTCGAGTCCCGCTGCGCGCAG
>CAUZWC010000285.1:0-3600 GCA_963583595.1 Alphaproteobacteria bacterium | reverse complement strand
GACGGCCGCCGCCCAGATCGGCGGCGACGTCCATCTTCTGGTCGCCGGACACAATTGCGCCGCGGTCGCCGAGGCCGCCGCCAAGGTCGCCGGGGTCGCCAAGGTCCTGCATGCCGACGCTCCGGCGTTGGAACATGGGGTGGCCGAGAATCTGGCCCCCGTGGTCGCGCGCCTGGCCGCCGATTACGGGCATGTCCTGGCCCCGGCCACGACCTTCGGCAAGAATTTCATGCCGCGCGTCGCCGTCGCCCTGGACGTCGCCCAGATTTCGGAGATTTCAGCCGTCGAATCCGCCGATACCTTCATCCGGCCGATCTATGCCGGCAACGTCCTGGCCACGGTGCAGTCGAAGGACGCCGTCAAGGTCATCACCGTGCGCGGCACGACCTTCGAGCCGGCCGCCGCCGAGGGCGGCTCCGCCGCGGTCGAAGCCGTCGATGCCGGCAGCGAGGCCAGCGACAAGGTCACCTTCGCCGGCTTGGAGGAGAGCAGCAACGAGCGGCCCGAACTAACCACCGCGCGGATCGTCATTTCCGGCGGCCGGGGCATGCAGTCGGGCGAAAATTTCGCGATGCTCGAAGAAATCGCCGACAAGCTGAACGCCGCCGTCGGCGCCTCGCGCGCCGCCGTCGATGCCGGCTATGTGCCGAACGACTATCAGGTCGGCCAGACCGGCAAGATCGTGGCCCCCGACCTCTATGTCGCGGTCGGCATTTCCGGCGCGATCCAGCATCTGGCGGGCATGAAGGACAGCAAGGTCATCGCCTGCATCAACAAGGACGAAGAGGCGCCGATCTTCCAGGTCGCCGATTTCGGCCTGGTGGCGGACCTGTTCCAGGCATTGCCGGAACTGTCGAAAGAACTGGACAAGGGCGCCTGAGCGCGCGGGAGCAAAAAGACATGGCTATCGAGGACATCCGCAAGATCGGCGTGATCGGCGCCGGTCAGATGGGCAACGGCATCGCTCATGTCTGTGCCCTGGCCGGCTACGAGGTCGCGCTGATGGACGTGGCCCAGACTTCCCTCGACCGGGCACGCAAGACGATCGAGAAGAACCTGCAGCGCCAGGTGAGCCGTGAGCGTATCTCCGAGGAGAAAATGTCGGCCGCGCTCGATCGGATCGTCTCCTCGACCTCAACCGATGCCGTTGGCGATTGCGACTTCGTCATCGAATCCGCGACCGAGGACGAGGCCGTCAAGCGCAAGATCTTCGAAGAGGTCTGCCCCAAGTTGGGCGAGAACGCGATTCTGGCGACCAACACCTCGTCCATCTCGATCACCCGGCTGGGCGCCTCGACCGACCGGCCGGGCCGCTTCCTGGGCATGCATTTCATGAACCCGGTTCCGGTGATGGAACTGGTCGAGCTGATCCGGAGCCTCGCCACCGAGGAAGAGGTCTTCAACAGCGTGCGCGAACTCGCGGGCAGGCTGGGCAAGAGGGTCGCGGTGTCGGAGGATTTCCCGGCCTTCATGGTCAACCGCATCCTGCTGCCAATGATCAACGAAGCGGTCTATGTCCTCTACGAGGGCGTGGGCAACGTGAAGTCGATCGACACGGCGATGAAACTGGGCGCCAACCATCCCATGGGCCCGCTCGAACTGGCCGATTTCATCGGCTTGGATACCTGCCTCGCCGTGATGCAGGTGCTCTATGAGGGATTGGCCGATTCCAAGTACCGGCCCTGCCCGCTGCTGGTAAAATACGTCGAGGCCGGCTGGCTTGGCCGCAAGAAGGGCCGCGGCTTCTACGACTATTCCACCGACGTGCCCGTCCCGACCCGGTAGACCGGTTTCAAGACCCTATCGTTCGGCTTCATGCTGAGCCTCCTGAGCCTGGAGAAGGGCGAAGCATGAGGCCGGCACGGCTCCGACGAGGTGCCATCCTCGCCCTTCGACAGGCTCAGGGTGAGGACGGTGAGGTTCTTGCCCTAATCTCTCCGGCGCCTGCTTCAGGGTCGGTCCATATAGAACTGGATAAGCGCCTTGGCCGCATCCGAATCCCATTCGGCCGGACCGCTGAGCGAGCCGACCAGGCGGCCTTGGCGGTCGAACAGATAGGTCGCGGGCAGGCCCGGGATATTCAGGGACGCAAGGCCCTGGAAGAAACCGAAATAGATCCCAAGTTCGTTCAGACCATGCGCCGCCAAGAACGGCCGCACCGCAGCCGCCCCGTCGCGATCCAGGGAAACGGCCACGACCTCGAACGCCTCGCCCCCCATTTCCGCCTGCAAGCGGTCCAGGGTCGGCATCTCGACCACGCAGGGCCCGCACCAGGTCGCCCAGACATTCAGCAGCACCGCCTTCCGCCCGATCGTCGCCTTCACGGCATCCGCGCCCTCGGCATCGGCAAAGACGAGGCCTGGCACTGGCTTGGGTGAGTCGAAGACGCTAAATTCCCCCGAGAGGCCGGCGAAAGGCGGCGGCGCATCGCGGGGCACGGACGGCGGCACGAGAACGGCCGCCAGAAAGATCAGGGCCGCAACCCCCACGGCCGCGCCCAAACCTCCGGCAATGATTTTCTTGAAATCGCTCACAGGCGGAACATGCCTCCCAAGGATAGAAACGAGACGGGATCGAACGCCCTTTGGGGCGGCCGGTTCGAGGCTGGCCCCGACGAATTGATGGAGCGGATCAACGCCTCCATCGGCTTCGACAAGCGCCTCTATGCCCAGGATATCGCAGGGTCCTTGGCCCATGCGGCGATGCTGGTCAAGCAGGGCATCGTCGCGGTCGAGGACGGCGAGGCGATTCAGGGCGGACTCAAGGCCATCCTGGAAGAAATCGAGACCGGGCAGTTCGAATTCAAGGCGTCTCTCGAAGACATCCACATGAATGTGGAGGCCCGGCTGGCCGAACTGATCGGCCCGGCGGCCGGCAGGCTGCACACCGCGCGCTCGCGCAACGACCAGGCTGTCACCGATTTCCGCCTGTGGATCCGCGACGCGATCGACCGGTTGGACCGGGGACTGCACGAGTTCCAGGCCGTCCTGATCGAGCGGGCCGAGGCCGAGGCCGCGACGATCATGCCCGGCTTCACCCATCTCCAAACCGCCCAGCCCGTGACCCTGGGCCACCATCTTCTGGCCTATGTCGAGATGATGGGGCGGGACCGCGGGCGGCTGGCCGATTGCCGCCGGCGCTTGAACGAATGCCCGCTGGGCGCCGCCGCCCTGGCCGGCACGGCCTTTCCGATCGACCGCGAGGCGACGGCCACGGCCCTGGGCTTCGACCGACCGACGGCCAATTCCCTCGATTCCGTCTCGGCCCGCGATTTCGCCATGGAGTTCCTGGCCGCCGGCACCATCCTGGCCGTCCATCTCTCGCGCCTGGCGGACGAGTTGGTCATCTGGACCAGCGCGCAGTTCCGCTTCGTGTCCCTGTCGGACGCTTTCTCGACGGGCAGTTCGATCATGCCGCAGAAGCGCAATCCCGACGCCGCCGAACTGGTGCGCGGCAAGGCCGGGCGCGTCCTCGGCGCGTTCAACGGGCTGGTCGTCATGATGAAGGGCCTGCCCCTGGCCTATGCCAAGGACATGCAGGAGGACAAGGAACCGGTCTTCGACGCCTTCGAAACCCTGGAACTGTCAGTCGGCGCGATAC
>CAUZWC010000284.1:0-3610 GCA_963583595.1 Alphaproteobacteria bacterium | reverse complement strand
ACTGGCTGGCCTGCAACCGCGGAGGGCCGAAGGCCTTGCGGCTCGCGGCGGTCGATTGCCCGCTCCTGATCCTTGGCGCCCTGGCCGGTCCGGACCATCCGCCGAGCCGTTGGGCGATATCCTGGTGAGCCTTGTCCGATGGGGTCGATGGCGCTGCCGTGATCGGCCCCGAGGGCGGATTGCATCTCGGACCGGAGGACGCGGCGCGGCTTTCGGCGGCGGGGCCTGCGGATATGGCAATCGCGCCGGCTGACCGAGAGCCGGATCGCGCCGCACTGGCGCTGCCCGAAGTCTTCGAATCCGGGGTCTGGATCGACGCCGGGTCATGGGCGGCGATCATGGCCTTCTTCGGTCGTTCCCTCGTGCCCTCGACAGAGGTGGACCGTCTGGCCGGGGCGGGCGCGGGGCTGGTCGATACGGACTAGGCCGCGGGCATCACCACATGCTCTGTTTCGCGCGCGCCGACCAGGCTTGGTCATAGACCTCGCCGCCCACGCGGTCCTCGCTGGTCTCGGTCAACATCTGCCCCGCGCTGGGCAGGTTCTCGGCCCCGGCCTGGATGGCGGGATTCCAGAGATCGGCGCGGAGGACGGCCCGCGAGCACTGGAAAAACAACGCCTCCACGGTCAGCACCACGACGGAGCGGGGCGGTTTGCCATCGACCGCGAAGGAGTCCAGCAGGGCGGGGTCGGTCGAGATCACGGCCTGGCCGTTGACCCGCAGGGTCGTGCCCGAGCCGGGCAACAGGAAGAGCAGCGCCGCGCGCGGATCGCGCAGGATGTTGCGTAGGCTGTCGACCCGGTTGTTGCCGCGCCGGTCGGGGATCATCAGGGTTTTTTCGTCGGCCACGCGGACGAAGCCCGGCCGGTCGCCCCGGGGCGAGCAGTCCAGCCCTTCCGGCCCGGCCGTCGCCAGGATCGCGAAGGGCGAGGCCTCGATCAGGGCGCGATAGGACGGGATGATCCGGCCGACCTCCTTGACCAGGGCGGCCTCGCTGGGCGTGCCGTAGAGGGTTTCCAGTTGCTCGATGCTATCGATGATCGCCATGGCGCTGCCCCGGTGATGGCTTGGGTTGCGCAGTCTACCCCGGGCGCGGTTATGGTTGCGAGATGGCGAGATATCCCTGGTCGATGGCCGCCTCGCCCGCTTCGTTCAGAAGTTCGAACCGGAGGACCCCGGGGGCGGTCTCGGCATGGCGCAGCCGAACGGATGTGCCCGGCACGACCATGGCGGCGAAGCGGCCGGAGAGGCGGCGGATCGCCGCCGGACCGAAGCCATGGGCGCGCCGGATCTCGCGCGCCGCGAGGGCCCAGCCCGTCGTGCCGTGCAGGATGATATCCGGCAGCCCGGCAGCCAGGGCCGCCCGGCGCTCGGTATGGATCGGATTCCAGATGTCCGTCGCCTCGGTATAGAGATGCGGCAGGGTCCGGGGGATGACGATATCGACGGTCGTCGCGTCGTCGGGTAGCGGCGCCCGGCTCTCGGCCGGCGGCGCAGGCGTATGTTCCATTCGGCGCTCTTCGCCCTTTAGCGCGACGCCGCGATAGACGAAAGTCGCGCGCGAGACAGCGACGGGATCGCCGCTTGCCGCTTCCGTGGTGACCAGGCGCAGCGCGGCGAGGGTCCCAGCTGGGATCGCCCGCGCCTCGGCCAGAACGGCCTCGCAGCGCAGTCGGTCGCCGGGCCGGATGGGGTGTTGAAAGACAGTGTCCTGGCCGGCATGGACCACCCGGCGCATCTCCTTGGGGGTGAGCCGGCCCAGCCCGGCCTCCCGCGCGGCGCGCAGGACCGGCCATTCCGGCACGACGCAGAAGGATGCGGGCGCGACGATCCCCTCGGGCCGGGCATCATCGAAAACGACCGAATCGGTTTCCCCGATCGCGGCGGCGAAGGCGAGGATACGGCGGGTGTCCACCATCGTTTCCACGGCGCCGAATGCTCTGCCGACTTCGTTTGCACTGAAAGGCATGCCGGTCCGGTCCATTTCGCTTCGCCGTCATCCTAGCAGGCTGCGCTCTTGCCTCGCGCGCCGATTCCCCGAGAATGGCGCGCCGAGGGAGGGCGCTATTCATGGCCGAGGACACGCTTATTTTCGCCTGCGAAGGGGCGGAATACGAAATCGAGCTGACGGCGGACTACGCGCCGCAGACCCTGGCCGTGCTGCGCGAGAGCCTGCCGGCGGCGGCCGATATCCACTGTGCCAAGATCGCCGGCTGCCACATCATGTGGCCCGTGCCCTTCGTCCACCGGGTCGAGAAGGCGGCCGATGTGATGACCATGGCGCCCGGCTCCTTCTTCTATTGGCCGGAACGCCAGTATCTCGAAATCACCTATGACGAATTGCAGACCGAATCGGCCGCCGTCAGCGTGCTCGGTCGGTTAAAGGGCGATGTCGCCTGGCTGCGCGACTATGCCGACCGGAACCGGCGCGAGCAGGGCAGGCGGCTCTTCACGGCGGATGTCTTTCTGAAGGGCGGGCCGCGCAGCGCCGAGGCTGCGCCGGTGCCGGACGGAACCGATCCCTGGAGTCGCCTGCGCTCGGCGCGCCAAGCGGCCTGGATGGCGGAACCGACGGAGATCGGCGCCCTGATGGCGCGCGAGGGATTGATGATGCCTTTCGGCCCTCTGGCCATGGCCGAGGGCGAAATGCGCAAGCTACACGAATTGCTCTGGCGGCTGTGGAATGAGCCGGCTCGCTACACGGACGCCGAGAAAGCGGCGATTGCGGGCTTCACCCTGGAGGCGGCGATTACCCGGGTCGCCGGCTTCTGCCATCTGACGGAGACCGGCGCGGCGCTGCGCTACGGCATCGAATGCCTGGGGTTGGGCGAGCCGCCTCTGGAGGCCGTTTTGGAGGAGCTGGTGCTCTATGCCGGTCGCATCGCCGCCTGGCTCGACCTCCATATCCAATGGTGGGGCATGAACGAAATCACGCTTGGCGCCCGCGAGGGGCGCTGAGGTCATCGGCAACATAGAAAAAGGAGCAGGCAGCATGGCCGACAAACGCGAAAATCTTTCCTCGGGCTCGGTCTTCGAGGAAAAATTCGGCTATTCCCGCGCCGTCAAGGTCGGGGACATGGTCTTCATCTCCGGTACGGTCGGGATCGACTACAAGACTGGCTCGGTCTCGGCCGATCCGCATGAGCAACTGCGCCAGATCATCCGCAACTTCCGGCCCTCGCTCGAGAAGGCCGGGGCCAAGATGGCCGATATCGTGCAGATCACGACCTATGTGACCGAGCCCGAGATCTTCCACGAACTGGGCCCGACCCTGAAGGAGATCTTCGGCCCCATCAAACCGTCCAACGCCGCCCTGGTCGTCGCCTTTCCGGTGCCGGATGTGGTGGTCGAGATTTCCGCGACCGCGATCATCGGCGCGGGCGGCTGATTCCGGTCGGGTTCAGCCCAAGCCTTCCTTGGTGAAGAACAGGTGCTCGACTTCGCGCAGCACATCGTCGGGCTCGTCGTCCGAGACATGGCTGTCGAGCACCGCGCCGCCGCCCGATTTCTCCAGGGTGATGGTGTAGCGCCCGGGATTGGGATTGAAGATGCAGCCGGGCATCAGCATGTGGTGATGCCAGTCCGCGCCCTCCTCGGTGAGGGCGCGGGC
>CAUZWC010000283.1:0-3623 GCA_963583595.1 Alphaproteobacteria bacterium | reverse complement strand
GGGTCATCGACTACAACCGCCAGAGCCTCGACAGCGTCGTCCTGGACAAGTTGTTCCAGAAGATCGAGGACTTCTTCGACGCGGTCGGCTGGACCGTCGTGGTGCTGAAATACGGCAAGCGGCTGGAATCGGTCTTCGCCTGGGAGGGCGGCGAGGTCCTGCGCGACTGGACCGACGATTGCCCGAACGATCTCTTCTCCGCGCTGACCTTCAAGGCGGGCGCGGCATGGCGCGAGCATCTGACCCAAGTTCTGCCCGACAACCCGTTCCGCAAGCGGCTCTTCGCCGAGCATGGCGACGACCAGCTTCATGCCTTGATGACCAATCTGGCCGGGCATGACATGGAGGCGGTGGTCGAGGCTTTCGAGGCGGTCGATTCGGACCTGCCCCATTGCTTCATCGCCTATACCGTCAAGGGCCACGGCCTGCCCTTCGCGGGCCATAAGGACAACCATGCCGGCCTAATGAATCCCGAGCAGATGGACACCCTGCGCAGGGAAATGGGCATCGCGAAAGGCGAGGAGTGGGAGCGCTTCGCGGGCATGGATTACGATCCGGCCGTCCTGCAGAGCTTTCTCGATGCGGTGCCGTTCAACGCCCAGGGGCGCCGGCGCTTCACCGCCGAGGCCGTGCCTGTGCCCGAAGCCCTGCCCACGCCCGACGCACGCGGCAAGCCGATGGCAACCCAGGACGCCTTCGGGCGCATTCTGAACGAGTTGGGACGCGGTGATTCGCCGCTCGCCGATCGTATCGTCACGACCTCGCCCGATGTCACGGTCTCAACCAATCTGGGTCCCTGGGTGAACCAGCGTGGCCTGTTCAACCGGGCCGACCGGGCCGATGTCTTCAAGGAGGAGAAGGTCGTCAGCGCCCAGCGCTGGGCCTTCAACCGGCGCGGCCAGCATCTCGAACTGGGCATCGCCGAAAGCAACCTGTTCCTGACCCTGGCGGCCTTCGGCTTGTCCTATTCGCTGCACGGCGTGCGCCTGCTGCCGATCGGCACGCTCTACGATTCCTTCATCGCGCGCGGTCTCGACTCGCTGAACTACGCCGCCTACCAGGACGCGCGCTTCATCGTCGTCGGTACGCCGTCGGGCATCACCCTGGCGCCGGAGGGCGGGGCGCATCAGTCGATCGGCACGCCGTTGATGGGCATGGCCCAGGACGGCCTGGCGGCGTTCGAGCCGGCCTATGTCGACGAACTGGCGATCATCCTGGGCTGGGCCTTCGACTATATGCAGCGCGACGGCACGGCTCGGGGCGACAGGGTCTGGCTGCGCGACGCCCAGGGCGGCTCGGTCTATCTGCGCCTGACCACCCGCCCGATCTTGCAGCCCGGGCGGGTGCCGGACGCCAGTTTGCGCGACGGCATCATCCAGGGCGGCTATTGGCTGCGCGAGCCTGCGCCGGGCGCCGAACTGGCGATTGCCTATTCAGGCGCGATGGCGCCCGAGGCCCTAGCGGCCTGGGAACAGGCGGTGGAGGAGGTGCCGGGCGCGGGGCTTCTGGCCGTGACCTCGGCCGACCGCCTCAACGCCGGTTGGACCGCCGCCAACCGGGGGCATCAGACCGAACGGAGTGCCGGCCCGTCCTGGATCGATACCCTGCTGGCGCCCTTGGCCCCCGATGCGGCCATCGTTACGGTCCATGATGCCCATCCCGCCGCGCTCGGCTGGATCGGCTCGGTTCGGGGCCATCGCACCCATAGCCTGGGAGTCGAGCATTTCGGCCAGACCGGTACCCTGGACGAGTTGTACCGGGCCTATCGGATCGATACCGAGGCAATTCTCGACGCCGCCGCTCAGGCCTTGGTGGAGCGGGCGCGCGATTAGGCGAAGGGCCGTCTATTGCGCCGCGAAGGGTCTGTGCTATAGACAGCGGCTCGATTCGACGGCCCGCAGTGCGGGCGTGGTGGAACTGGTAGACACGCAGGTTTTAGGTGCCTGTGACGGCAACGTCTTGGGGGTTCAAGTCCCTCCGCCCGCACCACATCTATCAACCGGGTTCTAGCAACCGGGATCGCAGAGCGGCGCAGCCGCGCCGCGATTCGGACAAGCGCAAGTGTAAAGGTAGCCGCCGATGCAGGTGACAGAAACCAACGCCGAAGGCCTTCGGCGCGAATTCAGGGTTGTCTTTCCAGCCTCCGAACTGGGCGAGCGCATGGACGCGCGCCTGAAGGAGCTCTCCGGACAGGTCAACATTCCCGGCTTCCGTCCCGGCAAGGTGCCGGCGACGATCATCAAGGCGCGATTCGGCGATGCCGTCCGCGGCGAGGTAATCGAGCGCGCGCTGAACGAAGGCGCGCAGCGCACCCTGGAAGAGCAGGGCGTCCGCCCGGCGACCAAGCCCAAGGTCGAGGTCGACGAATACGAGGCCGGCCAGGATCTGGCCTTCACGCTCGAGGTCGAGGTTCTGCCGGAGATCGAGCCGGCCGATTTCGCCAAATACACGCTCGAGCGGCTTGAGCCGGTGGCCGATGACCAGGCCGTCCAGGAGGCTCTCGACGGCATGTCCAAGCAGTATGGCAAGCTGGAGACGGTCGAGAAGAAGCGCGCCGCCAAGGATGGCGACGTGCTGGTGGTCGATTTCACGGGCCAGGTCGACGGCGAGGAGTTCCAGGGCGGCAAGGCCGAGGACTTCCATCTGGCGCTCGGATCGGGAACCTTCATTCCCGGCTTCGAGGACCAGTTGATCGGCGCCAAGGCCGGCGACGGCAAGGACATCACGGTGACCTTCCCCGGGGATTACGGCAATGCCGATCTGGCGGGCAAGGAAGCCGTGTTCGAGGTTGCGGTGAAGGAGATCAAGGAATCCGTCGCCAGCGAGATCGATGAAGAATTCGCCAAGCAGCTCGGCCATGAGAGCGTCGACGGTCTGCGCGAGGCGATTCGCGGCCAAATCGAAACCGGTATGAAGGACGTCGCGCGCGGGCGGATCAAGCGCACGCTGTTCGACCGCCTCGACGAGACCCATGATTTTCCCCTGCCGGAAGGCATGGTGGAGATGGAGTTCGAGAGCATCTGGCAGCGCGTCCAGCAGGACAAGGTAGCCGGCCAGCTCGACGCCGATGACGAGGGCAAGAGCGACGAGGATCTGCGCGCCGAGTATCGCGGCATCGCCGAAAGGCGGGTCAAGCTCGGCCTGCTGTTGTCCGAGATCGGCACGCGCAACAACATCTCGGTCGCCCAGGAAGAATTGAACCAGGCGATGATGGAGCAGGTGCGGAAGTTCCAGGGCCAGGCCGAACAGGTGATCGAGTTCTATCGCTCGAATCCCCAGGCCATGGACCAGCTTCGCGCGCCGCTTTTCGAAGAGAAGGTGGTGGACTTCATTCTCGAGATGGCCCAGGTGACTCCGCGCAAGGTCAGCCGCGAGGAGTTGATCACGGCCTCCGAGGAAGGCGTGGAGGGCAAGGCCGAGAAGAAGGCCCCGGCCAAGAAAAAAACCGCTCCCAAGAAAAAGGTGGCGGCGAAGGACAAATCGGAAGCTCCGGCCAGGAAGAAGGCCGCCCCCACGAAAAAGGCGGCGGCGAAGGACGAATCGGAAGCTCCGGCCAAGAAGAAGGCCGCCCCCACGAAAAAGGCGGCGGCGAAGGACGACTGAACGCACGGCGGGTGGCCTTG
>CAUZWC010000282.1:0-3639 GCA_963583595.1 Alphaproteobacteria bacterium | reverse complement strand
CCCCGTGAGGACACCCGCCAACGGCCCGGCGAACCCCGCGAAACGGTCGGCGATGACGGGCAGGCCGTATGCCGCGAAGCGATCGGGATCGCCATTGGCGTTCAGCACCAGGGTATCGACCTGGGGACGGGCGCGCTCGACGATATGGGACAGGATCGTGTGATCGCCGAGCGTACGCAGGCATTTATCGCCACCGCCCATGCGACGCGATTGCCCGCCGGCCAGCAACACACCACAGACTGGCGGCACCTTCTGGTTCATGCCGCGTCCTCGCTCAGACTTGCCTTGCGTTGCATCCGCCGTCCTTCCTCCGGCACCGACTCGGGGTCGGCGTCGAAGCGCAACCGCTCTTCTCCGGCCAGGGCCACGAAACGCTTGCCCTTCGCGCGTCCCACCAGGGTCAGATTGGCCTGGCGGGCGAGCGCGACCCCCCAGGCGGTGAAGCCCGAACGGGAGACCAGGATCGGAATGCCCATCTGGACCGTCTTGATAACCATCTCGCTGGTTAGGCGGCCGGTGGTGTAGAAAATCTTGTCCGCCGGCGTCACCCCGTTGCGCCACATATGGCCAGCGATCTTGTCGACCGCGTTGTGCCGACCGACATCCTCCATATAGACCAGTGGCCGGTCCTCGCGGCACAGCACGCAGCCATGGATCGCTCCCGCCTCCAGATACAGGCTGGGGGTCGTGTTGATCGCCTTGGACAGGGCATAGAGCCAGGAGGTGCGCAACTCGCCGCCTTCGGGCAGGCGGGCCGACCCGAAGCTTTCCATCACATCGCCGAAGACGGTGCCCTGGGCGCAGCCCGAGGTCCGCACCTTCTTCTTCAGCTTTTCCTCGTAATCGGTCCGACGCGCCGTGCGCACGACGACGACGCCCAGCTCGTCGTCCAGGTCGATGCCCGTCACCTCGTCGTCCCGGCGCAGCATGTTCTGGTTGAGCAGGAAGCCGAGGGCCAGTTCTTCCGGATAGTCGCCCACCGTCATCACGGTGACGATTTCCTGATCGTTGAGGAACAGGGTCAGCGGCCGTTCGACCACGACCCGCGTTTCGATGTCGCGGCCGTCCTGATCCAGCCCGGCCACCGATTCGGTCAAGCGCGGGTCCTGGGGATTGGGCCGGATCCAATTCTCCGCCATATCGTCCTCCTCCGGCTCAATATGGGTTGACCGGGGAAGCCGCACAAGCGGAGCGCCGCCCGGCGCTAAGGCGGCGCCTTACCCGCGGCATAGGACGGATTCTCGACGGCTCGCAAGGGGCGCTGAATCGACGGCCGGCCCTATGCTATGAACACCGGCATCCGATCACGCGGCAAATGACAGGGCCATGAACGAATTCGGCGACGCGTTCCATACCGCTCTCATGATGATCGTCTCGGCGAACCCGGACCTGATGGAGATCGTCGGACTCTCCTTGCGCGTCAGTTTCAGTGCGGTGCTGATCGCCGCCGTGCTCGGCATGCCCCTGGGCGCGGCCCTCGCGGTTTTCGCCTTCCCCGGCCGCCGGGCGGTCGTCGTCGCCATCAATGCCCTGATGGGGCTGCCCCCGGTGGTCGTCGGGCTGACCGTCTATCTGATGCTCTCGCGCGGCGGCCCGTTGGGCGTGCTCGGCCTGCTCTTCACGCCCAGCGCCATGATCGTCGCCCAGGTCATCCTGGTCATGCCGATCATCGCCGCCCTGACCCGTCAGACAGTCGAGGATCTCTGGTTCGAGTATCGCGAACAGCTCGTCTCGCTCGGGGTGACGCCGCGGCGCGCGGTCTGGACCATGTTGTGGGACGGGCGCATCACCCTGCTGACCGCCTTTCTGGCGGGCTTCGGCCGGGCCAGCGCGGAGGTCGGCGCGGTCATCATCGTCGGCGGCAATATCGACCATCTGACCAGGGTCATGACCACGGCCATCGCGCTCGAAACCAGCAAAGGCGATTTGGCCTTGGCCCTCGCCTTGGGCTTCGTCCTGCTCGCCGTGTCCTTCGCGGTCAACGCCGCCGCGCAGATCCTGCGCGACATGGTCGTGCGGGCGCAGGGCTGAACGATGGGCGCATCCACCATCCAGCCGCCGACTATCCTGGCCCCGACCATCCTCCCCTTGGCGATCGAGGGCCTGTTTTACGCCGTTGCCGGCCGCACGCTGATCGAATCCCTGTCGGTGGAAATCGCCGCCGGGTCGCGCACCGTGATCCTCGGCCCCAACGGCGCGGGGAAGAGCCTCTGCCTGCGCCTCGCCCATGGGCTGATCGTGCCGACCGCCGGCACCGTGACCTGGAAGGGGCCAGGTGCTGCCCAGGCCAAATTGCGTCAGGCCATGGTCTTTCAGCGACCGGTCCTGCTCCGCCGCTCGGCCGCCGCTAATATAAGCTATGCCCTGGCGGTGAGGGGTGTGCCGCAGGCCGCAAGGCCCGGACGGGTGGAGGAAGCCCTGACCCGCGCCGGGCTGGCGGGGTTGAGCGACCGCCCCGCGCGCATGATGTCCGGCGGCGAGCAGCAGAAGCTCGCCCTCGCCCGCGCCTGGGCCCTCAATCCGGAAGTCCTGTTCCTCGACGAACCCACGGCCAGCCTCGATCCGGCGGCCGTGCGCGCGGTCGAATCCATGATCCAGGCGATCCATGAGGGTGGCACCAAGATCGTCATGACGACCCATGATCTGGGCCAGGCCAAGCGGCTAGCCGATGAGGTTCTGTTCCTGCACAATGGCCACCTTATCGAGCGAGCACCGGCCGAACAGTTCTTCGATTGCCCCTCGACCGAGCAGGCTGCAGCCTTCCTGCGCGGCGAAATCCTGGCCTGAATACGATACGGCGTTGGGGAAAAATCGATCATGACCAATCGCCTATTGATTGCGGCCGGATTGATCTTCGGCCTAGCGCTGAGTGCCTCCGGGGTTGCCGCGGACGACGAGAGATCGATTGTCGTCGCCTCGACCACCTCGACCGCGAATTCCGGCTTGTTCGAGGCCCTGCTGCCCCGCTTTACCGAACAATCCGGCATCACGGTCCATGTCGTCGCGGTCGGCACCGGGCAGGCGATCCGCATTGCCCAGGCGGGCGATGCCGATGTCCTGTTCGTCCATGACGAAGGCGCCGAGCAGGCTTTCGTCGCCGCGGGCTACGGCACGGAGCGACGGCGTGTGATGTATAATGACTTCGTCATCGTCGGCCCGGCCGACGACCCCGCCAGGCTGCGCGGGATGAGCGACGCGCCCACCGCCCTCGCCAGGATCGCCCAATCCAAGGCGATCTTCGCCTCGCGCGGCGACGACAGCGGCACCAACCGTGCCGAACTGCGGCTCTGGGCGGAAACCGGCACCGATCCCAAACATGCCTCCGGCATCTGGTATCGCGAAACCGGCTCCGGCATGGGGGCGACCCTCAACACGGCCTCCGGCCTCGAAGCCTATGCCCTGACCGATCGCGGCACCTGGGTCAGCTTCGGCAACAAGGGCAATCTCGAAATCCTGGTTCAGGGCGACCGGCGTCTGTTCAACCAATACGTTGTCATTGTCGTCAATCCGGCGCGGTTTTCCCATGTCAGGGGAGCCGATGCGCTTCGCTTCATGACATGGATCACATCCGATGAAGGCCAGGGTGTGATCGCGAGCTACCGGGTCAACGGCCAACAGCTTTTCTTCCCGAATTATCTA
>CAUZWC010000281.1:0-3656 GCA_963583595.1 Alphaproteobacteria bacterium | reverse complement strand
TGCGCGGCGCTCGCACTCGCCATGCTTCTGCCAGCAACCGCACCCGCCCAGGATGCCGACGCTCTGTTCCTTCAGGGCTTCGAAGCCTGGCGCGCCGGCGACCTGCTGACCGGCCGCGAAAATTTCGCGGCCGGTCTGGAACTGCGCGAGGACCCGACCGCACGCGAATATCTCAACCGAATTGATACGGAACCGGGCGTAGCCCTTGCGCCGCAACCCGCCCCGACCGCTCCCGCGCACCCTCCTGCTCCGCCGCCGCCTGTTGCGGCGCCCGCTCCGGTTCGGACGCCGGACACCGTCGCGAATCCCGCCGCCGCGACCATGCCCCTGCCCGAATTGCAGGGCCGCTGGCGCAGCAAGACTTCCGGGTTCGCGCAATCCGGCCGGCCGATCCGGCGGGACGGCGCGCGGACGGGGGAGGCCCGCGGGGCGTCACGGCATGTCTAGATTGACCGACAAGGCCGCAAGGGCCAGCGCCGTCGCACTTGTGCCCTTCGGGGTGCGCAGCTTCCGCTTTCAATGGCCGGCCGACCTGCTGACCTCCTGGGCCTTCGAGATGGAGACCCTTATCCTCGGCTGGTATGTCCTGGTCGCGACGGAGTCCGTCCTGATGCTGACGGTCTTCGCCTCGCTCCAGTTCCTCGGCACCCTGCTCTCGCCCCTGTTCGGCGTCGCGGGCGACCGCCTTGGGCGGCGCGCCACCTTGGCCGCCATGCGCACGGCCTATACCATCCTGGCCGCTATCTTGATGATTCTGGGACTGACCGATCTGGTCACGCCCTATGCCGCCTTCGCCGTCGCCTTTTTCTCGGGCCTAATCCGGCCCTCGGATCTGGTCCTGCGCTATGCCCTGATCGGCGACACCATCCCGGGAAGCCATCTGACCGGCGCGATGGGACTGGCTCGCGCGACCCAGGACACCGCCAAGATCGCGGGCGCCCTCGTCGGCACGCGGCTTTTCGCGGCCTTGGGCCTCGGCGTGGCCTATACTGCCGTGACCGCCTTCTACGCCGCCGGCCTGCTGCTGACGCTGGGCGTGTCGCGTCATACCCCAGGGGGCGAGGACAAGGCCGACGGTCCGCCGAGCGCCGCCCGCCCGGCGTCGCCGCCGAGCCAGTGGCGCGAGTTGTGCGACGGCCTCGCCTATGTCCGCAACGCGCCGACCGTGCTCGCCCTGATCTGGCTCGCCTTCCTGATCAATCTGACGGCCTATCCCTTCACCATGGGCCTGCTGCCCTATGTCGCGAAGGACATCTACGGCACCGACGAGACGGGCCTCGGCCTCATGGCCGCGGCGGTGGCGGGGGGCGCGCTGGTCGGCTCCCTCGCCGCCACGATCACGGGCGCACGGCGCTATTCGACCCGCGTGATGATCCTGAACATCATGGCCTGGTATGCCCTGCTCGCCGGATTTGCCTTGGTCGAGACGATGACCCTCGGCCTCCCTCTGCTCGCCGTCATGGGCATGATGCAGAGCCTGGCGATGATCTCCATGTCCACGGCCCTGCTGCGCGAATCCTCGGCCCGGTTCCGAGCCCGGGTCATGGGCGTGCGGATGCTGGCCGTCTACGGCCTGCCCATGGGATTGCTGGCGATGGGCCAGGGGATCGAGGCCGTCGGCTTTCCCGCCACGGTCTGGATCTGCGTCCTGATCGGAGCGGCCTCGACGATCTTCGTCGCCTGGCGCTGGCGGGCGGCGATCTGGGTCTAACCCCCTAAACGGTTTCGAGCGCCTTGCGCACCGCCCGCGCGGCGATATAGCCCGAATGGCTGGTCGGCCCGCTCGAGCCATAGCCGACATAATCGCCGGCGAAATGCAGCCGCCCTTCGGGCCGGGCCAGGGCGGCCTGGTGGTTCAGATGACCGGGCGCCCAGAAGGGATAGCCATGCTCCCAGCGGTGGACCCAGGTCTCGCTCACGATGCCTTTGGTCTGGGGAAAGACTTCCTCGATATCGGCGAGATAGAGAGCGCGGATCGCCTCGTCCGTCATGTCCCATTGCCCGGCCGCTTGATGGGCGCCGGTATGGACGTTGATCGCTCCGCCCGCGCCGCGCGGCTGGCCGGCTTTCCGCAGCGGATTCATCAGGTTGTAGAACATGCAGAAAGAGCGATCGATCACCCCGACCATATAGATGTCGTCATAGGGCATCGGGCCCGGCTCGTCGGTAATGGCGGACATGATGATATAGGGGCCGTAGCGCACGGCATCGAGTGCCGCCGCCTTGTCCTCGGACAGGCCCGAGACCATCCGCCGGGTGATCGGCGCGGGTGTCGCCATGATCACGTAATCGGCCTGGATCGTGACGTCCTCGCCGCCCTGCTGGGCGCGCACCGTGACCCCATCCGGGCTATGCTCGACGGTCTCGACCGGCGCTCCCGTGACGAGGCGATTGCCCATCCGGGCGCTCATCGCGTCGACCACCTCGCTCAGCCCGCCGGGGATCGTCTCGCGCAGCATCGCGGCATCGGCCCAGAGGTTACCCACCACCGAGGCGCCGAAATGCCCGCTCATCTCATGGGTTTCGGCGGTCACCCGATTGACCATGGTGCGCATGATCGATTCGACCTGGGGATGCATCCGCCCCAGCACATCCGCGAAACTCTTGGCGTCGAGCTCAGCATCGCCCGGCGCTTCCACGACCTCGCCGTCAAAACCGTCATGACCGTGGAGGGGATCGTCGATAATCCGTCGCACCCGCCGATTGGCCAGCATCAGACGCAACCCGGTGCGGATCAGGGAAATGCGGCCGCCGAGCGAAAGCGGCAGGCGGAAGGGATAGGTCTCGAAACGCCCGCCGCGGACCAGCTTGCCGCCCATCCAGACCGTGGCCATCTCGCCCTCGGCCCGGATCGTCTCAAGGCCCAGCTCCGCCGCGATCTGGCCGACCGGCGAATCCAGCCCGCCGATAAAATGCGCGCCCACGGTCATCCAATGCGCCCCACGCTTTTTGGAATAGATGCGCCCGCCCAGCCGATCCTCGGCCTCGAGCAGAACCACATCCCGGTCGCGCAGCGCCCAGGCGGCCGCCAGGCCGCCGATCCCGCCGCCGATCACCACCACTTCGTGGCGTTCCACCGCCATAATCACTTTCCTCCCCCAAGGCCAGCCCATCCCAGGCGCCGCGGACAGGAATGTAAAGCGCCGAGTTAGGGCAAGTGCCGCTCAGCCATGCGCGGCGAGCAGACGTTCGGCCTCTTCCAGATCCTCGGGCCGATTGGTGTTGAAGAAGGGGTCGAAGCCAGAAGCAGGAAACTCGACCTCTATCATGCGATAGATGCCGGTCCAGTCGTCGACCTTGCGCACCCCGTCCTCCAGGGCCGCGCGCAGCGCCGGCGCGAGGCGCACGGGCCAGAGGCAGAAGACCGGATGCGGGCGGCCGTCCGATGCGGCACAGGCCAGTTCCGCCCCGCCCAGGCGCAGAGATTCTTCCAGCACCTCGACCAGATCGCTGGGAAAAAACGGTGCGTCTGTCGGAATCGTCGCGATCAACGGGCATTGCGGCGTGTTTTCGTGTGCCCATTCCATCCCCGTGAGGACACCCGCCAACGGCCCGGCGAACCCCGCGAAACGGTCGGCGATGACGGGCAGGCCGTATGCCGCGAAGCGATCGGGATCGCCATTGGCGTTCAGCACCAGGGTATCGACCTGGGGCCG
>CAUZWC010000280.1:0-3701 GCA_963583595.1 Alphaproteobacteria bacterium | reverse complement strand
GACGTCGCCGATCTGCGGGCCGATCTCGGAGAGCGGTTTGTCCAGCTCCTTTTCGAGCAGGGGGATCGCCTCCTTGGTGAACAGCTCCATAGACTTGCAGACCTTGCCGTGGTTCAGCGCACCGGGCTGGGCGAAGAGGGCGATGTGGTGCGCGCGCACCACGTCTAGATCTTCGAGGATGCGCTTCACGCAGGTCTCCGGGTCGCCGACGATCAGGCGCTCCTGCATCTTCTCGATCGGCTCCTCGTCCTTGTAGGGGATCGGCTTGGCCAGGACCCCGTCGAACTCGGCGTAATTCAGGCGCAGGGCCAGCGAGATGCGCGTCGAATCCCGTGCCGCCTTGGTTGCCAGGGCTGCGTCTTCCTTGCTGTGCGTGCAGTGGAAATAACGCATCAGGCCCATGGGCGTGTTCGCCGGATCGACACCGGCCGCGCGATAGGCCGTGTCATAGGCCGCGCGCACCGGGGCCAGGGCCGATACCGGCCGGGTCGCGCTGGCCAGGATCGGCATGTAGTTATGGCTGACCACGCGGCGCTTGAAATCGTCGTTGTTCATCATGCCGGCGACCCAGACGCGGGGCAGCGGCTTCTGATAGGGCGAGAGGGTGATCTTGGTCTGGGGCAGCTTGTAGTAGTCGCCATCGTAGCTGATTTCGTCCTGGGTCAGGCCCTGTTCCAGGATGTCCATCATCTCGGTTGTCATGACCATGTTCTTTTCGAGCTCGACGCGGAACCGCTCGAACTCGTAATCCTGGTAGCCTGAACCGATGCCGATATCGAGACGGCCCTCGGTCAGCGCGTCGGTCATGCAGATTTCCTGCAGCAGGCGCACCGGTTCGTAGAGCGGCAGGACCAGGATGCCGCTGGCCAGGCGGATGCGCTTGGTTCGCTGGGCCGCCGCCGCGATCATCAGCAGGGGCGAGGGGCAGAGCGAGTAGTTGAAGAAATGATGCTCTACGAACCAGGCCGAGGCGAAACCCAGGTCCTCGGCCAGTTCGGTCTGCTGCAAAGCTTCCTCGAATACCTCGCGGTCGGATTTCGAGCGATCGACTTTCTGCATGATGTTGAAGAGGCCGAATTCCATCGTCGGGTTCCTTCGCGCGTGGGAGGAGATGTGCCGAGCCAGCCTGCTAAAGAATTAACTGAACATAGATTCATTTTCTGACGCGGACAATGAAGCTCCGCATTGAAAAGCGATATTCTGCAGCCTTTCCAACCGTCGCTCGCGGTCCGGAATAACCCCTGGTGGTGACTTGAGGCGCCGCCGTAGACTGCCCCATCGACGGCGCCATCCGAGGGGGGCGGGCATGCAGGATTTCACGGGCAAAGTGGCCCTGATCACGGGGGCCGGGCGAGGCATCGGCCGGGCCGACGCCCTGCTGCTGGCGGAGAAGGGCGCTGATATCGTCATTCAAGACTTCAATCCGGAAACGGCGGAAGAGACCGCGAAACTGGTGCGTGACAGAGGGCGGCGCGCCCATGTCATTGCCTCGGATGTTGCCGATGTGGCGGACACGCAAGCCAAAATTCGCGCCGCCGAGGGGGGGGCGATGGGCCGGATCGATATCCTGGTCAACAACGCGGGCATCGGCGGCGACTACCGGGTGACGGAGGAACTGGATGCTGCGGCGTTCCGCCGCATGGTGGCTGTCCACGTCAAGGGCAGCTTCTTCGTGACCCAGGCCGTATTGCCCGGCATGAGGGCGCGCGGCGGCGGCAAGATCGTCAATATCAGTTCAAACTGGGGCCAGCGTGGCAATGCTTTCGCGCCCCATTACTGTTCGGCCAAGGCTGCGCTCCTCGGCTTGACCAAGGCTTGGGCCAAGGAATTCGCCCCCTGGAAGATCAACGTGAACTGCGTCTCGCCGGGCTGGGTGAACACCGGCATGAGCGACCCCGCTCTGATGGCCGATGTGATCGCGCGGGAGATACCGCTGGGGCGCGAGGCGACGCCGGTCGAGATCGCCTATGCCGTGGCCTATCTGGCCAGCGCGGAGGCGGACTTCATCACGGGACAGGTGATCCCCATCAATGGCGGCGACACGATCGTCGGGATCTGATCTGTTTCGGACGAATGGGGAAAAAGCCCTTCGAGACGGCCCTGCGGGTCTCCTCAGGGTGAGGCTAAGGAAATATTTTTCCTCATCCGGAGGAGCTCGCGCCCGCGAGCGTCTCGAAGGGTGATTGGCACAAGTTTTGAATACCCGGCCGCGGCTACTCCGCCGCCTGGGCGAGTTGCGGCCGGGTGACGATGGCCTCGGGCTGCTTCGCGCCGCGCGCGGCCAGTTCCTTTTCGACTCCGGGGATGATTTTGGAACCCAGCAGTTCCAGCGTGCGCATCACCTTCTCTTCCGGCACGCCGCCGAGCTGGAGGGTGCAGATGATGTTCGAGGGGCGCACGGTTTCCCAATCCTTCACCAGGGTTTCGATCGCATGGTCGGCGGACCCGATGACGTAGTTTTTCATGCAGTCCTCGATCGGCGGCTCGTAGTCGCAGACCTCCTCGCGGATGTAGTAGCCGTCGAACTTGTATGTGTTGTTAGTCAGCGACTGGCTGAGGCGCGAGGAATAGCGCGCGTGTTCGGCCGCCTTGCGCGCCTCGGCCTTGTCATCGGTGACATAGATGAAGCGCTGCACGCCGAAACGTGCCGTGTCCGGGTCGCGGCCGGCCTTGCGCAGGCGGTCGTCATAGCCGGCGCGCGGCCGCTTGACGACATCGACCGGCATCCAGGCTGGGGAATGCATGGGGCAATAGCCGCTGGCCACCATGCGGTCCTGCAGGCTCTCGATTCCGGACAGGCCGGCGACCCAGATATCGGGCAGGGGCTGCTGCACGGTCTTGGTGGCGATCTGGGTCTGGGGAATCTTGTAGTGCTTGCCGTCATAAGCGAAGGAATCGGCGGTCAGCGCGCGCTCGATGATATCGAGCATCTCGACCGTCATTTCGACGCCGTCCTTCAGCTTCACGCCGAAGCGGTCGAACTCGTAATCCTGATAGCCGGCGCCGAGGCCGAGCGACAGCCGGCCGTCGGAAAGCTGGTCGACCAGGGCGATTTCCTGCACCAGGCGCAGCGGATTGTAGAGCGGGGCGACGACCACGGCGGCGCCCAGACGGATGGTCTTGGTGATGGGCGCCAGATAGGCGCAGGCCATCAGGGGCGAGGGGATCAGACAATAGTTGCTGAGGTGATGCTCGGCGAACCAGGCGGTCTCGAAGCCCAGTTCGTCGGCCAGGCGGACCTGATCCGCGGCGTGGTTCAGCACGCGCTTGGCCGACCACCCGTCGTCGCGTTTCTGGGTCAGGTTGAAGATGTCGTATTTCATGGCGCGATGCCTCCCCTGGTTTCGTTTGTTTGCTGGACCGCTTTTCCGCGCTGGAAGCAATCCGAAAATTTGGGCGCCACGTCGGTCGCGAAGCGCCGCAGCATGTCGTGGCGCACCGCGCGTGGCACGCCATAGGTGGCGACCTGGATGATGAACCGATTGAACCCGATCTCGATATAGGCCTCGACCTGGCGCCTGACGGTGGCGGGCGTGCCGACGAATTGCAGGTCGATCCAGGGCCCCATCTGTTCGGGATCGGCGATCCGTTTCAGATTGCCGAAGAACTTGGCGAATTGTTCGTAGCCCTTGATGTCCTGATAGGCGCTTTCGTCGAGCTGGTAGTGACGCGCCTGTAACTCGAAAAAAAGCTGCGCCCAG
>CAUZWC010000279.1:0-3720 GCA_963583595.1 Alphaproteobacteria bacterium | reverse complement strand
TGCCGGCCGTGGTGCCCGTGTTGACGACCTGGCCGGCGGTCATGCCCCGGCCCTCGCGGCTGCGCTTGTTGGCGATCCAGACCATAACGGCGAGCGGGTCGCCCAGTGCGTTGCCGCCCCGCCCTTCGCATTCGACCTTGCCGTTGACGGTCAGGGTGACGGGGATGTTCGGCCGGTCGATGCCGCGCCAATCTTCGACCGCCGGTCCCAGCACCAGCGGGCCGTCGGTGCCGTTATCGGCCATGACCCAGGCGATCGGCTTGTTGAGCCAATCCGTGACATGACCGTTGACGACCTCGACCGAGGCATGGATGGACTTGATCGCATCCGCCACTTCGCCCTCGGAATAGGGCTTCTCCCGCGTCGGCAGGTCGGCGCGCAGGGTGAAGGCTACCTCGCTTTCCAGGCCGATGGTCAGCAGGTTGCGCGGCGCGAGGTCGGTCGGGCTGGGGCAGAGATTCGATTCGAGGATGCAGGCGTAATAGGGCTCGTCCGTGTGCAGGGTTTTCTGCATCTCGGGATTGGTCGCGCCCACCAGGAAACCCACAACCCGTTCGCCCGATAGTTCGACCACCCGCTCAGCCACCCGGGCCGCGTCGTCGAGATTGTGGAGGCCAAGTTCGGCAGGAACCTCGTCGATCATATAATTGCCCTTGCGCGCATCGTCGAAAACCCGCGCCGCGCGCTCGATCTGCTCCGCTGTCATTGTCATGCGCCGTCTCCAATCACAAAATGCTTGCTGAGCGCCAGGCCTTGGCGCTGGTAGTTCGAACCGATTCCTGCGCCGTAGAGCTTGTCCGGCACGTCAGTCATGCGCTCGTACACCAGACGGCCGACCACCTGACCATCCTCGACCAGGAACGGCACGGAATGCGAACGTACCTCGAGAACCGCGCGGGTGCCCGATCCGCCGGTCGCGGCAAAGCCGAAGCCGGGATCGAAGAAGCCCGCGTAATGGGCCCGGAATTCGCCCACCGTGGTGTCGTAGGCCCGCATCTCGGCGGCATGGTCTGGCGGCACGGTCACTGCTTCCTTCGAGGCCAGGATATAGAAATCGCCGGGGTTCAGGATGATGCCCCGGTCCTTGCCGACCGGGATCGGCTCCCAATATTCCTCGGCCGGATACTGCGCCACCTGATCGACATCGATCAGCCCGGTATGGGCTTTGGCCTTGTAGCCGATCAGATCGGCGCCCTTGACCCCTTCCAGATCGACCGTCAGGGGCAGGCCGTTCGCCACCTTCTCCGGGTCGAGCACACGGTCGATCAGCCCGACCCGCTCGTGCAGCCGGCGGATCGCGGCGTCAGAATGGGAGGGCGACCCGCGCCGGAAACGAAGCTGGTTGAGGCGCGAACCGGCGCGCACCACGACCGAGAAGGCGCGCGGCGAAATCTCGACATAGAGGGGACCCTGATAGCCGCGATCGACCCGCTCGAATTCCGTCGCGTAATCTGCGATCAGCCGGGTAAAGACATCTAGCCGTCCGGTCGAGCTTTTCGGGTTGGCGATGCCCGAAATCGTGCGCGACAGGCTCAGCCGTTCCATCACCGGCACGATATAGACGCAGTCCTTTTCCAGCACCGCACCCTTGGTCAGGTCGATGGCATGCATGCCGAATCGCTCGACCTTCTCCCGCACCGTGCTGTCCGGCCCCGGCAGGAAACTTGCGCGCACCCGATAGGCGACATCGCCCAGTCGCAGATCGATGCTTGCCGGCTGAATCTGGGGTTCGAAAATTGGCGTCTCGGCCGCAATCTCGCCGCCGCGAATCATCGCGCGAATCGTCTGATAGGGGAGGATTCCCGACGGATGACGGTCGCTCCCGCGCTCTTCCGCCATCCCGGGTTCCGCAGCCTCGACCGTACTCATGCCTGCTCCCCACGCGTCTCTTGTCGGATACCACTCGCAACGATGTTCGGACTTCAAACTAGCGATTTCGACCGCTGGATTGAGAGATAATTTTCATTCGCCTCGGCTCACAATTCATCCCCAGATTATCCATTGGAAGCGGTGCAATCCATACATACTTTTCAATGACTTATCGAAAACTTCCCAATTGTCATCGGATTGGGGGTCGTTCCACCAACAGGCATTCCGCTCGGCCGAAGAGCCCACAATCAGCTACGATTCGCTCGCCCGCCATGCCAAAAGTATAGCGGTCGAGGGCATTCCCCGTGTTCAGGGTCTCGCCCGCCTTTAGCCCCAACCCGCGCCGCGACAGCTCGTTGGCGCACCAGACCAGGGCGTTCAGCGGATCGCCCATGACATTGCCGCCCGATCCACCCGACGCCTCGACCCCATCCTTGGTCAGGGACACCGCGAGCCCGGAACGGTTGAGATCGCGCCAATCCGGGCAGGGTGGTCCCAGAACCAGAATGCCGTCCGTGCCGTTATCCGCCACCAGGGTCGGGCCGTCGATGGTAAGCAGATCGGTGAAGCGGCCCTCGACGATCTCGATCCCGGGATGCATCGCGGCGACGGCCGCCGCGATCTCGTCCCGCATATAGGGTTTCGCGCGCGGCGGCAGGTCCGCGCCCAGGCGGAAGACCAGTTCGATCTCCAGGCTTTGCGGCCGGTCCGCCGGCACCGGCACCTCGGCCGGGCTGTCCAGGATCGCATCGCCCAGCATCCGCCCGAAATACGGCCCGGGCAGGCCATGGGCCTGCTGCATCGCCGGCGCCGTGCAGGCCAGGAACCAGCCCTTGGACGGCTTGCCCAGCATGGCAAGCAGCGCGTCCTGGATTTTGTAGGCGTCGTCGATATCGCACGGGCGACACGCCGCCGGCAGGCCGTCGATCTTCGCGTCAGACACGCGCGCTTCGTGAAGGATGCGCGCCGCCCGCTCGATCACCGACTGCTCCATATGCCTAACCCAGCTTCCGCTTCGCCAGGCCGCAGAAGAAGTTCATATAGACGATGGCGGCCCAATTGGCCGTCATGCCCTGATGATCGGTCGGGGGCGAGAGTTCGGTGATGTCCATGCCGACGCAGTTCGGCTCCTGCGCGGCCCAGCGCACGGCCATGGCGACGTCGCGCCCGTCCAGGCCGAAGGGATTGGGCGAAGCGGTGCCTGGCGCCCAGGCCTGGTCGATGCCGTCTACGTCGATCGAGACGAACAGCATGTCGGCGCCGCGCGCGCGCTCCAGCGCCGTGTTCATGACGTCGCGGATGCCGCGCTCCCAGGTCTCGACATTGGAGATCACCTCGACCTCCTTCTTGTCGGCATAGGCATGCAGGGTCGGGTTGTTGCAGAAATCGGAGATGCCGATCTGGGTCATGAACTCGCCCTTCACCTGGTCAGGGAATTCCTCCAGCAGCAGCCGGTAGGGCACGCCGCTCGACATCGCGCCGTAGTGGGATTCGCGGAAATCGTGATGGGCGTCGAAATGGATGATGGCCAGGGTCTTGCCCGGCGCGCCGCGGCAGATGCCGCGCATGATCGGATAGGAGACCGAGTTGTCCCCGCCCAGGGTGGCCATGGCGATACCCTTCTCCCGCAGGAACTGGGTGGTCGCGGAGATGTTGTCGTAGCTGGTCTTCATATCGGTGACGATGGTGTGCACATCGCCGATATCGGCGACCTTGAGATCGTCCATCACCATGCGGTCGCTGGTGGTGTAGGAGGTGTACCAGGGAAAGGCCCCGCGCACGGCGTCCGGCGCGTGGCGGCTGCCCGACCGCACCGTGCCCGCGCCGTCGAAGGGCACGCCCAGCCAGGCC
>CAUZWC010000278.1:0-3751 GCA_963583595.1 Alphaproteobacteria bacterium | reverse complement strand
AAGGATCCGCAAATTCTCCGCGCCGCGCCACAGGCGGGTCTAACACATCGCCCGCTTGCCCGAGGGGTCAAAAAAGGCACGCAGGGAGGCCTCCGCCGGAAAACGCTCGCAGGCGATCTCGATATCCCAGTCGCCGCTCTGGACGAAGTCCTTGGTGACGCCCCCTGCATGGCGGACATAGCCCATGCCGACCGATCGCCCCAACGTGAAGCCGTAGGCGCCCGAACTGATATAGCCAAGGATCTCGCCGTCGCGGTGGATCGGTTCCTCATGGAACAACACCGGCGCCGGATCCTTCAGCATGAACATCACAAGGCGCTTGGTCAGCGGCCCCGCTTCCTTCTGGCGCAGCAGCGCCTCGCGCCCGAGGAAACCGCCCGGCTTGTCCAGGTTCACCGTAAAACCGAGTCCGGCCTCGAGGGGCGTGTCCTCCGGCGTCAGATCGAACTGGTATTCCCGGTAGGCGCGCTCCGAACGCAGATGCTCCAGCGCGTGGTAGCCGGCCGGCTCGAGGCCGGAATCGGCGCCCGCCGCCATCACAGATTCGAAAACGCCGGGCGCAAACTCGGTCGGGATGTGCAATTCCCAGCCTAATTCACCGACATAGGTCAGGCGATTGGCAATCGCCCGGCCATAACCGATGTCGATTTCTTGAGAAGTGGCGAAGGGAAAGGCATCGTTGGACAGATCGGCATCCGTGACCCGGGCCAGAATCTCGCGCGAGCGCGGACCCTGCAGCGACAGCACGGCGTAACCCGAGGTGACGTCGGTCAGGGTCACATGCGCGTCGCCCGCGATATACCGCTCGATCCAGGCCTTGTCGCGGGCATGGGTCGTGGCCGAGGAGATGACCAGGTAACGGTCCTCGGCCAGACGGTTGACGGTGATATCCGTCTCGATCCCGCCGCGCGCGTTCAGCATATGGGTGTAAACCAGCTTGCCGACCGGCACATCGACATCGCCCGCGCAGAGGCGCTGCAAAGAGGCGCAGGCATCGCGCCCCTGGATCAGGTGTTTACCGAAGGAACTCTGGTCGAGAAGGATCGCCGCCTCGCGCGCCGCCCGGCACTCCCTTGCTGTGTGCTCGAACCAGTTGGGCCTGGTGTGGGAATAGATGTTTTCCGTCGGTTCGCCCTCGCCCGCGAACCACATCGGCCGCTCCCAGCCCATGCCCTCGCCGAAACTGGCGCCCAGCGCGGCCCAGCGGTCATGCAGAATGCTGCGCCTGACGCCGCGCGCCGTGACCGGTTGGTAATGCGGCCAATGGGGCTTGTAGTGCAGGCCCAACACCTCGGCGACCCGTTCATGGAGATAGCGCCGATTGCACTGGAAAGGATGAAAGCGCGCCACGTCGACATGGCTCAGGTCCATGGTCGGCGCGCCTTCGACGATCCACTCGGCCAGGGCCCGCCCAGCGCCGGCGCCGAACTCGATGCCTTCCGAGTTGTAGCCAGCCGAGATGAAGCAGCCCGGCAGGCCCGGCGCCTCGCCCAGGGCAAAGAGAAGGTCCGGGGTGAAGCTCTCAGGGCCATTGAAAAATTTGGCGATCCCGGCCTGGCCGAGTGCGGGCAGGATCTCCGTCGCCATCGTGAAGGGCAGTTCGAAATGGTCCCAGTCCTCGGCCAGTTCGATGAAGGGTTGGTTGGGAGGCAGCTTTTCCATCGCCAGCGCCTTGCCCCAGGGCTCGAAGGCACCGACCAGCCATTTGCCCGCGTCCTCCTTGACGTAGATATGGCCATCCGTGTCGCGCAGCACCGGCAGGTTCGGTGTCGCCGCCGCCAGCGGCTCTGTCACCACGTAGAAATGTTCGCAAGGATAGAGCGGGACTTGCACACCGAGTTGCGCGGCAAGACCGCGGGTCCATAGCCCGCAGGCCAGCACGATGGTCTCGCAGCGGATCGTTCCCCTCGTCGTCCGAACTTCGTATTCCCCGCCCGGCAACCTCTCCAATCGCTCGACCAGTGTCTCCTCGAAGGTCTTCACGCCGCGCTGCCGCGCCCCGGCGATCAGGGACATGGTGGTGTCGACCGGATTGGTCTGGCCGTCCTTGGGAATGAAGATCGCGCCCTCAATCACGCTCTCGTCGATTGCCGGATAGAGAGCTTTGGCTTCGGCAGGACCGATCATCTCCGCCTCGATGCCCGTGCTTTTGGCGATCGAGGCCAGCTTTCTGGTCTCGAACAGGCGGTCCTTGGTGCGCGCAACCCCCAGGGTGCCGTTCTGCTTGAAGCCCGTCGCCTGGCCGGTCTCGGCCTCCAGGCTGGAATAGAGATCGACGTTGTAGCGCGCCAATTCGGTCATCGCGTGAGTCGAGCGAAGCTGCATGATCAGCCCGGCGGCATGCCAGGTGGTGCCGGAGGTCAACTGATGCCGCTCGACCAGCACAATGTCTTTCCGCCCAAGCTTCGCGAGATGATAGGCTGCGCTGACCCCCGCGATGCCGCCACCGACGATGACGGTCCGTGCATGGGATGGGAGAGACATCAGCGAACGGCTCCGCATTGCTAGCAAAGGTCAGGGTCGCAGGCGACCCATGCCGGACCTTCCCCGAAGAGCGCGCGGCGATCAATAAGACCCGACACGAATTCGCCAGGATCGCCCCCGGTCCCGCTTTGACTGACCGCGCCTCCTGCACCATATTCCGAGGCGGCCGCAGGGAAGAGCGGCGCGGGGTTTCGAGATGGGATGAGGTGCCGCAAAGTGTTGCGTGTCATGAGCCTGGGCCTGCTGCTTTACGGCACCTGGCTTCTCCTGTCGGGGCATTACGACCCCTTGCTGCTGGCCCTCGGCGCGCTGTCCTGCGCCGCCGTGGTCGGTGTGTGCTGCCGCATGGACACGATCGACCGCGAGGGCCATCCGATCCACCTGACCTGGAAGGCCCTCTGGTACTGGGTCTGGCTGGCCTGGGAAATCGTGAAATCCAATATCGACGTGACCCGGCGTATTCTCACCCCCTCCCTGCCCATCGACCCGCGCGTGACCGAAGTGCCCGCGACCCAGTCGAACGAACTGGGCCAGGTCATCTACGCCAACTGGATCACCTTGACCCCCGGCACAGTCGCAATGGTCCTCGTGCCGGGACGCATCGTCGTCCACGCCCTGACCGCAGAGGGGGCCGCGGAGTTGGATACCGGACGCATGGCCCGGCGGGTCTGCCGCATGATTGGCGATCCCGCGTGATCTACGCAGCCGTCACCCTCGCCCTGCTGGTCGCCATGGCCATGGCCCTCGGCCGCGCCTGGATCGGCCCGACTATCTACGACCGGATCCTGGCGCTGAACAGTTTCGGCACCGAGACCGTGCTGGTGATCGCCGTCATCGGATTCCTGTTCGGCCGGCCCGAGTTTCTCGACATCGCCATCCTTTATGCCCTGGTCAACTTCATCGGCACCATCGCCGCCCTCAAATTCTTCAAGTTCGGCGATCTGGGCCGCGGCCTGGAATACGAGGAAGACGACGAAGAGGGCGCCGCCTGATGGAAGCGCTGGCACAAGACGGTATCGGAACGACGATCGGTATGGCGGCCGAAATTCTGGGCGGGGTCTGCGTGATCGCCGGCGCCTTCTTCTGCCTGGTCGGGGGTATCGGCCTGCTGCGCATGCCCGACATGTTCACCCGGATGCATGCGGCCGGCGTGGCCGACACCATGGGCGCCGGCCTGATCCTGGCAGGTCTGGCTCTGCATGAGGGTTTCACCCTGATCACCGCCAAGCTGGCGTTCATTCTGCTCTTCGCCGTCTTTTCGAGCCCG
>CAUZWC010000277.1:0-3753 GCA_963583595.1 Alphaproteobacteria bacterium | reverse complement strand
ATTCACCCGGCCGCGACCACCTCGGCCAGGGCCGCGGCCGCCGCCTCCACCGCCGCGCGGTCCGCGTCCAGATGGGTCAGGGCACGCATGGTCGTCGGACCGAACACGCCGATCCGGACACCCTTGGCGACAAGCCCGTCATGGACTTCCTGGGCGCTGCGGCCGGTTTCCGCGACATCGATGAAGACGATGTTGGTCT
Source organism: Alphaproteobacteria bacterium (assembly GCA_963583595.1). GTDB lineage: Bacteria > Pseudomonadota > Alphaproteobacteria > CADEGL01 > CADEGL01 > JABIRQ01. The sequence continues at coordinate 3,554 of CAUZWC010000277.1, read as the reverse complement.
GGATCTGGTCCATATCGATGCCCACCCCCGGCACCTCGGCCAGGGCGGCGCCCAGGACGCGCGCATTGGCATGGTCCTCGGCCAGACGCTCGATATTGTTCTCCAGCGCGTAGACCCCGGCGGCCGCGATAATGCCCGACTGGCGCATCGCCCCGCCGAACTGATGCTTGAAGCGCCAGGCCCGTTCGATGAAATCGGCCGGCCCGGCCAGAACCGCGCCGACCGGCGCGCCCAGCCCCTTGGTGAAGTCGAGCCAGACCGTATCGACCGCTTTGGTGTGTTCGGTCGCGGGCAGACCGCTGGCGACCACCGCGTTCATCAGCCGCGCGCCGTCCATATGGACCGCCATGCCGTGCTCCCGCGCCACATCGGCCACGGCGGCGATCCGTTCGACCGGCCAGACCCGGCCGCCGCCCCACATGGTCGTCTGCTCGATATGCAGCAGGCGCGAGGACGGGTGGTGATGGCGGTATCCGCGCACGGCGCCCCGCACCTGCTCCGCCGTGTAGATGCCGTTCTCCCCGTCCATGGTCCGGCACATCACGCCGTTCAGGGCGGCCGGCCCGCCGGCTTCCCAATGCAGGGTATGGGCGGTTTTGTCGAGGATCACCTCGTCGCCGGACTCGCAATGGACGCGGTAGGCGATGGCGTTGCACATGGTGCCCGAAGGCAGGAAGACGGCCTCCTCCTTGCCCAGCATCTCGGCCGCCAGCGCCTGCAGCCGGTTGGTAGTGGGATCCTCCTTGGCTTGCTCGTTGCCGACCTCCGCCTCGTAGATCGCCTTGCGCATCCCCTCCGAGGGACGGGTGACGGTATCGCTGTAAAGATCGATGCGGATATCGGGCATTCGTACGGTCTCCCCTTCCAATCGGCCCCTCGCCCTTCGAGACGGCCTGCCGTCCTCCTCAGGGTGAGGGGGCCTGCTATGACAACTCTCTCCTCATCCTGAGGAGCGCGCAGGGCGCGCGTCTCGAAGGATGAAATGGCACAATGCCGGCGGAGGATCGGCCTATTTCCCCCCGCCCGGCAGAACCGAGCGCCCAGCATAGTGCGCCACCGGGCCCAGCTGCTCCTCGATGCGCAGAAGCTGGTTGTATTTGGCCAGCCGGTCGCTGCGGGAGAGCGAGCCGGTCTTGATCTGTCCGCAATTGGTCGCGACGGCGAGATCGGCGATGGTCGCATCCTCGGTCTCGCCCGAGCGATGCGACATCACCGCCGTATAGGCGGCCCGGTGCGCCATATCCACAGCGTCGAGGGTCTCGCTCAAAGTGCCGATCTGGTTGACCTTGATCAGGATCGAGTTGGCCACCCCACGCGCGATACCGTCGGCCAGGCGCAGCGGATTGGTCACGAAGAGGTCGTCGCCGACCAGCTGGACCTTGCTTCCCAGCATATCGGTCAGGATCTTCCAGCCGTCCCAATCGTCCTCGGCCATGCCGTCCTCGATCGAGACGATGGGATAGCGCGCGACGAGATCGGCCAAATGCGCTGCCATGCCCGCCGCGTCGAGCGTCTTGCCCTCGCCCTCGAGATTGTATTTCCCGTCCTCGAAGAACTCGGTCGAGGCGACGTCGAGCCCCAGCACGATATCCTCGCCGGGCTTGTAGCCCGCGCTGCCGATCGCCTTGGTCACGAAGGCCAGGGCTTCGTCCGCGCTGGCCAGGTTCGGGGCGAAGCCGCCCTCGTCGCCGACATTGGTGTTATGGCCCGCCTCGGACAGCGCCTTCTTGAGCGCATGGAAGACCTCCGCCCCCATGCGCAGGCCCTCGGCGAAGCTCTCCGCACCCACCGGCAGGATCATGAATTCCTGGAAATCGATCGGGTTGTCCGCATGGGCGCCGCCATTGACGATGTTCATCAGGGGCACCGGCAGGACCCGCGCCTGGGTGCCGCCGACATAACGATAGAGCGGCAGACCCGCCTCCTCCGCCGCCGCCTTGGCGATGGCGAGCGAGACGCCGAGAATCGCATTGGCGCCCAGCCGCGCCTTGTTGGGCGTGCCGTCGAGATCGCAGAGGGCCGCGTCGATATGAGCCTGATCGTCGGCTTCCAGCCCGCCGATGGCGTCGAAGATCTCGCCGTTTACGGCATCGACGGCCTTCAGGACGCCCTTGCCGCCATAACGGCCCTTGTCGCCGTCGCGCAGCTCGACCGCCTCATGCTTGCCGGTCGAGGCGCCGGACGGCACCGCCGCGCGGCCCGATGCGCCGCTTTCCAGCTCGACATCGACCTCGACGGTCGGGTTGCCGCGCGAGTCCAGAATTTCCCGCGCCACGATGTCTTGAATACCGCTCATATCGTCGAATTCCTCGGTCCGGATGGCCGCCCCCTCCGGGCGCGCGTATCATCGCCACTGGCGGTGCCAATACAAGTCACCGATTGCTTGATCCCCGCCTTCGCCTGGGCCACCATGCCGGGAATAGGATGCCTCACGATGAATGCTAATTGACCTATTATTGGTATAATATATCCATTAACGGTGATAAAGAAACCTGAAACCTCCCGTTTCCCAACGCCCTTTTCGAGCAGGGGTCGCCCATGACACCGAGCCAATGCAGAATGGCGCGAGGCGCTTTGGGTTGGAGCCTGCGCGATGCGGCCGACAAGGCCGGGATTGGAATCAACACTTTGGTACGGATCGAAAAAAACTCGGATGTCCGGGTCAGCACGATCCGCAAGATGCAGTCCGCCTTCGAAGCGGCGGGCATCGCTTTCCTGGCCGATGACGGCCAGGGCTGCGGCATTCGCTACGGCTTGGACCGGGGCTAGATCGTTATCCGGTCCGGCTGGCGGTCACCCGCTCGCCAGGACGACATGGCCCTGGATTTTTCCAGACACCGGCCTTTCGCCATGGACCGACGCGGTCGCCTCGGCCGCGCGGTCGGTGGTCCGTTTCAGCCTCGCCGGATCGCGCGCCTCGATCTCGTTGCGCAGCGGCGTGCCTTGACAATATGCGATAGCCGGGATGCAAGATTCCGAGGCGCGGCTGGTTTCCTCGATCGTCGCGATCTCGACGGTGGAAAACCCGGCCTGGCGCAAATCCTCTTCGATCTGTCCGACATCGTGATAGCCGTGTGGCGTCCGGGCCATGAAACAAGGCGGATCGTCGGGAAAGACCGTGGCGGCAGCCTCCGTCACGACCCGCGCGAAATCGTTGTGTTCAATGGCGTCCCAGGTGTTGAACAGGAACCGCCCGCCCGGTTTGAGGACGCGGCGCGCCTCGCGATAGCCCGCGACCCGATCGGGAAAGAACATCACGCCGAATTGGCAGCAGGCCACATCGAAAAAATCGTCCCCGAACGGCGGATCGAGAGCGTCCGCATGTCGCCACTCGATACGCGCGTCGGGCGCCTGGCGACTCCTGGCGCGATCCAGCATCGGCGGGTTGAGATCGCTGACGACGTAGCGCGCATCCTCGCCGAGCAACGGCGCCAACGCGCGCGTCACCACGCCGCTGCCTGCTGCGGTTTCAAAGATGTGCTTGGGTTTCGCCGCGGCAAACCGGCGCGCCAGATCGGCCGCGAAACTCTCGAAAACAAGCGGGACGAGATAGC
>CAUZWC010000276.1:0-3759 GCA_963583595.1 Alphaproteobacteria bacterium | reverse complement strand
GGCCGCAAGATGACCGAGAATGAATCCGGCCGCTGCCTCTGGTGGGAGGGCGATTTCACCGCCGAGGAAGTCTACGAGGTGGAAGACGAGGACCTGCGCGCCTTCAAGCGACAGGCCTTGGCCCGGTTGAAGCGTGGATAGCCGAAGCCAGCACCCTGCCAATCATCCTTCGAGACGCGCGCTTCGCGCGCTCCTCAGGATGAGAAAAAGCAATAAATCCCGATGAGGAAAAGCAGCAAATCAGCCTCACCCTGAAGAGGCCCGCAGGGCCGTCTCGAAGGGTGATTGGCACAATCTTCGTTCAGCAGCCGTCAGCCGTCCTGGTCTTCGCCGTCGAGTCTGCGGAGCAGGAATTCGCGGCCGATCTTGACCCGCGACACGCCGTCATAGGCGACGATATCGGCCGTGGCGTAGGTCTCGTTCCATTTTTCCGGCAGGTAGGAGCCGGTACCGATGACATCCACCGGCGCGTTGGCGATGCCCATGACCCGGCATTTCTCCGGGCTGAAACCGGAAGAGGCGACAATCCGGCACTTCTGGAAGCCGGCGCCGTCGAGCCTCTCGCGCAGATGCCAGATCGCAGCGGCGGTGACGCCGGGCCCGACCAGATGGCGCAGCTCCGCCTCGTTGCGATAACCCCGGATCGATTCGGGCACATTGCGCTCCAGCACAGCGTAGGAAGCCGGCGGGTCCAGCCCCTCGACGAAGCGGCTGCCGGGCGTGTCGATACGCACGGACAAGCGGCCCTCGGCCAGGAGGTCCGGGAAATGGGCACAGACGGCCAGGGCATCCGTGACCTCGAGCCCGAAATAGTCGACCAGCACGGTCAGCGGATCGTCGGGCAAGGTCTCGTGCAGCATCTCGGCCGCGCGCAGGGTCGAGCCGGCATAGCCGACGAGGGCATGGGGCATGGTGCCCAGACCCGATTTCTGGCCGAAGTAGTGGGCGGTCGCATCCGTGGCATTGCCGACGAAGCCCACGGCATTGGCCTTGCGTTGCGCCTTGGCGGAACCGACCGAGGCGGCATAGGCCATCAGTTCGGCCATTTCCAGCCCGGCGCAATGGCGCGCATCCATCGCCAGGAAGGCGACCTTGGGCAGTTCGGCGCACATGACATAGGCGTTATAGGCCGCGACACAGGCCGGGCCGAGCCGCTGCAGATAGAGGGTTTCGAGATCGACCAGATGGCGCAGCGCACCCGAAATATACATCATCGGCTCGCCGGCCCCGACCCAGGCGCTTTCCTCATGGGTCAGTTCGATCTCGAATTCGGTATCGCGGGCCGCGGCCATCGCCTGGAGCCAATCGACCATCAGCCGCGGCGCAGAGATCACCGGGCGGCGCATGAAAACGGCATAGGTCGCGCGCACGTCGCCGTAACGCTCGACCGCCGCCTTGGTCTTCTTGAAGTAGCTGTCGGTCCAGTGCCGGACCTGACTTTCTTCCGGGCCCATCACCGCGCCCCCTTAGCCGCGTCGAAACGTCTCTCTGCGAACTCCCGGCTTAGGAAGCGGCCACGACCGCATCGACGGCCGCGTTATCGCGCTCGCGCTTGAGCGATTCGGCAATCAGGAAGGCCAACTCGAGGGCCTGGCTGGCGTTCAGGCGCGGATCGCAATGGGTGTGATAGCGATCGCGCAACCCTTCGTCGGTGATCGCCTGGGCGCCACCGACGCATTCCGTCACATCCTGACCGGTCAGTTCCAGATGAACGCCGCCGGCATAGCTGCCCTCGGCCTGATGCACCGCGAAGAAACCCTGGACCTCGCGCAACACCTGATCGAAAGGCCGCGTCTTGTAGCCCGATGAGGACTTCATCGTATTTCCATGCATCGGATCGCTCGACCAGACGACCGAACGACCCTCGCGCATCACCTTGCGGATCAGCGGCGGCAGATGCTCTGCCACCTTGTCCGCGCCCATGCGCGCAATCAGGGTCAACCGGCCCGGCTCGTTCTCCGGGTTCAGGATATCGATCAGGTGGATCAACTCGTCCGGGTCGAGGGACGGGCCGCATTTCAGGCCGATCGGATTCTTGACCCCGCGCAGGAACTCGACATGGGCGCCATCCGGTTGGCGTGTGCGGTCGCCGATCCACAGCATATGGGCCGACACGTCGTACCAATCGCCCGAGGTCGAATCGACGCGGGTCAGCGCCTCCTCATAGGGCAGCAGAAGCGCCTCATGCGAGGTGAACAGATCGGTCTCGCGTATCTGCGGCGTGGTCTCGCTGGTCAGCCCGCAGGCAGCCATGAAGTTCAGGGTCTCCGACAGGCGGTCGGCCATGGCCTGGTAGCGCTCGCCCTGGGGACTGCGCGCGACGAAGCCGAGATTCCAGCGATGCACCTGATGCAGGTCGGCGTAACCGCCCTGGGCGAAAGCGCGCAAAAGGTTGAGGGTCGCGGCCGATTGGCTGAAGACGCGCATCATGCGTTCGGGGTCCGGCACCCGACCGGCCGCCTCGAACTCCATCGCATTGACCATATCGCCGCGATAGCTGGGCAGTTCCACCCCGTCCACGGTCTCGGTATCGGAGGAGCGCGGCTTGGCGAACTGGCCGGCCAGACGGCCGACCTTCACCACCGGGCAGGCCGCGCCGAAGGTCAGAATGACCGCCATCTGCAGCAGCACGCGGAAGGTGTCGCGGATGTTGTCCGGGTGGAACTCGGCGAAGCTTTCCGCACAATCGCCCCCTTGCAGCAGGAAAGCGCGGCCCGCCGACACCTCGGCCAGCTTGCTCTTCAGGCGCCGAGCTTCGCCCGCGAAGACGAGCGGCGGCGAGACGCGCAGACGCGCCTCGACATCCGCCAACGCAGCCTTGTCGGGGTAGTCCGGCAACTGCTTGGCAGGCTTTCCGCGCCAAGCGTTAGGCGTCCATTTCGCGGCCATTTGGGGGGGCCTCGTCCTAAAATCGAATGGTGATACTTACCTCGGAACCGATGCGTATACGCCCTGGGCGGCATCGTTTCCAGTGAAACATGGTTCGCGCGGCGGGCGGGCCCGGTCTCGGCCCGCCCTGCTATTCCGTCGCCTTGCGCGTCTCCGCCGCGACCGGTTCGCGCATGGTGACGAATTCCTCGGCCGAGGTCGGATGGATGCCGATGGTGGCGTCGAACTGGGCTTTGGTCGCGCCGCATTTGATGGCGATGGCAAGGCCCTGGACGATCTCGCCCGCATGGCTGCCCACCATATGGGCGCCCAGCACCCGGTCTGACGCCTTGTCGGCCACCAGCTTCATCAGGGTCTTCTCGTCGCGCCCGGAGAGGGTGTGCTTCAGCTCGCGGAAGCTGGTGCGGTAGATCGTGACATCGCCGTATTCGGCGCGCGCGTCCTCCTCGCTCAAGCCCACCACCGCGATCTCGGGCCGGCAGAAGACGGCCGTGGCGATATCGCGATGATCCGGCTTGGTCGGCTCATCGCCGAACAGGGTGCGCGCCAGGCACATCGCTTCGTGGATCGCGACGGGAGTCAGCTGGATCCGGTCCGTCACATCGCCGATGGCGTGAATGCCCTCGACCGAACTTTGCGAATAGAGGCCGACCTGGATCGAGCCGTCGCCCTTCATCTCCACCCCCAGACGGTCGAGGCCCAACCCGTGGGTCCTGGGCGCCCGCCCCGTGGCGAACATGACCTGGCCATAGACCTTCTCCTCGCCATGGGTGTCGTGGGTCCGGATGCCGTCCTTGTGCTTCTCCAGCCTGGTCAGGTTGGTTTCCAGCCGGATATCGATGCCCTTCTTGCGCAACTCCTCGGTCGCGA
>CAUZWC010000275.1:0-3816 GCA_963583595.1 Alphaproteobacteria bacterium | reverse complement strand
GGCATCGCCTTGTCCCGGAGTCCAATGGGTCCCGGGAACAAGTCCTGGTGCGACAGCGATTTGAATATCGAGAACACCGGGCGAGGGGCACACATTCGACTCCTCCCCACGCCATGCTCCGGGGGTGTCCTGGGCGTCCAGGCCACGGTCCAGGCGCTGCGCAAAAGTATAACTTAGCGATTTGAAGGGGTGTGTTAGTATAACTTACTTTAACAAAAACCGAGCACCCCCATGTCCGAACTCGAACTCCCCGCCCGGCAGGAGAAATTCTGCCGCCACTACATGCTGACCGGCGACGGCATCCGGTCGGCGGTCATCGCCGGCTACTCGCCCCGTTCGGCCCCGTCCCAGGCCAGCCGAATGCTAAGAAATGGCAAGATTCGGCGAAGACCCGCCGAACTGCGTGGCGATTTTCGCCGGGACTTCAATTACGACAGGGGTTTGGCCATGGCGCGGGCTGAGGCGCTTTATCGTCATGCTTTGCGGAAAGAGCGCTATGCGACGGCAATTCGCGCCACTGAATTGCAAGCCCGCCTCGCCGGCCTTCTGGCCGAGCCGGGGGGCGCGCGGCGAAATGCGGAGTCCTTGGCCGGCCCGCGCGGCGGTGCCAATCTTCGCCGGATCGGATGAGGGGGAGTACAATGACAGAGCGCGAAACGACCCTGCAGCCTCACGGCGTGCCCAGGATGTACGGCGATGTGCCGCCCTTCATGGCGGTGCCCCACCGCAAGTCCCTGGCGGGCCATGCGGCCGACGCCGTGGTGATCGGCATGCCCTATGACGGCATCGCCACCTTCCGGGGCGGGGCGACCCGGCGCGCGCCCCAGGAGATCCGCAAATTCTCGCTGCTCTTCGGCGGCTACAACTTTGACTGGGACATGGATGTTCTGGGCGCCCTTTCGGTCTGCGATATCGGCGATGTCGATGTGGTGCCGGGCGACAATGCGGCCAGCTATGCGAGGCTCGAGGTGCGGGTCGCGGAGATCTGCGGCGCCGGCGCCGCGCCGGTCATGTTCGGCGGCGATCACGGCGTGACCTATCCGGCGGTCAAGGCGGTGGCCGAGCATCTGAAGCGGACCGGAGGCGGGCCGCTGGGGGTGATCGTCTTCGACACCCATCTCGATCTGTCCGAGCATCTGAACGAGGACCGGCTGACCCGGGCCTCGCCGGTCAAGCGCATCTGCGAACTACCCCAGGTCGATTCTTCGACCGTCGCCATGATCGGCGTCAAGGGCCCGCGCAACCCGCCCGAATGGACGCCGCTCTACCGCGAACTCGGCATGGCTATCTATTCCAACCAGGCGGTGATCGACCGGGGCATGGCGGCGGTGGCCGAGGAAGCCCTGAAGCGTGCCTCACCCGACGGCCGTCCGGTCTATGTCAGCGTCGATATCGATGCCGTCGATCCGGCTTGGGCGCCCGGCACCAACAGCCCAGAGCCGGGCGGCTTGACCGGGCGCGAGATCATCGAGGGGGTGCGCATCTGCTGCCGCAACGGCTTCGCCGGTTTCGACGTGGTCGAGGTCTCGCCCGATTTCGATTCGGCCAGCGGCCAGACCAGCCTGCTCGCCGCCCGCCTGGGCGCCGAGGCCCTGGCCTGCCTCGCGGCGAAAAAGCAGGGCCGCCAGGACGCCTGGAAGACGGCCCATGGAGCGGGCCGCTGATGGTTTGTCGGGCGATGAACTTTTCCTACCCCCACCCCACTCGATGGGCTTCGCCCCTCAAGCCCCCACAAGGGGTGAGGGATGGGGTGGGGGTGATAACGGGCACGGCCGCGCAAGGCGGCCGTTCTTAACCACTAAGGCAAACGCCATGAATCTCGAACTCTATCTCGCCTTCGTCCTGGCCGCTTCCGTGCTGATCCTGCTGCCGGGGCTGAACGTCACCCAGATCGTCGCCAATGCCATGGCCTATGGTACGCGCCGGGCCCTGCTGACCGTCGCCGGCACCCAGACCGCCCAAGATGGTCCAGCTCGTCGTCGTCGTCTTCGGTCTGGCCTCCCTCGTGGCCATCATGGCGGAATGGTTCGAATGGCTGCGCTGGCTCGGCGTCGCCCATCTGTTCTGGCTGGGCATGCAGCGCTGGCGCGCGCGGCCGACGCCGAGCCGCCCCAGGCCCGCGGCTGCGGGCTGTTCGGCCAAGGCTTCCTGGTCGCCCTCACCAATCCCAAGGTGCTGTTCTTCTACGTCGCCTTCTTCCCGCAGTTCATTGACCCGGCCCTGCCCGTCGGGCCGCAGCTCGCCCTGCTCTGCTGAGTTTCCTGACCATCGCGGCGGTCATCGACGGCGGCTATGCCCTGCTCGCCGGCCGGGCGCGAGTCTGGATCGCCGACCGCCGCCGCCAGCGGCTCAGCAACCGGATCACCGACTCCATCCTGATCGCGACGGGAAACTGGCTCGCCCTCGCGCGGCGCTGATAGCTTGGCGTCGTCGTCGTATCGACGGGTCGGGCCGCGCGACTATGCTGGGCGGACTGACAAGGGGTTTTTGGGGAAGTGAAGATGGTCGAACGCAGGAATCTGCCGCTGATCGACGGACAGCGGCTATGGGACAGCCTGATGGCAAGCGGCCGGATCGGCCCGGGCGAGGCCGGCGGGCTGCGCCGGGTCGCCCTGTCCGATGCCGATGGCGAGATGCGCGACCTCTACCGCCGTTGGTGCGAGGAGGCCGGGCTGACCGTCATCGTCGACGCCATGGGCAGCATGTTCGCCCGGCGGGCGGGGCGCGAGGACGATCTGCCGCCCGTGCTGATCGGCAGCCATCTCGACACCCAGGTCGCCGGCGGCAAATACGACGGCATCCTGGGGGTGCTGGGTGGGCTCGAAATCCTGCGAACCCTGAACGATCGGGGCATCGAGACGCGGCGTCCGATCGAGGTCGTCAACTGGACCAACGAGGAGGGCGCGCGCTTCAACCCGCCCATGGTCGCCTCGGGAGTCTTCGCCGGGGTTTTCGAGCGCGACTGGGCGCTGGCCCGCGAGGATGACGAGGGCGCGGTCTTCGGCGAGGAGCTGAAGCGCCTGGGCTATGCCGGTGAAGCCCCGGTCGGGGCGCGCGAGGTCGATTGCTATTTCGAACTGCATATCGAGCAGGACGACGCGTTGGAGCGGCTGGACATTCCGCTGGGCATCGTCACGGGCGGCTATGCCGCGCGCGGCTTCAACATCCGCTTCGAGGGCGAGACGGCGCATACCGGCCCGACACCGATGGCCAAGCGGCGCAACGCCCTGGCCGCGGCGGCGCGGGTCCTGGCGGCGGTCGACGATATCGGTTGGAAATACGCGCCCGAGGGCAAGGCGACGGCGGCGCGCTGCGTCGCCTGGCCTAATCGTCTGGGCATCCTTTCGGAATGGGCCGAGATCACCATCGATTTCCGCCATCCCGATCCGGCGGTGACGGCGAAGATGGTGGCGGAGGGCATGGCGGCGCTCGAGGGGGCGGCCGAGAAGACGCGGGTGGATTACGAGATCGTCCAGCGCTGGTCCTTCGGCGACGAGATGTTCAGTGAGGACCTGATCGATCTGGTGCGCGGGGCGGCCGAAGCCCTGGACGTGCCGACCCACGACATGTTCAGCCAGGCTGGCCACGACGCCTATTACATGAGCCGGATCACGCCGACCTGCCTGCTCTTCTCGCCCTGCCGCGACGGCATCACCCATAACGAGGCGGAGGAGATCGAACTGTCCTACACGGAACCCGCGGTCAACGTCCTGCTCCACGCCGTCCTCGCCCGCGCGGATCGTTAGAGGCCAAATCGTTCGGAAGCGCCGGGCCGGGCTCGTGCCGGTGTCTAGCGGTAGAACGCGGAAAAAGATT
>CAUZWC010000274.1:0-3817 GCA_963583595.1 Alphaproteobacteria bacterium | reverse complement strand
CCGAGATAGGTTTCCCTGAAACCTTTAAACGCTCTTCGTTATAACTCCATATCGCATAGTCGATCATCGATGATTTAATGACAGCGGAGGACAGTTTATTGACCGAAAAATCACCCGAACTGATATCGATGCTGGTTAGGTTCAGGTCGTGTACAAAATGGGGCCGGTAGACCGGCTGCGCCAAAACCCCTTCCTCAATTAAGTCCTCAATATTTGCGCAATCGATAATGGTATCGAAGGCAAGATTAAGCTGGTCACGCTGATCGTTTGTAATTCGCTCGGGCGAAGCAGTCAGCCCTATGAAGTGTGCTTGGGCTTTGCCGTTCTCGTTGAAATTATCGATGATCCGTTTATAGGCTGTTCCATTGGGCGATACGCGGTGCGCCTCATCCACAATGATGAGGTCGGCCTTAGATATGGCGTCCGCCAACACCTTTTTAGCTCGCATGGTAGTCGAGAGTAAAATATCGTAACCCTCAAAAGCATGCCCCGTGTCAGAAACCGCTAACTTGCGAACAGTGTGTTTCCTGCTAAGGATTTCTTCGAGTTGCTCTAACAGCACAAGTCGGTGGCATAGCACGACAATCTTCTTGTCCTTATAGAATCGTTCTACGATCTCGCTCGCGAGCACGGTCTTGCCTGCGCCGGTTGGCGCTTTCAGGATAAATCTGCGGTATTGGCTAATGATCGAAGGAAAGTTATCGATGACTTTTTGTTGCCAATTTATGAGATGCATTAAAAGCCCATATTAAAGAATGGATGACCGCGTCCCCTGAAAGTTGGTATCAGGGCATTGTCAGACTAATTGAGCGTGAGCTGTCTAATCGGGCACGGCCATGACTCTCACGCAGCGAGTTGGCGCCACTTGGTCAGAGCAGCAGAGCGGTTCTGTTCGAAAATGTCGCGGCGGTTGAGTTGGCGGTCTTGATTGGAGTGATTGTGGATCGAGGCATGGATGGCGGCGAAGTTCTGCAGGGTCTTTACGTCCCTGAACCGCGCCATCGCTCCTTCGCGTCGTGGGAACTGGCCTGCCCCCTCGAAGTGAATCAGCACCTACGCGTCGCCAGCGCCTGGAAGAGATAGGGTTTGCCTGGAACACGCGGTTAACGCCAACATCTGACAACTGAACGCTTTCCATTCCTAGAGTTCTCGGCCGGGTCCCTCTAGGCCAAATCCAGACTACGCCGGGCAACGACAAACGAGTCGGTCGGGTAAACCCCCTATCCTCGCGCCTCGGTATAGGTGTCCTCCACAGGCGTCCAATTGAAGCTCTCGCCCGTCGATTCCATGCCGTAGAGCCAGTACATGCGGAAGGGCTCGTCGCCGACCGTGTCGGCGCCGTGGGGGACGCGACTGCCGAGATAAATGGCGGTGCCGGGGGTCACCTCCACCGCCTCGTCGCCGACATAGACGATGCCGCGGCCGGATAGGCCGACATAGATTTCGGCCTGGTCGTGGAAATGGCGCGTGTAATGGGCGCCGACGGGGAGCAGGCAGGTGCCGCCGCGCAGCTCCTTGCCGAGTTCGGTTCCCCCGCCCACGAGCAGGCGGACGCACATGCTCTTCCTGCCCTTGGACGGCTCGATGGGGATCCAGTCGTCGAATTCCTCGGCCACGGCCCAGCGGGTGAAGCGGCCGTTGACGAAATCGACCTTGGTAGCTGCAGCCTCGTCGGCGGGGATCGCCCCCACGTCCTGGCCCTGCTTCTCCGTCGCGTAGGTCGCCATGAAGCGCAGGGCTTCGCCGCCTAGGACCTGAATCGAATGCGGCATCCCGGCAGGGAAGATCGCCGCCGAATCGGGCCCGATCTCGATGGACCGCGCGCCCAGGCGCACCTTGGCCTGGCCGGCCATGATGTAGATCGTCTCGGTCTGTTTGTGGGTGTGAAGCGGCTGCGCCGCGCCGGGATCGAGTTCGCCATACCCGAAGACGAATTCGCGGGAGCCGAAACGCTCCTCGTTGAAAACCTCCTTCCAGCGCATCGCGCCCCAGTTGCGGCCTTCCAGCAGGCTCCAATCCAAGTCGTCGATGCGGCAATGACCCTTGTTCATACTCTTCTCCATAACTCTCTCCTTCCCCCGTTCGCCGCCGATGTTACTCCCGGCGGCTTAGGAAGGAACAAACCAATCCGCGCCGCCCTATGGCTTCCGTGTCGAGCGCCATGGCACCGCGCCGGGCGGCGCGCCCGACGGTTCCAGATCGGGCGGTGCCACCCCCGAGCCCCAGGCATTGACCCCGCCATCGACATAGACGGTCGTGCCCGTAACATAGGCAGCGCCGGGCGAGGTCAGAAAGGCGATCACGGTCGCGCATTCCGCCGCGGTTCCGTATCGCTTCATCGGCACCTGTCCGGCCCAGGCGGCCTGGCGCTCGGCCGGGTAGTTCTCGCGCATCCCCTCGCTTTCGATATGAGCCATCGAGACGCAGACCGTCCGGATGCCGTAGCGACTCCATTCCAGCGCCAGGGCGGAGGTCAGGGACTCGACGGCGCCGCGCGCGGCCGTGGCATGGGCGAAACCGGGGCTGCCGCCCTCGGGGCTAAAACCGATGAAGACAACGACCCCGGCGCGGTTTGGAATCATCGACCGCTCCGCTACCTTTTGTGTGAGGTCCCAAACAGCGTCGAGGCTGACCCGGTGGACCGCGCGCCAGCCCTTGAGGGTTATTTCCTCCGCCGGCGCCATGAACTGGCCGCCCGCGTTATTCACGAGAATGTCGATCCGCCCGAAGCGCTCCAGCGCGGCGTCGATCAGGCGGTCGACCTGATCCGCCTCACGAACGTCCGTCTCAACCGCCAAGACCTCGACCTGCGCTGCGAGAAGCCTGTCACGGGTCTCTTCGATAGCCACCCGGCGGCGGCCGCAGACGATCACCTTGGCGCCGGTTCGCCCCAGCTCCAGGGCCGCGGCGCGGCCGACCCCCGATCCGCCGCCGGTGACAAGAGCGACCTTTCCGTCATTGGCGGTCGTGGTCAGGGGCGAGTTCGTGGTTTCCATTGCCTGTCATTCCCGTCCGGCGAGCCGAATGGACTTGTAGCACAGCATCGATATAGGAGAGCCCGCATCAATCGCATGGTTGAACCGGCAAGGATCGAAGCCCTCCCGGCTTCGACTGGCGCGGACATGGCCACCAAGGCCGAAGTGAAATAGCCGACGGATGCCCATGCCAGTAGACCGCGAACAGCCGCGGCAGCGCCGCATCGAAACACCCAAAACGGGAATGCACGCGGGCCCAGGGGAACCCCTCGGGAATCTGGCATTGGGGACCGCCATCGCGGCCGTGCTGTTCGTGACGGTGCTTGAGATAGGGCTTCGCTTCCTTCCGGTCATCCACAATGCGGAATGGTCCCCCGTCGACGCGGATCGGCCCGTCTGGATCTATCGGCCCAATGTCGATATCACATGGCCGAGGGGGCCGGATTTCAATCTGGCGACGAAGCGGCACAGCAACAACGCCGGGTTTCTGAACAATCAGGACTATGCGAGCGCCGGTCCCCGGCCTCTCCTGGCCGTGGTCGGGGATGACGCGAGTGTCGGGAACCCGGCCCTGGTTCGCGTCGACGACGCGCCGAACTGGAAACGGTGGCTCCTCAACAAGAGCCGCCTGGCCGCCTATCTGGTTTTCAATCTGGAGGTGGCAGCACGCCTGGATCACTTGATCGAAAGGCTATTCGTCGGCCCGCCTGCCCAGCCGGCCCCCGCCCGGGAATGGAACCGCGCGACTGACCTACTCCTGCCGGCCACCGCCGAAGCGGCCGGCGTCCTGAAAAGCCGTATCGTCTTCGTCGTAGAAGGCGCCCGGCCTGATCTGTACAAGA
>CAUZWC010000273.1:0-3839 GCA_963583595.1 Alphaproteobacteria bacterium | reverse complement strand
GCCCGGTCCGTGGCGCTCAATCCGGCATTCAGTTCGTCGAGATAGACCCCGACATCGGCCCCCGACGCGTCGGCACGGCCGAGCCAATAGAAGGCTTTCACGTCGTCCTGGGTCAGGTCGCGGCCCGCCATGTAGCGCTGTCCGAGATCGATTTGCGCCTCGACCATGCCGCGCGAAGCCGCCTCGCGCAGATAGCTCAACCCGGCCTGGATGTGATCGGGCGCCTGGGCCTCGGCCAGGATGAGTTGGGCGAGGCCGTATTGCGCGATCGGATGCCCCTTCTCCGCCCCCTCCGCCATCAGAAAATCGGCCAGGCGTTCGTCGCGCAGTTCCTCGGGGCCGTCGCGCAACTCCTCGCTCGCCGCGAACAGTTTCTCCGGCGTCTCGGCGCGCATGGTCTGGGCCCAGGCCAAGGCCTCGTCGAATTCGGGCGGGAAGGGGCGCGCGATCAGCAGAACGCCATCGAACAGGATGTTGCGAACCTGTTTGGGCTCGTCAGCGATGCGGAACTGGGCGCGGCGAAACAGGATCTGCGCCTTGCTCTTGTCGCGCGGCACATCGATTCCGTAGAGATAGAGATAGCCGAGCCGCGCGGCGATGAAGTCCCGGTTCTGGTCAAGCGCGCGCTCGTAATAGGCGATGGCCTTCTGCATGTCGCGGGGATAGCCGTTCTGCCCGACCTCGTAGAGCAGGCCGAGGACGGAGGAGGCGGCGCCGTCGCCCGCCTGCGATCTCGTATCGAGATCCGTGAGCACGGTCTCGCGCGTGTTGGATTCCGCGCCTTTGGCGGCCATTTCGAAATAGGCTTCCAGCGAATCCAGCGGGCCGGCCGCTTGCGCGACGGGGGCCAACCAAACGAGGCCGACGACGAAAATGACGAGGATGCGATGCATGGCGGGATCATGGTTGTCCGGCGGGCCGGAATCAATCGCCAGCATGCCGTTCCCTCACAAGTGACCGGTGTTTTCGCGGGGTGTCGAGATCGCTCCCGCTCGGCCGCCGGACGCGCTATGATGGGCAGGTCTATTGGAGCGCCGCTTGAGAAGGGAGGGCGCAATGCCCGATGCTGCCGCGATTGCCGCCGAATCCACGCGTGACTATGTGTATCACGACAATTTGCCCTATCGGCTGGGCGAGAGGATCGGCCATCGGGCGAAGATTGGCCTGATCGTTCTGGCCCCTGATTGGACCATCGAAAACGAAGTCACGGCGCTGTGCCAGCTGCCCGGCGTCGCAGTCTTCTCCAACCGCATTCCGATGGCGCCGGAGGTCAAGCTCGAAACCCTGCGCGCCATGGGACCGAATGTCGCAGCCTGCGCAGATCTGCTGATGCCGGGCTTCGAACTCGATGTCGTGGCCTATGGCTGCACCTCGGGCACCATCGCCATCGGCAAGGAGGCCTTGTTCGAGAGCATCCGTTCGGTCCGGCCGGGGGTCGCCTGTACGACGCCTATCGTCGCGGGCGTTGCCGGGTGGGAGCGCCTGGGTGTGGGCCGTATCGCGCTGATGACCCCCTATATCGAGGAGGTCAATGTCGCCATGCGCGATTTCGTGCTCGACCATGGGATCGAGGTGCCGGTCATGGGTACCTTTAACAATCCGCTGGACGAGGATGTGGCCGCGATCGACGATCAGTCGCTCTTCGACGGCATCATGAAGCTGGGCGAGTCGAATCAGGTCGAGGGTGTCTTCGTCTCCTGCACCAGCCTGCATGTAACGCCGGTCATCGCCCGCGCCGAGGAGGCCCTGGGCAAGCCCGTGATCTCCAGCAACCTGGCCCTGTCCTGGCACAGTCTGCGCCTGGCGGGGGTCGCGGATGCCGTGCCGGGTTACGGCCGGTTGATGACCCTGTAGCCGCATCGTGGCGGTCGGCGGGCAGCATTCGGGTTTGTGCGATGATTGGCGCACCTTGAACTGCAAGCTCGACGATGGCCCGGCGCCGAGGGCCGCCATCGGGTTGATCACCCTGTCGACCGACAATGTGATCGAGGGCGAGGTTCTGTCCTTTCTGCCGGCCGAGGGCGTGGCGCTGTATCGGTCGCGCATTCCCGCCGCGGCCAAAAACACACCGGAGGGCCTCGCGGCCATGGCGCCGCAGATCGGCGGGGTGGCAGCGATGCTGCTGCCCGATGACCATCTCGATGTGATCGCCTTCGGCTGTACCTCCGGCGCCATGGTGATCGGCCCGGCCGGCGTGGCCGCGGCGATCCACACCGCGCGGCCCGGCGTCGCGGTCAGCAATCCCGTCAGCGCCGCCCTGGATGGATTGCGTGCCTTGGGCGCGAAACGCATTGCCCTGCTGACGCCTTATCCCGATCGGACCAACGCCGTGGTCGGCGACTATGTCGCGGGCCAGGGATTCGAGATCCTCGCCAAGGGTAGTTTCAAGCAGGCGGGCGGTCCCGTCATCGCGCGGATACCGCCCGAGGATGTCTATGAGGCCGGGGTCGCGCTCGGTGGCACGGCCGGAGTCGATGCCCTGTTCGTGTCCTGCACGGCCCTGCGCGTGGCGTCCGTGCTGCAGCGAATCGAGGACCGGATCGGCCGGCCCGTTGTGGCGAGCAACCAAGCCCTGGCCTGGGATTGCCTGCGCCGCGCGGGTGTCGGCGATGCGGTCCCGAATGCCGGCCGCCTGTTTTCGCTCTGACCGGGCGGCCCTCGGGAAAGAGGAAACGAGATGCCTGATACAGCCGTTCCAGCCGCCAGTATTCCGCCATGGGAGAAGATGGCCGTCACCTTCGACAAGGGGCCGGCCCCGGTGGCCAAGTTCGGCCTCGTCTGCCTGGACTGCGATCAGGTCATAGAATCCGAATTGCGTATCTTCATGCCGATCCCTGGGGTGTCCCTCCTGTCGACCCGCATCCCGCTCGGGGGCCAGGGCACGCCGGAAACCCTGGCGGCGATGGAAGCCCATATCCCCGAGGTCGCCCGACTGATCCTGCCGGATGACAAGTTGGACGTTTTTATCTTCGGCTGCACTTCCGGCTCGATGACGATCGGTCCGGAGCGGGTCGAGGCGGCGGTCCACAAGGCGCGGCCGGGGGTGCCAGTCACCAACCCGGTATCCGCCGCCGCCGCGGCCCTTCGCCAATTTGGGGCTCGGCGGATTGCGCTTCTCACGCCCTATTCCGACGAGATCAACGCGGTTGTCGGTCGCTATATTGCGAGTCAGGGTTTCGACATCGCCGCGCGCGGCAGCTTCAAATGCGACAACGGGGTCGAGATCGGGCTGGTCCCGCCCGAGGCGATCTACGAGGCCGGCGTGCGCATGGGGCGGACGGATTGCGACGCCCTGTTCATTTCCTGCGCAGGGCTGCGGGCCTCCAGCGTGGTTCAGCGGATCGAGGATGCGATCGGCAAGCCCGTGGTGACCAGCAACCAGGCCTTGGCTTGGGACTGCCTGCGCCGGGCGGGGGTCGAAGGATCGGTGCCCGGCTTCGGCCGTTTGCTGGCCGACAGGTAACAGCCGCGGAATGACGGAGAATGTTGCGGCGTGCAGCGGTTCTCCGACCTTGCGCGCCGAGGCTGCGGGTGACCGCGCCGCGATTCAGGCGCTGCTGGTTGCCGCCTTCGGCCGGCCGGACGAGGCCGATCTGGTGGATCGCCTGCGCGCGCCCTTCGATGGTGATGCGCTGATGGCGCTCGAACTCCGGCCCGGCGCGCTGATCGCGGGGGAGGGTGCGACGATGATACGCTATGCCGACGCCTTCGGAATCGCCTGAGAGGCCGGGCCGCGCAGTATCGACTCCCTCTCTACAGAACAGACGCTTCTTGCTAGTATCCCTGCGAGTCGTCGCGCCAGCCACCGAGGGAGGTTCGCCATGTTCGATACCGTGACC
>CAUZWC010000272.1:0-3859 GCA_963583595.1 Alphaproteobacteria bacterium | reverse complement strand
GCGCGCCGTCATCGGCCTGTTCGCCATGACGACCTGGTTCTGGGCCATCTCGATCACCCCGATGGCGACCGTGACTTCGCTGTTCTTCGCCACCACCCTCTTCGCCGGCGTCCTCGCCGTGCTGGTTCTGCGCGAAAAGGTCGGGCCGCGCCGCTGGGCCGCGATGGTCGTCGGCTTCCTCGGCGTTCTGGTGATCCTCCGCCCTGGCGTGGACCAGGTGACCTTCGGCGCCATGCTCTCGCTCGGCGCGGCGGCCCTGGCCGGGGTCTCGATGACCGTGGTCAAGCTG
Organism: Alphaproteobacteria bacterium; assembly: GCA_963583595.1. GTDB lineage: Bacteria > Pseudomonadota > Alphaproteobacteria > CADEGL01 > CADEGL01 > JABIRQ01. Next base: position 3,570 of record CAUZWC010000272.1, on the reverse strand, counting down.
CTCTCGCGCACCGAGCGGCCCGAGGCGATCATCACCTATATGACCCTGTTCCTGACCCCGCTCTCGCTGATCCCGGCGCTCTTCGTCTGGGTCTGGCCGAGCTGGGAGGTCCTCGCCTGGCTAGTCGCCGTGTCGGGCTTCGCCACCACGGGGCATTGGGGCCTGACCCGGGCCTTCCGCCTGTCCGATTCCTCCGCCGTGATGCCTTTCATGTACGCCCAGCTGCCCTTCGTCGCGGCGATCGGCTTCGTCGCCTACGGCGAGGTCCCGGATATCTACACCTGGATCGGTGGCGCGATCATCGCCGCGTCATCGGTCTATATCGCGCATCGGGAGGCGCGCCGCGCCAAGGAGGCGGCGCGCGTTGACGCCGCCAGGGACGCCCCCTAACCTCCGGCGGCTTACGCCATATAATCGCAAAAACCGCAGGGTCACCATGCCAGACACCCCCGCCCTAGACCTCGATTTCGTGCGCGGGCATTTCCCGCTGCTGGCGAAAGGCGATTTCGTCTATGCCGACAATGCCGCCGGGACCCTCGTGCCGCGCAGCGTGGCGGGGCGCATGACCGCCTTCATGACCGAATGCCAGGTCCAGCCGAACAATCCCTATCCGGCTTCCGAACTGGCCACCGCCCGCCTGACCGAAGCCAAGCGCCTGATGGCCGAGATGATCAACGCCTCGCCCGAGGAGGTGGTCTTCGGCCATTCGACGACCAACAACGTCTATGTCCTGTCCCATGCCCTGCGCCCGCTGATGCGCGAGGGCGACGAGGTGATCGTCACCAATCTCGACCACGAGGCCAATAACGGCGCCTGGCGCCGCCTCGCCGAGACCGGCATCACGGTCAAGGAATGGCGCCTGCGGCCCGAGACCGGCGATCTGATGATCGAGGATCTCGACGCCCTGCTGACCGACCGTACGCGTCTGGTCTGCGTTACCCATTGCTCCAACGTCACGGGCACAGTCAACGATATAGCCGCGATCGCACGCCAGGTTCATGCGGCGGGCGCGCTGATCTGCGCCGATGGCGTGGCCTACGGCCCCCATGGCCGGATCGACGTGAAGGCCTTGGATGTCGATATCTATCTCTGCAGCCTCTACAAGATCTACGGTCCGCACCACGCGTTGATGTACGTACGGCGCGACCTGATGCTGAAGGCCAAGGGCCAGAATCATTTCTTCATCCCCGAGGACAATATTCCCGCCAAGCTCAATGTCGGCGGCCACGACTACGAGGTTGTGGCCTCGGCGACCGGCATCGCGGATTATTTCGACGCCCTGCACTACCATCATTTCCCGGGCTCAAATCTCGATTTCCACGGGCGGCTGGGTCAGGTCTACGGCCTGTTCGCCGACCAGGAAGAGCGCCTCAGCGCGCGCCTGGTCGATTTCCTGGGATCGCGGCGCGACATTCGCCTGCTCGGCCGGCTGGCAAAGAGCCGCGCGACCCGGGCGCCGACCTTCTGCTTCGCGGTGGAGGGGCGGGACCCGGCGGAACTCGCCGCCACCCTGGGGCGCGAAGGCATCGGCACCACGTCCGGGCATTTCTACGCCTATCGCATCATCGAGGCGTTGGGCCATATGAATTCGGGCGGCGTGGTGCGCATCAGCCTGGTCCATTACAACACCGAAGAGGATGCGCGGCGGGTCGTGGAGACCCTCGACCGCATCCTTTGAATCGAGGAGAGAGAATATGGACGTAAACGGACTTGGCGCGCTGGTGACCGGCGGCGCCTCCGGCCTGGGAGCCGCGACGGCGAAACGCCTGGCCAAGGCCGGAGCCAAGGTGACGATCCTGGATCTGAATATGGATGCCGGCCGGACCCTGGCCGAAGAAATCGGCGGCCTCGCCATGGAATGCGATGTGGCGAGCGAGGCCAGCGCGGTCGACGCCCTGACGGCCGCGAAGGCCGCCCATGGTCCGGCCCATGTCCTGGTCAACTGCGCGGGCATTGGCCCGCCGGCGCGTATCGTCGGCCGCGAAGGCCCGCACGACCTGGCCCAGTTCACCAAGGTCATCCAGGTCAATCTGATCGGCACCTTCAACCTGATGCGCCTGGCCGCCGCCGAGATGACCGGCAACGAGCCGCTGGAAGACGGCGAGCGCGGGGTGATCTTGATGACCGCCTCGGTCGCGGCCTTCGAGGGCCAGATCGGTCAGGCGGCCTATTCCGCCTCCAAGGGCGGCATCGCCGCGCTGACCCTGCCGGCGGCGCGGGAATTCGCCCGCTTCGGCGTGCGGGTCGCGACCATCGCGCCGGGGCTTTTCGCCACGCCGCTCCTCTACACCCTGTCACAGGAAGCCCAGGACAGCCTGGCCGCCAGCGTGCCCTTCCCGGCGCGCTTCGGCGACCCGGACGAATATGCTCGCCTGGCCATGCATATCGTCGAGAACCGCATGATCAACGGCGAAACCATCCGCCTCGACGGCGCCATCCGCATGGCGCCGAAATAACCGCGCCAGAACTTGAAGCGATCAGCCTCTCGCCGCTTCCTCGATGAAGCCAGCGAGGGCGATATCGCGCCCGGAGAGCCCGCCGCAGTCGTGACTCGAGAGCGTGATCTCGACCCGGTCGTAGACATTGAACCATTCTGGGTGATGGTCCATGCGCTCAGCCTTGAGCGCGACGCGGGTCATGAAACCAAAGGCCGCGTTGAAATCGGCGAAGTGGAAAGTCTTGGCGATCGCATCGCGGCTTTCCACCTCGGACCAGCCCTCGAGACCGGCCAGAGCCCGCCTGCGTTCCTCTCCAGTCAGCTTTCCGCTCATCGTTTCCTCCATCCGTCGGCCATCTACCCCAAATGTGGAATGGTTGGCCGGCCGGTCAAGCTAGGGTAGGAAGAGGCCATGGCATTCCTGGCAGACTTCGGAAGACACACGATCCCGCCCAGCCTCGACGAGATCGAGGTCATGGCGCGCGAGGCCCTGGCCGCCATTCCGGCCGAGCTGCGCCGCTTCGTCGGCGATATCGCGATCAGCGTTTCGGAATTCCCGGATTCGGAGACCGAGGAGGAGATGGGCCTGGAATCGCCTTTCGACCTGCTCGGCCTCTACCGGGGTGTCTCGCTGGCCCAGAAAAGCGTCTCCGCCGCGCCCCAGGATCTGGACATGATCTTCCTCTACCGCCGGCCGATACTCGATTACTGGTGCGAGGCGGGCGAGGACCTGGCCCATATCGTGCGCCATGTGCTGATCCACGAGATCGGCCACCATTTCGGCTTTTCCGACGACGATATGGAGCGCCTCGAAGCCGAGGCCTGATCCGTCCGAGCCTAGGCTAGCAGGGCCCGGACCCGCTTCCGCAACACCGGCACGACCTCCGCCTCGAACCAGGGATTCTTGCGCAGACAATGGGTGCTGCGCCAACTCGGATGCGGAGTCGGCAGGAAGTCCGGCAGATGGTCGCGCCAGGCGCACACGGTTCCGGTCATCGTCCGCCCGCGCGCCTTTCCCAGATAGTAGGCCTGGGCATAACCGCCGACCAGCAGGGTCAATTCGATACTCGGCAGCAGCGGCCGGATGCGCGGATGCCAGAGGGGCGCGCATTCCGGGCGCGGCGGATTGTCGC
>CAUZWC010000271.1:0-3958 GCA_963583595.1 Alphaproteobacteria bacterium | reverse complement strand
CAGGTTGACCTCGGTCTGCATGGAGCTAGACAGCTCTATCTTCGCCTTCTCCGCCGCCTCCTTGAGGCGCTGGAGGGCGAGCTTGTCCTGGCGCAGGTCGATGCCGCTCTCTTTTTTGAACTCGTCGGCCAGGTACCCCATGATCTGGGCGTCGAAATCCTCACCGCCCAGGAAGGTGTCGCCGTTGGTCGACTTGACCTCAAAGACGCCATCGCCGATCTCGAGGACCGAGACGTCGAAGGTGCCGCCGCCGAGATCGTAGACCGCGATCGTGCCGCTGCCCTTCTTCTCGAGGCCATAGGCCAGGGCCGCCGCCGTCGGCTCGTTGATGATGCGCAGGACTTCGAGCCCCGCGATCTTGCCCGCGTCCTTGGTCGCCTGGCGCTGGGAATCGTTGAAATAGGCCGGCACGGTGATGACCGCCTGGGAGACTGTCTCACCCAGATAAGCCTCGGCCGTCTCCTTCATCTTCTGCAGGATGAAAGCGCTGATCTGACTCGGCGAATATTCCTTGCCGCCGGCGCCGACCCAGGCATCGCCATTGTCGCTTTTCACGATCCCGTAGGGGACGAGATCCATGTCCTTCTTGGTCAGGGGATCGTCGAAGCGCCGTCCGATCAGGCGCTTGATCGCGAAAAGGGTGTTTTCGGGGTTGGTCACGGATTGGCGCTTGGCAGCCTGGCCGGTCAGGCGCTCGCCGCCTTCCGAGAAGGCCACCATCGACGGCGTCGTGCGCGCGCCTTCGGCGTTCTCGATAACCTTGGGGTCCGACCCTTCCATGACCGCGACGCAGGAATTGGTCGTGCCGAGGTCGATTCCTATAACTTTGCTCATGCCTATTCCTCCACTGGCAGGCGTCCGACGGCCCATGTCGGCACCGCAAAACGCCCCCTATCCGTTTGACCGATCATGACAAACCGGCCTGGAACCAAATGATTTCTATGGCTATATGGGGATCGCGCCGAGCGCTACAAGGCGCGTGGCCCTTATTTCCGGAACCATCGCGCGTGATCGTCTCGGCCAGCTACCGCACGGATATTCCGACCTTCTACGGCCGCTGGTTCGCCCGGCGGCTTCAAGCCGGGTTCTGCCGGGTCTCGAATCCCTATGGCTGCGCGCCCTCGATTGTCAGGCTGGACCGGGACCCGGTCGACGGATTCGTGTTCTGGACGCGCAATCTGGGGCCGTTCCGCCCGGTCTTGGAGACGGTCGCGGCGCGGGACACGCCCTTTATCGTGCAATACACGATCACCGGCTATTCCCAGGCCCTGGAGGCGGCCATGACCGCGCCCGAGACCGCCATCGGCCAGCTTCGCAACCTGGCGCGGGATTTCGGGCCGGCCCGCGCGGTCTGGCGCTACGGTCCGGTGATCGACACGGCGCTCACGCCGCTCCCCTGGCATGAGGAAAACTTCGCGCGGCTGGCAGGGGCGCTGGCCGGCACGGTCGACGAAGTCGTGGTTTCCTTCACCCATATCTATAAGAAAACCAAGGCCAATACCGATGCCGCGGCGCGCCGCCATGGTTTTTCCTGGCGCGACCCCCCCGAGGACGAAAAGCGCGCCACCATCGCCGGTCTCGCCCGGATCGCCCGGATCGCTCGGATCGCCGCCCGCCACGGCATGGCCTTGTCGGCCTGCGCCCAGCCCCAGCTTCTGGCTCATCTTCCGACCGGTCTGCCCTCTGACTCGGTCGGGGCGGCGCGTTGCGTCGATGCGGCGCGGCTCTCGGCGATCGGCGCCCGCCCCATCGCGGCGCGAGAAAAGGGCAACCGGCCGGGCTGCGCCTGCGCCGAATCGCGCGATATCGGCGCCTATGACAGCTGCCCCCATGGCTGCGTGTATTGCTATGCGGTGCGCCATCGCGGCCGGGTGCGCGAAGCCCATAAGGCCCACGACCCGGCCGGCGAGTTCCTATTGCAATCCGATAATTTGCGGTGGTCTGGGACCGCCCCGCCATCCGATCCGTTCGGAACGGCCGGCTGATCAGGCCGTTTCGTCGATGGCCTCGCCCGGCTCGCCCGCCTCACCCGACGCATTCGGTTTCGCTCCGGTTTCGCTCTCGGCCATGTCCGGCGCGGCGGCGGCCGGGCCGCTCTTGGCCACACCGACCATCGCGGCGCGCAGCAGGCGGTCATGCAGCATGTAGCCGGGCTGGAGAATCTGGATCACCGTGCCCGAGGGCGTGGAGGCATCCGGAATTTCGAACATCGCCTCGTGCCGGTTGGGATCGAAGGCCTGGCCCAGAGGTTCGATCCGCGCGACGCCGTTGCGCTCGAAAGCGCCCAACAATTCGCGTTCGACCAGGGCGACGCCGTCATACAGCGCCTTCACGGTTTCGTCCGCGGCCAAAGCTTCCTCGGACACGCTCTCGAGCGCCCGGCGCAGATTGTCAGCGGCGCTCAGCATATCCCTGGCGAAGCCGGCGGCGGCATAGCGCACCGATTCTTCCTTTTCCCGCTGGAGCCGCCGGCGCGTGTTTTCGGCCTCCGCCACGGCACGCTTCCAGTGATCGGTCATCTCGGCAAGCTCGGCCTCGAGCACCGCCACCCTCTCGGCGCGGTCGCCGCCGGCCCAGGCCGAGGTCGTCTCCGACCCAGGATCGAGCGGTGCCTCGCGATTGTCTTGGTCAGCCGAATCGGGCGCGGCGATATCCACCGGCTCCTCGGCCGGTGCATCCGTCTTCCGCTCTTCGGTCTTCTTCTCTTCGTTCACTATCGTTCCTTCCATCTCGAATAACTGGCCATCTCGAATAACTGGCCATCTCGAATAACTGGCCATCTCGAATAACTGGCCATCTCGAATAACTGGCCATCTCGAATAACTGGCCATCTCGAATAACTGGCCGTCCCGAACGCCTGACCCAGGCCTAGACCGCGCGAATGCGCGTCGATCCCGGCGGCTGACCGATCATCCGACCGATCACCTTGGCCGTGTAATCGACCATCGGAATGACCCGGGCATAATTGATGCGCGTCGGGCCGATCACGCCGATCGCCCCGATCACGCGGCCGTTCTGCTGGCCATAGGGCGCGATCACCATGGAGCAGCCGGACAGGCCGAACAGCTCCGATTCGGCGCCGATATAGATCTGCACGCCTTCGGCCCCGCCCAGCGCTTCGAGCAGGCGCATGGCCGATTCCTTGGTCTCCAGCGCAGCGAAGAGGCCCCGCACCCTCTCCAGATCGGTCAGAACCGTGACATTGTCGAGCAGATTCGCCTGGCCCCGCACGATCAGGCTGCCGCCGTCCGCATTCTCGCCGGACCAACTTGCCAACCCCGCATCGACCACCTGCTTGGCCAGGGCGTCGAGTTCGGCCTTCTGGGCGGCGAGTTCGGTATCGACCGCGGCCCGCACCTCTTCCACCGTGCGCCCGAGGATATGGGCATTGAGATAGTTGGTTGCCTGGGTCAGGGCCGAGGGCGGCAGGCCCAGGGGCAGTTCGATCAGGCGATTCTCGACCATGCCGTCCTCGGTCACCATCACGACCAGGGCGCGGCCGGGGGCGAGGGAGACGAATTCGATATGCTTGAGCGGCCGGTCCGTCTTGGGGGCGAGCACCAGGCCCGCGCAATGGGTCAGGCCGGACAGCGCGCCGCTGGCATCCTCCAGCACCCGCGGCAGGCTGCGCCCGGCGGCGGCGCATTGGGCCTCGATGCTTTCGCGCTCGTCGCTCGACAGGGCGCCGACTTCGAGAAGCCCGTCGACGAAAAGCCGCAGGCCAATCTCGGTCGGCAGGCGGCCGGCCGAGGTATGGGGCGAGAAGAGCAGGCCCATATCCTCGAGATCGGCCATCACGTTGCGGATCGTCGCGGGCGAAACGCTCATCCCCGCCAGGCGCGACAGGGTGCGCGAACCGACCGGCTCGCCGGTCTCGAAATAGGCGTCGACGATGCACCGGAAGACCTCTCGGGAGCGGTCGTTCAGGGCGCTCAGAGTCGATATCGTGTCCGACTTG
>CAUZWC010000270.1:0-3971 GCA_963583595.1 Alphaproteobacteria bacterium | reverse complement strand
TGGATTCTATTGATAAGGACCCATTTGTTTCCCTCTCCACCCGGGATCGGGGGGAGAGGGTTGCGAAGGGTTGGCGAGGCGAAGCCGAGCCTTACCCCGCAGCTGGGTGAGGGGGGATGACGAAGACCGGCTGCGCGCAGAACTGGTGGCGGCCGCCCGAACCGTTCCTAGCCCGGCAATCCGTCGACCAGGAGCAGCTGGATATCGGCCGCGCCCATGCGGGCCGCCTGGACCTTCTTGTATGCGGGCGAGGCGATCCAGGCGCGGGCGGTGTCCATGTCCTTGAATTCGATGATGCCCATGCGCGCCGCTTCTTCCGGCCCTTCATGGGTCTCGGGCTGTCCGCCGGCCAGCATGCGGCCGCCGAAGGCCGCGAGGGTGGCCGGCGAATCGTCGCGATAGGCCTGGATCTTTATGGTGTCGGTGACGTTGGAGACGCGGAAGATCAGATAGGCGGACATGGGCTTGCTCCCTGTTGGCGGCAGTTATTCGGCCGCGGCGCGCTGGACGCCGATGGTCGTGACCTTGTTGGTCGCATCGAGAGTGTAGCCGTACTGCCCGGCGATGCCGAGTTCGCGCACAATCTCCACGCCCTTGGCCAGAGCCGCGCCCTCTAGACCCTTGAGCGGGCGGCGGAACGGGCCGGCCGGCAGGCCGAGCGCCCGGGCCAGGGCCTTCACCGCGACGGGGTTGATGGCCGAATAGTGGAAATGCAGCAGCGGCAGGACCCGCAGATAGGTCTCGCGGAAGGCTTCGACCTGGGCGAAATCCTTCCAGGGCACCGAGATCGTGGCCATTTCCGCGGGAATGATATTGCCGCCCATATTGGCCGTGCCGTGGCCGCCCAGGCTCATCACGTGCATGACCAGGCCCAGATTGGGCGAATCGCAGCACATGATGGAGAGATGCTGGCCGGCGCGGGCGATCTGGGCGATCTGGTTGCCGCGTGAGGTCGCCTCCTTCAGCAGCATGATATTCTCGTGGCTGGCGATCTTGATCATCGCCTCGGCCGAGAGGTCGGTCTTCACCCGGGTAGGGTTGTTGTAGACGCCGACCGGCACCGTCGCGGCATCGGCCACTTCGATGAAATAGTCGATCGAATCGGCCTCGGGCGGCACGACATAGGAGGGGATGGTGACGATGATGCCGTCGGCACCCTCGTCGCTGGCATGGCGCACTGTCGACAGGGTGGCGTCCGTATGGGCGCCCGTGCAGCCGTACCACAGCTCCATCTTGCCGGTGCGCATGGCCAGGGTCTTGGAGATGATCTCCTTCTTCTCATCCGGCGCCAGCATCGAGGCCTCGCCGGTTGAGCCCATGATCAGCACGGCGCTGGTGCCATGCGCGGCCTGGAAGTCCAGCAGGGTGCGGAAACCCTCCCAATCGACCGAATAATCCTCGTTGAACGGGGTCATCAGTGCGACGAAGGAGCCGGTGAGAAGCTTATGGGCCATGGGCCGGATGTCCTTGGGACAATGCGAGCAAGAAGCGATGCGGGATTAGAGCGCATATCATCACAGCCGGGCCGATGGCCGCAAGCGGGGGGGGGCGACCTGGAGAGCCGGGATACAGGGTTCGACCCCCGTCGCGGCCTGGGCCAGAGTTCCAGTGGCATCTTGAATGCCTCTCGGAAACGAGCATGGAGGCGGAGGTGGAAAGCTTCGCCGCCCTGGAAGAAACGGAAGACCGGCTCGGCCCGACTGCGGCCGAAACCGCCGATAGCCGAGGCCTCTTCGCCCTGCGCCCGCTGCGCCGCCATATGCCCGAACTGGTCCTCGGCCTGGGCTGCGCCGCCGTCCTTGCCGCGCTCCTCGCCTCGGTCTGACGCTTTCCAGTTTGCTTGACGGGAGCGAAGGCCGGGCCTAGGGTCCGCGCCAATCTAACAGGGATGCACCCTGACCCCACCCTCGCGCCTATGGGGGGGGATCGTCGGTCCGCGAGTGTTCGCGCACTGGCGCGTTTTGCGTTTGGCCGGTTGGAACGGGACGAAACCGTCATGTTCGAAAGTCTGAGCAGCAGGCTCGGCGAGGTCTTCGACAAGCTTACGCGGCGCGGTGCGCTGCGCGAGGAGGACGTCGATTCGGCCCTGCGCGAGGTGCGCGTCGCTCTGCTCGAGGCCGATGTCGCCCTGCCCGTGGTCAAGACATTCATCGAGGGCGTGCGCGAGCGCGCGGTCGGCCAGGAGGTGCTGCGCAGCGTCACCCCCGGTCAGATGGTCGTTAAGATCGTCCACGAGCATCTGGTCGAGATGCTCGGCGGCGAGGCCGAGGAGATCAACCTGCGCGCCGCCCCGCCGGTGGCGATCCTGATGGTCGGCCTGCAAGGCTCGGGCAAGACGACAAGCACGGCGAAGATCGCCAAGCTGCTCACGACCCGGCAGAAGAAGAAGGTCTTGATGGCCTCGCTGGACGTGCGCCGTCCAGCCGCCCAGGAACAACTTGCCGTGCTCGGCCGCCAGGCCGGCATCGCGACCCTGCCCGTGGTGATGGGCGAGCCGCCGGTCGCCATCGCCAAGCGGGCGATGCAGTCGGCCCGGCTCGAAGCCTATGACGTGGTCATGCTGGACACGGCGGGCCGCCTCCATGTCGACGACGATCTGATGGCCGAGGCCGAGGCGGTCGCCCAGGCGGTGGGCGCGATCGAGACCCTGCTGGTGGCCGATGCCATGACCGGCCAGGACGCGGTCAATGTCGCCAAGAATTTCGACGAGCGTCTGACCCTGACCGGCATCGTGCTGACCCGGGTCGATGGCGATGCGCGCGGCGGCGCGGCGCTGTCCATGCGCGGGGTCACTGGCCGATCGATCAAGCTGATGGGCACGGGCGAGGGGCTGGACGCGATTGAGCCCTTCCATCCCGACCGCATCGCCGGCCGCATCCTGGGCATGGGCGATATCGTCGGCCTGGTCGAGAAGGCCCAGGAGACGATGGAGGAGGACGAGGCCAAGCGCCTCGCTAAGAAATTCGAGAAGGGCAAATTCGACCTCGAGGACATGGCCCAGCAGCTCCGCCAGATGCGCAAGATGGGCGGGCTCGAAGGGGTTCTCGGCCTGTTGCCGGGGGTCGGCAAGATGAAGAAGCAGCTCGCCCAGGCCAATGTCGACGAATCCATGCTGATCCGCCAGGAAGCGATGATCTCCTCCATGACGGTGAAGGAGCGTCAGCGCCCCGAAATCATCAAGGCGTCGCGCAAACGGCGCATCGCTTCAGGCTCCGGCACCTCGGTGCAGGACATCAACAAGCTGCTGAAGCAGTTCCAGGAAATGCAGCGGATGATGAAGCAGATGAAGAAGCTCGGGCAGAAGGGAATGATGCGCGGCGGGATGCCGGGCATGCCCGGCATCCCGGGCGGCCCTGGCCTGCCTCAACGCTGAGCCGAACCGATTAGAAGATTTCCGATCCCCGAAAAATCCGATCCATTGAGAAACAAACGAGAGATAGAGATTAGGCATGCTTAGAATTCGTCTGTCGCGCGCCGGCGCCAAGAAGCGCCCCTATTACCGCATCGTCGTCACCGATTCGCGCAGCCCGCGCGACGGTCGCTTCATCGAGCGTATCGGCTCTTATAACCCGATGCTCACCAAGGACGATCCCAAGCGGATCGTGCTCGACGAGGACCGGGCGCGCCATTGGCTCGGCGTCGGCGCCCAGCCCTCGGACCGGGTTGCGCGCTTCCTGGGCAAAGCCGGCGTCGTGCCGGTCCCGGCGATTCCCGAGCAGACCAAGAAGAACCAGCCCAAGGCCAAGGCCGTCGCACGAGTGAAGGAAGCCGAGGAGGCCAAGGAGGCCGCCGCCGCGGCCGCCGCCCAAGCTGTCGAGGACGCCGCCACCGCTGCCGCGGAACCGGTCGTAGAGGCCCCGGCTGCAGAAGAAGCTCCGGCCGCCGAAGAGGCCCCGGCTGCAGAAGAAGCTCCGGCCGCCGAAGAGGCCCCGGCTGCAGAAGAAGCTCCGGCCGCAGAAGAAGCTTCGGCC
>CAUZWC010000269.1:0-3973 GCA_963583595.1 Alphaproteobacteria bacterium | reverse complement strand
ATGGGCGGCCAAAAACGACCCTTCGGGCGGTTGGACACGGGTCGTGGACGTCGTCGCACCGCCTTGCCGATGCCCCGCATCGCCTGCGGCGTCGCTTCTAGCCACGGCCCGCGTCCGGCCGTCTCATGACGCAGCCAATCCCGAAAGTGGGTGCTAGGGGCGATGGAGGACCTGCCCGGCTCGGTTCTCTTCGCCTGCGGTCGCAACGCCATTCGGTCGCCCATGGCGGAGTGTATTCTCAAGCATTATTACGGGCGTCGGATTTTCGTGGATTCCGTGGGCGCCCGGCCCGATGGCAACGGCGTCGATCCTTTCGCGGTGGCGATCATGGCCGAGATGGGCCTCGACCTCTCGGCGCACAAAGCCAAGAGTTTCGACGAGCTCGCGGACGATTCCTTCGATGTCATCATCACTCTGGAGCCGATGGCCCAGCACAGGGCGATCGAGATGACCCGCACCGCTGCGGTCGATCTGGAATATTGGCCCACCCCCGATCCGACCGCCGCGCAGGGCAGTCGGGACCAGAGGATGGAGGCCTACCGCGATGTGCGGCAATATCTGATCGGGCGCATCCTCGAGCGATTCCCGCTCAACACCATGGCCCCGCTCTAGCGGCGGTCTGCGGTCGATCCGGAGCCGAACCCGGCAGCTTTTCCCGAAATGCTCCAAGCAACAGGGAAGACGCCCTGCGCGACAGGATCAGTCGCTTGCGGCGGCGTCCTTCGCGACGGCCTTCTTGCGGGGTTTGGCGGCAGGTTTCTTCGCGGCGGCCTTCCCGGCCTCGGCGGGTGCGGTCGCCTTCTTGCGGCGTTTGACGGCGGGCTTCTTCTTGGCCGCTTTCTCGGCCTCGGCCAGCGAGGCGGCCTCCTGGTCGGCGGCCTGTTTGGCCAGGCGCAAGGCCCGAAGGCGTGCGCCCTTCTCCTTTTCGACCTTCTGCAGGCGGTGATACTCGGTCACGGCTGCTTGCTTGTCCTGTTTCCTGAACACGGCATCTGCCATTTTCGAAGACTTCGCGCTCATAAACTCTGCCTTTCAAGATTTCTTTGGCGTCGGACCTCCCGATCGCCGGTGGTTTTGTCGAATTAACAAAAATATGGACTGTTCAGAGGCAGTAAATATTCAGTTTGGAAAGATAATTCTTAAAAACCTAAGCCGTCACGTCCGTTAGAACACAAATTTTAGAACACTCCTCCAAATAGGTTTATTAGGAACTATTTCAAGTGTGACCTCGCGATTTCGGTCCGGCGGGCCGGCGCAGTCGTTTTCGATGCCAGCGACGCGAAAAACGCAGGGCCATGGAGGGCGGGCGTCGAGCGCGTGCCCCGGCATCGTTTGCAAATCAGACCGAGGCCAGATTGAAACCAGACCTGGAAAGAGAGCCATCCTTGCTGATCCGTATCGGTTTTGAATTCGTCGTCGATTGCCCGAAGCTGACACCCATGCTTCTGGCGCTATGTCCTCACTCGGAGAACCGTCGCCGAACGATCGGGACGGGCCGGATTCAGACCGCGATGGAAACACCCACCCATACCTATATCGATATGTTCGGAAACCGTTGCGCGCGGCTGCTTGCGCCGACCGGGCGGTTGTCCGTGTGGTCGGACTGCATCGTCGAGGATAGCGGACTGCCGGGCGAATTCGATTGGAACGCTCGCCAGCACGAGATCATGGATCTTCCGTCCGAAACGCTGACCTGTCTTGCGGCCAGCCGGTATTGCGAAAGCGATGAGTTGGGCGAGATTGCCTGGCGGATGTTCGGCTCCACCCCGCCCGGCTGGGGGCGTGTGTAGGCGATCTCGAACTGGGTGCACAATCATGTAACCTTGGGCTATCGCTTCGGCCGACCGACGAAGACGGCAAACGATGTCCTGCGGGAGGGCACGGGGGTGTGCCGGGATTTAGCCCATCTGTTCGTTGGCCTGTGCCGCGCGATGAATATCCCGACCCGCTACGCGAGCGGCTATCTCAGCGATATCGGCGCCAACGCGGATGGCGCCGGCGATTTTCGCGCCTGGAGCGAAGTGTTTCTCGACGGCCGCTGGTATGCCTTCGACGCGCGGCACAATACGCCGCGCATCGGGCGCATCCTGATGGCGCGCGGCCGCGACGCCGCGGATGTGGCTATGATCACGGCCTTCGGCGCCTATCAGCTGACCCATCTGAAAGTATGGACCGACCCGATCGACGATTCGCTGGCGGAGAGCGAGCTTCTCGCCGCCCTGCGGATGCGCCCGGCCACCGAGGCCCTGGTTCTGCGACAGTCGTCGGGCCGGCTGCACGCCTAGTCCAGCGCCCGGTCCCTTGCCATGTCCGCGCCTTGACCGGCCGCGCGGCTGGGGTCATGAATGTGCGGCGAACGCAAATGGGAGATAGAATGGCCAAGGAAGAACTGCTGGAATTCAGTGGGACCGTCTCGGAAGTGCTGCCGAACGCGATGTTCCGCGTGACGCTTGACAACGAGCATGAGGTCTTGGCTCATACCGCCGGCAAGATGCGCAAGCATCGCATCAGGGTGCTGGCCGGCGACCGGGTTACGGTCGAGATGACGCCTTACGACCTGAGCAAGGGCCGCATCACCTTCCGCTTCAAATAGGGGCGGCCACCCGCCGTCCTGGGCGCGGTTTCATGAGCCCAACGATTCCCCAAGAGAAGAACATCATGCCACGGCTCGTGCTTGCATCGGCATCGCCGCGCCGGCTCGCGCTGTTGCGCCAGATCGGCATCGAGCCGGACCTGGTCGCGCCGGCCGAGATCGACGAGACGCCCGCGCGCGACGAACAGCCGCGCGCCCTGGCCGCGCGACTGGCCGAGGCCAAGGCCGAGGCGGTGGCGGCGCTTCATCCCGATGCCTATGTGCTGGGCGCCGATACGGTGGTGGCCTGCGGCCGGCGTAGCCTGCCCAAGCCCGAGGATGCGGACGAGGCGGCGAAATGCCTGGCCCTGCTGTCCGGACAGCGCCATAAGGTGCTGGGCGGCCTCACGATCGTCGCGCCCGACGGGCGCCGCGCCCGGCGTCTGGTCGTCACCGCTGTCGCGTTCAAACGCCTGACCGAAGCGGAGACGGCGGCCTATCTGGAAAGCGGCGAATGGCGCGGCAAGGCGGGCGGCTATGCGATCCAAGGACGGGCCGCCGCCTTCGTTCGCCTCCTTTCGGGCTCCTATTCCAACGTGGTCGGTCTGCCCCTGTTCGAGACAGGCTCGGCCCTCGGCGGCCTCGGCTACCCGCTGCGCTGAGACGCGGGCCTATTCCAGGCCGGCGCGCTTGCGCCAGTCGATGGGATAGACCGCGAAGACGACCGTCGCCTTCTCATCCGCCTCGTAGACGATCTCCGCCCCATCGGGCAGCCAGATGGCATCGCCCGGGCCGGTCTCGTGGACCTCGTCGCCCTCGCGAAAACGCATCTGGCCTTCGATGCAGTAGAAATACTCGTCGTAGCGCATGGTCCAGGGAATGCGGGCATTCTCGAAGCTGCTCAAGCCGCAGACCATGGTCACGCTGACCTCGGGCCCGGCATCGCGGCACAGCACCATGCCGGGAGATTCGACCTCCAGCGGTTTGAAAACCCGCTCGCCCGGTTTCACCAGCTTCAGGGGATGGGCCTCGCCCGGCGTGTCGTCGGCCTTCGCCTCCCAATCGACGGGATAGAGCGCGACGATGACCTTCGCCGAATCCTTCGCCTCGTAGACCACCTTGGTGTTGTCGGGAATCCAGACGCCGTCGCCCGGCTCCATGACAGTGGTCTTGTCGCCGACATGGAGCGAAAGCTCGCCCTCGAGACAATAGAAATACTCGTCGTATTTCACCGTCCAGGGCAGGCTGGCCTGCTTCATCGACAGCACGCTGCAGCCCATCGTCTTGCTGAGCGGCATATCGACGTCGCGCGCGAGCATGATCTCGCCCGGCGGGCCGGCAAGGCGGTCAAATTTGCGTTCGGCGGCCGGAAACAGAATGCATTTTCCCATGGTTGTCTCC
>CAUZWC010000268.1:0-3974 GCA_963583595.1 Alphaproteobacteria bacterium | reverse complement strand
CTCCCTGGTGCCGGTCGACGGGTGGTTGCTTCTGCCGCTGGTCGTGCTGGCCATGGCCGGATTGGGCTTGATCGTCTGCGCCCTCGCCTATCTGCCATTCCGCAACGCCCCGCCGGTCTCGGTCTTCGTCAGCACCATCGCCGTGGGCATCATGTTGCAGAACGGCGCGAACGGGTTTTTCGGGGCCGCGCCTCGGGCCGGACCGCCGCTGCTGTCAGGCGGCGAGGCGAGCCTCGGCGGTCTGGTTCTGGACCGCCAATCCCTCGCCGTGATCGCCGCCGCCGTCCTTCTGGCCGGTGGGACCTGGCTGCTGCTGCATCGCAGTCAGGTCGGACGGCGGATGCGCGCGACCGCCCAGGACCCGGAAATGGCGCGCGCCATGGGGGTGAGCACCACCCGCACCATCGCCCTCACCTTCGCCCTGGCGACGGCCCTGGCCGGGGCGGCGGGGCTGCTGCTCTCAAACCGCTATTTCGTCACCCCGGTCGAGGGCACCAATCTCATGCTAAAAGCCTATATCGCCGTGGTCGTCGGCGGCTGGGGACGGATCGGCGGCGCCCTGGCCGGCGCGATGCTGGTCGCGGGGTTCGAGGTCATCGTCTCCTCCGTGCTGTCCTATCCGGTGGCCGAGGCCGGGCTGTATATCTGCGTCCTGCTGCTGCTCCTGCTGCGGCCCCAGGGCGTCTTCGGCGAAGCGCTCGGCCGCAGGGTCTGAGGCGGGAATGGCTTGGCTGCTGACCGGCTTGCGCCTGCCCTGGCTAATCGGGGCCGCCTTGCTGTCGCTGCATGCCGCGACCGGCGATCTCTACGATCTGCGCCTGCTGACCGTCACCGGCAGCTCCGCCTTGATGGTGCTAGGCTATCAACTCGTCTTCGGCCATGCTGGCGCCCTGTCCTTGGCCCAGGGCGCGTTCTTCGGCCTGGGCGCCTATGCTACGGGCATTCTGGGCGCCAGCCTCGGCCTACCCTTTCCCGCAACCTTCGCTGCCGCGATGGCGCTGCCCGCCCTGATCGCGGCCCTGGTCGCCCTGCCCGTCCTGCGCCTCGAATCCCACTATTTCGCCCTGGCGACCCTGGGCCTGGCGCAACTCGCCCTGATCCTCGCCGTCAACTGGCAGGACCTGACCGGCGGGGCCAACGGCTTGGCCGGGGTGCCCGGGATCCTGCCCGGCCTTGCCGGCCGGGACGGCGCGTTGGTCTTGCTCGGAGCGGTCTGGGCGGCCGTGGCCGCGGCGGCCCTGCTCTGCCACGCCATGACCGGCGGGTTGCGCGGCCTGACCTATCGCCTCATGCGCGAAGCGCCCGAGGCGGCGGCGGCCAGCGGTATCGATGCCGGGGTCCTGCGCTTCCGGGCCTTCGTCATCGGCGCGGCCCTGGCCGGCGCCGGCGGCGCCTTCCAGGCCCATACCTTGCGTGTCGTCTCCCCCGAATCGATCGGCTTCCCGGTCATGGTCAGCTGTCTGATGATGACGGTGATCGGCGGCCGCACGCGCATCTTCGGCGCCATCCTCGGCGCGCTTCTCCTGGTCCATCTGCCGGAATGGGCGAGGGTGCTGCAAGGCCACTACATGCTGGCCTTTGGCGCGCTCACCTTGACCATGATCGTCTTCGCCCCGGACGGCCTGGCGGGCACCGCCGAACGACTGCGCGGGCGTCTGTTCCCGGAGGCCCCGGTTCCGCCGCCATCACCTTTATTGCCGCCCCAGCGGCCCCGCACGGCCGGAGGAACGGCCATCCTCGAAGCTCGTGGCCTGGCCAAAAGCTATGGCGGCGTGCGGGCCGTGGATGGCATCGATATCGCCCTCGCGCCGGGCAAAATCGTCGGGCTGATCGGCGCCAACGGCTCCGGCAAATCGACCCTGGCTAATCTGCTGACCGGGCAGGCGCGGCCCGACCGGGGGACGGTACGGGTCGTCGGAGTCGAGATGACCGGTCGCCCGGCCAGCCGGTTCGCCGCCGCCGGCATTGCCCGCGGTTTCCAGACCCCACAACTATCGAGCGGGTTGAGCGCCCTCGACAATGTCGCGGCGGGTGCGCGGCCGCCCTTGCAGGGTGCCGAAGCGATCCGCGCGATGGCGGCCGGCGCCCTCGCCCTGGTCGGCGAACCCGCGCGAGGCGAAGCCGCCGGGTCCTTGTCTCCGGCCACGCGCCGCCGGGTCGAAATCGCCCGCGCCCTGATGGCCGCGCCGGCCGCCCTGGTATTGGACGAGCCCGCCGCCGGCATGGCGCCTGACGAGCAACAGGCCCTGGCCGAACTGCTGCGCCGGCTGGCAGAGAGTGGCACCGCCCTTCTGATCATCGAGCATCGGCTGGATTTCCTGCTGCCCCTGGCCGACCGGCTGATCTGCATGGATGGCGGCCGCATCGTTGCCAAGGGCCTGCCGGAAGCCGTCCTTCGCGATGCCGCTGCCCTGGCCGCCTATCTGGGCGCGGTCCCTTCGGCTGGGCCCCCGTCATGACGGCCGCCCCCTGCCTGCGAACAGAAGGCCTGCGGGTAGCGCGCGGTGGCGTCATCGTGCTGGACGGCATAGCCTTCGACATCGAACCGGGAGATATTCTGGCCTTGCTCGGCGTCAACGGGGCGGGCAAATCCAGCCTGATCCGGGCGATCGCCGGACTGGAACCATCGGCCGGCCGAATCCTGCTGGACGGCTCGGATATCGCCCCCCTCCCGCCCGAGACCCGACACCGTCGCGGCATCGGCCTCGTGCCCGAGGGGCGGCGCGTCTTCCCCGGTATGACCGTGCACGAGAATCTGGAGATTGCCGCGCCGGGAAACCGGGTGGCGCGGCGGAAACGGATTGCCGAAGTCTTTGCGCTTTTCCCCGATCTCGCCGCCAAATCCGGCGAGTCGGCCTGGCGCCTGTCCGGCGGCCAGCAACAGATGCTGGCCCTTGGCCGCGCGCTCGCCGGGCGACCTTGCCTGCTGCTCCTGGACGAGCCCTCCCTTGGCCTGGCGCCGCGCCTGGTCGAGACCCTGCTGGACGAGGTCCGGCGCATCGCCGCCGAGGGCGTCGCCGTTTTGCTGGCGGAGCAGAATGCGCCGGCCGCACTGGCCATCGCCGGGCGCGCCATCGTGCTGCGTGGCGGCGGCATCGCCGATCGGGGTCCGGCCGCGGATTTTGCCGAGCCGCAGCGCCTGCGCCGCGCCCTGCTCGGCGCCTGAACGCCCCGAACGGTTGCCGGGGCGGGCGTCGCCGTTATTCGTCGCAGGTCTGGGTCGTCAGCTGCGTATCGGCCGGACCGCTCGCCGACCAGATGACAACGGCGATCTTTCCCGCGAATTCGGTTCGCTCGCGATAGCCGCAGGCGAGGCGGCGAGCAATCTCCACCGGGCGGTCCGTTCGGGCATAGCCTTCCGGGGTTAGAACCACCCAGATGACGCCCTGATCCTGGAGCGATATTTCCTCCAGGAACTCGGTCTCGACCGCCCAGTCGATGAAGGCGTCCTCTCGGAGGACGAAGGGGTCCAGGCCAAACCGCTCCGGCACCTTGAGGTAACGGACCAGGGCCCAGCCCAGCGGCGCCATATCGATCTTGGCCCAACCGTTTTCGATGTCGAGGATCGGCAACTTATCGCCGCGCTTCGCGGCGCGCAGGATGCTAAACTGGGTCCCCGGACCGGCGCGGATGTTGAGCTTGCGCACCTTGACCGTGGCGGGAACCGGATCCAGCGCCTCGACACCCGAATCCGTCTCGACCTCTGCCGCGGCCTGAACATCCCGGCCCGGCGCCAGGGAAACGCCCAGGACGAGCACCAGCGCCAACGCCACGGCGGTCTCTAACCTACGCCGCGTCACGCCGGATCGGGGGTCTTCGCTTGTCCGCCTGGATCTTGCCACGACCTATTCTAGCGCGAATGCGCCCTGCTTGCGCGGGAAGGGTTTGCCTCTCCGCGCGCGACGTCCTAAACACAGCCAGAATGGGGTGGCGAGACGGGAGTGCGCGAAATGGCCGATACGAAACAGGCTGGC
>CAUZWC010000267.1:0-4073 GCA_963583595.1 Alphaproteobacteria bacterium | reverse complement strand
ACACACGGCCGAGCAGCAGGACCGCGCCGACGACGGTCAGGGGCAGCCCGAGCTCGGATGCGATAAAGGAGGGCAGGTAGACATAGACTGCCATTGCCAGGGCGGCCAAGGGCAGGGCCGGCAATGCGTAGGCGACGAGCGTCGCTATGGGGATGCCGGTCTCGGACCGGCTCGGCTCGGCCATTCCGTCAGGTTCGGGTTAGCAGGATTTGACGCAGATCGACCGCGCCGCTGCGGAACCCGCCGTCGCAATAGGCCAGGTAAAAGTGCCAAAGACGCCAGAAACGCGCATCGAAGCCCATGCCTCGAATGTCGGGCCAAGCGGCGTCGAAACGCGCGGACCAGCGCGCCAGAGTTTCGGCATATTGGAGACCGAAACCGTCGTCCCTTATCGTTTCGAGGCCGGCCTGTCTCGCCCGGTCTGAGAGGATGGTTCGCGTCGGCAGCATGCCGCCCGGGAAAATCCGGGATTGGATGAAGTCCGGGTTTCGGCGATAGCGCGCGAAACGGTTGTCGGCGATTGTGATCGCTTGCAGTGCGGCCCGGCCGCCTAGGCGCAAGCGGCTATGAATCGTGTGGAAATACCGCGACCAAAATCGTTCGCCGACGGCCTCGACCATTTCGATCGAGGCGATCGCGTCGAAGCGTCCTTTCACGTCTCGATAGTCACAAAGGCGGATCGCCACCCGATCGCTCAAGCCGAGTTCGGCCATGCGGCGCGAGGCATAGGCGTGCTGGGCAGGAGAAACCGTAATAGCGGTGACCCTCAGGTCGCGTTCCCGCGCCGCGATCTCAGCGAAGCCGCCCCAACCG
The DNA here is from genome assembly GCA_963583595.1 of Alphaproteobacteria bacterium. Lineage (GTDB taxonomy): Bacteria > Pseudomonadota > Alphaproteobacteria > CADEGL01 > CADEGL01 > JABIRQ01. Next base: position 3,260 of record CAUZWC010000267.1, on the reverse strand, counting down.
CAGCCGATCTCGAGGATATGGTCGCCCGGCTGGGGGGCGATTAGGTCTAGCAGGCGTCGATATTTCACCCGTTGCGCTTCGGCCAAGTCCGTGGTGCCGAAAAACAAAGCCGAGGAATAGCTCATCGTCGAATCGAGCCACGCCTCGTAGAACGCGTTGCCCAGGTCGTAATGTGCGGCGATATTGCGCCGGCTTCCGGCGCGGGTGTTGGCCCGGGCGCCGTGGCGCAGGCGCCTGATTGCGCCGAGCAGCGGGAGGGCGAGTGCACCCGATCGGGAACCGTTCAAATTGCGGGCGGCGAACTCGGCGACCGCCGCCAGATCGTCGCTGTCCCAGTCTCCGTCGACATAGGCGTCGGCAAGGCCGATCGGCCCGGCGAGGGCAAGGCGCGAAAATGCGCGCGGGCTATGGATGCGGATCGCTGCGGACGGACCGGGAACACCGGACTCATATTTCATATCTCTGCCGCCCGGCCAATGCACCGACAACGATCCGCAGCGAATCCGGCGCCGGATCATGCGGTCGATCGCCGTTTCGAAGCGCGGGGGCGAGGCGGCTTCCGAGGCGGGCGTCTGGTTGGAAGCGAAGGTCGTTTCGATGGTCATGCAGAACCGGTCGTAAGGGGCGGGAGATGATCGTGTAAAGCAAGCGGGTCGGGCCTTCATCTTTGGATACGGATGGAACGCGCGATCGGATCACGCGCTCTGCTCGGGCGCGGCGTCGATGGCCCCGCGGCCGGTTGCCGACTCGCGTCGTGGCGCCGGCGGTTTGCGGAAGAGGGGCGCACCGCGCCGCCAAAGACGCAGCGCTTCGATATGGATGCGGCCGATCACCTTGACCGTCATGAAGGGGTACGAAAGGAAGGCGCGCAGCAGGCCGCGGTCGTCGAGTGGCCGGCGTTCGGCCGTATGCACGGCCGTCATCAGCGCCCCCGCCTCGTCCTCGACCTGGATTAGCAGATCGTACCGTTCCGTCGGCGGGGTCAGGCGAAAGCGATAGCGCGCTTCCATCGGCAGGAAGGGTGAGACGTGAAAGCGCTTGGCCGCCGCATGGCTTCGGGCGCGGCCGGTCGGCCCGGCGCCGTCGATCGCGAAGACGTAGTGATGGATCCCGCCGAAGGTGTTGCGGACTTCGTAGATCACCGCCCGCAGGGCACCGCCGCGATCGTGGCAGAAATAGACCGAGAGCGGATTGAAGACATAGCCCAGCACGCGCGGGAAGCAGAGCAGGCGGATGGACCCGCCATCGGGTTCGACCCCGGCCGCGCGCATCTGGGCCTCGACCCAGGGGCGCAGCGCCGTGCCGTCCCGGCCGCCATGGTCGCGGTCGTGAAAGGCGGTCAGGTTGAACCGGTTATGGGAAAAGAGGCGAAGTCCGGCGGATAGGGCCGGCAGGGAATCGAGATCGACCAGCAGGGAGAAGACCCGCGCATCGAACCGGCGGCGGATCGGACGGATTCGCCGATGAACGACCCGACCGAGATAAAGGGCGGCGCCGTTCACGCGCTTTCCCGTAAACCGGCCCGGGGCCGGAGATGGACCGGCAGGTCGATATCCCAGGGCGCCGCCGCGCCCAGGGCGTCGGCGACCGCGAATCCTGACATCAGAGCATCCTCGTGGAAACCGTAGCCGGTATAGCTGCCGCAGAACCAAGTGTTTCGCATCCCTTGAATCCCGGGCAGGCGGCCTTGGGCCTCAAGGGCGCCGAGATCGAATTGCGGGTGGCGGTAGGCGAACTCGCCAAGTCGGCAATTTGGTGCGGGTTCGACGAAGGGGTCCAGGCTGACGATCACCGGCCGGTCGGTGTCCAAGGATTGCAGCCTGTTCATCCAATAGGAGACGGAAATATCCCGCCCCCCGTCGGGCCGGGGCCGGGTCATCGCGTTCCAACTGGCCCAGGCGGCTTTCCCGCGCGGCATCAGGGCCGGGTCGCGGTGCAGCACGGCCCGATTGCTGCGGTAGCGGAAACCGCCCAGCACGGCCGTCTCAATCGGCGTCGGGTCGGACAGAAGGCGCAAGGCTTGGTCGCCATGGGTGGCGAGGATCACCTGGTCATAGTCCCGTTGCGCGCCTTGCCAGGTCACGAGTTCGACCCGGCCCGGATGGCGCCGCAGGGCGGCGACCGGGCTGTTCAGACGGAGTGTCGTTTCGGGCATGGCGTCCAGCATGCGCCGGACGTATTCCCGGCTGCCGCCGCTTACGCTCCGCCATTGGGGCCGGTCGCGCAGGCGCAGCAGGCCGTGATTGTCGAAAAACCGCACCAGGCTTTCGGCCGGGAAGTCGAGCATCTCGTCGCAGCCGCCCGACCAGATCGCGGCCGCCATGGGCAACAGGTGATCCTCGCGGAAGGCCGCGCCATAGCCGTCCGTCTCAAGCATATCGCGCAAGCTCAGCCCGGCCAGCCGCCCGGCGGCGAGGGCTTGGGGGGCGTCGCGGTAGAAGCGCAGGACGTCGCGCAGCATGCGCTGGAAGCGCGGCCGCAAGATATTGGCGGGCTGGGCAAGCAATCCCCTTGCGCCGCGGCCGCCGGCATATTCCAGCCGTCCGCCCGCGAGGGAAACCGAGAAGGACATGTCGGATGGCTTGGTCGGAACAGCGAGGCGATCGAACAGCGCGGTCAGGTTCGGGTAGTTGGTTTCATTATAGACGATGAAGCCGGTATCGACTGGCAGGCGGCGCCCGCGATCGTCGATCTCCACCGTGTTGGCGTGGCCGCCGGGTCTCGGCTCGGCCTCGTATAAATCGACGTCATGGCGGCGCGACAGCAGCCAGGCGGCGCCCAACCCCGCGATCCCCGCGCCGACCACTGCGATTCGTAGTTTTCCAAGTTCCGTCATGTGTTGCGCTCCTTGATCGAATCGAAAGCCGCGAGGGCGCGTCGCCGCGCGGCGGCATGGTCCAGGACGGGCCGGGGATAGGCGTCGCCCAACTGTAGGTCGGCCTCGAGAAGTTCCGCCTCCGACGCCTCCCAGGGCGCGTGAATGCGGGCATCCGGTAAGGCGGCCAGTTCGGGCAACCAATGCCGGACATAGTTACCGTCCGGGTCGAAGCGGCGGCCCTGGGTGACCGGATTGAAGATCCGGAAGAAGGGGGCGGAGTCGGTGCCGCAGCCGGCGACCCATTGCCAGTTATGCGGATTGTTGGCCGGGCAGGCATCGACCAGAGTGTCCCAGAACCAGGCTTCGCCCGCCTGCCAAGGCAACATCATATCCTTGATCAGAAAGGATGCCGCGATCATGCGGACCCGATTGTGCATGAACC
>CAUZWC010000266.1:0-4100 GCA_963583595.1 Alphaproteobacteria bacterium | reverse complement strand
CGATGCGCCAGACCCCGCCACGCCGGGAGATCGCGCCGACCTCGGTATCGGTCAGAAGGGTGGCGCCCGCCGCCCGGGCGCCGCACAGGTATCCCTTGTGGATCGCGTCCACGTCGAGATCGCAGGCCAAGGGGTCCAGAGCGGCATAGGCGGCGTAGCCCGGGCGAAGGATGGGAATCAGGCGCTCGGCCTCGGCTGGATCGAGAATTTCGATTCCGTCCCCGGCTTCGGCGCAGAGCGTGTCATAGTCGCCCACCTGGTCCGCGCGGCCGACGAACAGCCAGCCGCGCCTTCGGGTCAGCGGAGCCTCCGTGAAACCCTCGGGTGGGGAGTCGAGGAAGGCCCGGCCCAAACGGGTCAGCGCGCGGATCGCCGGCGCGCCCAGAGTCTCGGAGAGGCCGGCGGCCGACCGGCCCGTGCTGTGATAACCCGGTTGGCTTTCGCGTTCGAGCAGCGTGACCGAACAATGGGGCGCCATGCGATAGGCGATGGACGCCCCGGCAATGCCGCCGCCGACGATGGCAAGATCGCAGTTCATCCAAGCCCCTTCTTTCGCAGTCCCGATTCGGGTTGTAATCTACCTTCCGAAACGCGGCGCCGACAGGCGGCGACCGCATTGAAACGAGGGAGAGAACAGATGGCCACCGCACTTCGTGAGGTCGGCACGGCAGCCGATGCTGAACACCAGGTGCGAGCCGATCTCGCCGCCGTGCACCGGCTCGCGCACCGCTTCGGCTGGGACGACAATATCTTCAACCATCTGACCCATACGGTTCCCGGCCGCACCGACCGCTTCCTGGTCAAGCCCCATGGCCTGCTGATGAGCGAGGTGACGGCCAGAAACCTGATCACCGTCGATCAGGACGGCACGGTCGTTCAGGGCGAGGGTACGGTCGAGCGTTCGGCCCTGCATATCCATGCCGCCATGCATATGGGCGCGCCCCAGGCGGCCTGCATTCTGCACGTCCACCCGCCCTACGCGACCTGGCTGACCTGCATGCAGGACAACCGACTGAAAATGACCAATCAGAACACGATGCGCTTCTACAACCGCATCGCCTATGACGACCATTATGGCGGTCTGGCGACGGCGCGGGCCGAGGGCGAGCGCATGACCAAGGCGCTGGGCAACTATTCGGTCATGATGCATGCCAATCACGGCGTCACGACGGCCGGGCCGACGGTCGCCGCGGCCTTCTACGACCTCTATTACCTGGAGAAGATTTGTCAGGAATATTTCCTGGTGGTCTCCTCCGGCGCCGCGCCGCGGGTGATCGACGACAAGACCGCGGCCGAGGTCGCCAAGGAATTGATGGACGAATACGAGGAAGGCGCGACCCTGACCTGGGCCGCCTGGAGGCGCGTGCTCGACCGCGAGGAACCCGATTACAGGGATTAGGCCGCCATGGTCGACCGATTGAGCGAGGAGCAGGTTCGCGACTATCGCGAACGGGGCTATCATACGTCGATCCGGGTGATGGATGAGGCGGAGGCGCTGGAGCGCCGCCGCTGGGTCGAGCGGATCGAGGCGGAGCAGCCGGCTCTCTATAAGAAATGCGATCTCAAGGCGCAGATGCTGGTGCCCTGGATCGACGACCTGACCCGCAAGCCGGAACTACTGGAGCCGATCGCGCGGCTGCTCGGGCCCAATCTGATCTGCTGGAATGCCAGTTTCCGGATCAAGCGGAACGATGGCCGCCACCATGCCGGCTGGCACCAGGACACGCGCTATATCGACCTGCAGCCGCCCGGCGTGATCGCCTTCGTGGCATTGTCCGACTGCTCGCGCGAGGCCGGGTGCCTGCGCACGATCCCTGGCACCCATCGCGGCCCGATCCTGACCCATCAAGACAGCGCGAGCGCGGACAGCATCCTGACCCGGGGCCAGTTCATCACTGATCCGATGGACGAGGACAGCGCCGTGGACCTTGCCCTGAAGGCGGGCGAGGTGGCGCTATTCGACCATGGCATAGTGCACGGCTCCGGCCCCAATATCTCGGGCGACCGGCGCGTTGGCATGATCCTGGGCTATTTCGCGCCTCATTCCCGGCCGGTCAACGGCTCCACCATGTCCGGCATGGTGGTGCAGGGCGAGGACGAATACGGCTTCTTCCGCCCCGATCCCCAGCCGGACGGGGAATTCGGGGAGACAGCCCTCGCCGCGCATCATGCCGCGGTGGAGGCACAGACCCGCGAACTGCTCTTCGCCGGCAGCGAACGCAAACCCGTCGCGATGGGCTAGGCGCGATGACCGGCTTCCGCACCTCGGATGGCGGCTGGTACGGGCGCGAGCGCCTGGCCGACGGCGTAATCCTGATCTGGGAACGCCATATCAGGCCCGACTACCGCTGCAACATCTGGCATGTGCGCGGGCGCGACCGGGATCTTCTGGTCGATACCGGCTTCGAGCTCGAATCCCTGCGCGCCTTCGTCGAGGCCGATACCGAGCGACCCTTCGTCGCCTTGGCCAGCCATGCCCATTGCGACCATATCGGCGGTCATCACGAATTCGACGAGCGCTGGATCCACGGCGCCGAGGTCGAGATCATGCGCGCGCCGACCCGCGACAATACCGTCGCCGCCCCCTATGTCTGCGACGAGATGTTCGAGGATGCGCCGTCGCCCGGCTTCGACTCCGCTGCCTGGAACGTGACCCCCTGCGAACCGACCCGGATGCTAGCCGAGGGCGATTTCGTCGATCTCGGCGACCGCGCTTTCCAGGTGCTGCACGCGCCCGGCCATTCCCCGGGCTCCATCGCTTTGTTCGAGCCTGCGACCGGCATCCTCTTCTCCGGCGACGTGGTTCATGACGGGCCGAACGGTTTCGGCCGGATGCTCTGGTACCACTCGGACGAGGACGCCTATCTGGATAGCATCGAACGCTTGCGCGCTGTCCCCGCCGAGACCGTCCATGCCGGCCATTTCCACAGCTTCGGGGCGGCCCGTTACCGCACCGTGCTCGACGACTACATCGCCCGCCGGCGCGGCCCCGGCTGTCCGGCCGATCCGGCCTTGCACGACGCTTAAATCGGATTCGATTTTCCTCACCCTCACCTCAACCCTCCCCCATCGAGGGGGAGGGAGGGTCTATCCATCCGCAAGGTGCAGCTCCCTCCCCCTTGTGGGGGAGGGCGGGGTGGGGGGTAGAAGAGTCCGCTATTGGTTCGTGCGACGGCATGCGAAATTTATGTAATCAATTCTTTTTATGAAATCAGTTTCATGAGATGGTTCCGCCATGACCGGGATACGCACAAGGCGCAAGACGCGCCGGATGGACGAGATACTCGACGCGGCGCAGGAACTGATCGTCGAGAACGGTTCGGGCGGCATGGCGGTCGAGGCCCTGGCCGATGCCGCCGAGGTTTCGGTCGTCACCATCTACAATTATTTCGGCTCCAAGGACGGGGTGATCCACCGCCTGGGAATCCGCCATCACGAACGCGCCCTGTCCTTGCGCGAGCCACTGCTGAGCGACCCGCCGGCCGATCCCATCGCCGCTTTGGAAAGCTACATGGATCTGACCTTCCGGCACGCCTTCGACGTTCTGGACCGGGCCGCCTGGCGCCATATACTCGCGGTGGATTTCAGCGTACCGGGGGCGAGTCCGCGCCTCGATATCGACGAGGTCGTGCATGGCCAGGTCGATGGCATGCTCGACAGGATCGCCGCCAAGGGCGGCCTGCCCGGCGGCGCGGTGCGGCGCGATCTGGCCGATCTCGCCCATGCCGTCATGGATTATCACTTCTATCGCCTGGTGCGGGACGACAGAGCCGCGCCGGCTTCGGCCGCGCGTCTGGCGCGGCGGCAGTTCTGCGTCGCGGCCCAGGCTGTCCTCGCCGGCACGCCTAACAGAAAAGGGGAAGGAGCTCGATGAGCAAGGTGCTGACCGATGCGCAATTCGCGGCATTCGAGCGGGACGGCTATCTCGGTCCGATCAAGGTGATGGAAGAGGAGGAAATGGCCGAGTATCGCCGCCGGCTGGAGGCCATTGCGGCCCTGCCCGGCGGGCGCGACAAGCTCGACCTCAAGGCCAATCTTCTGGCTCCCTGGTTGGACGAGCTGACCCGCCATCCGGCCATGCTCGATCTAGCCGAGGGTCT
>CAUZWC010000265.1:0-4133 GCA_963583595.1 Alphaproteobacteria bacterium | reverse complement strand
TGCCACGATCTCGTTGCGCTGGGACTTCACCAGATTGACGCGGGAGTTGAGCAGTTCCTGCTCGGCATCGAGGATGTCCAGCACCGTACGCAGGCCGGCGGTCGCCTCCTGCTCCGTGCCTTCGAGGGCGATCTTGTTGGATTCTGATTCCTTCTGAAACGCGCTGACCTGCGAACGCGCGGTCTGCAGGTCTTCCCAGGCGCGGGTCGCGGATTCGATCGCCGTGCGTTTGGCCTGCTCGGTCAGCAAAATACTCCGGCTGGCGGTCTGTTTTGCCTCCCTCACCCGGGAATAGACGCTGCCCGACTGGTAGAGCGGCACGGTGAGCAGAAGGGCAACCGATTTGGTATCCGTGTCGTAGGCGCGGAGGGCGACATCGGTCGCCTTACTGTACTCGCCCTGGAGATCGAGGGTCGGCAGCAATTCGCCCTCGACCAGGTTGATGTCTTCCTTTGCGGATCTCTCGTCCCAGAGAGCCGCAATAACAGACGGGTTTCGATCGCCCGCCAGCGAAGTCGCGGCGTCCAGACTCTCGGGCAGAGCCGTCGGCGGTGTCGGGGCGATGAGATTGCCCGGGGTTTCACCCACGATGCGGCGATAGGTCGCGCGCGAAGTCTGGAGATCGCCTTCGGCCTTCTCCTTCTCGGCAACGGCGCGAGCCAGACGGGCCTCGGCCTGGCTGACGTCGGTCCGCGTCACCTCGCCGACCTCGAAGCGATCGCGCGTGGCTTCAAGCTGCCGGACCAGAACCTGTTCGTTACTGACGTTGAGTTCCAGAACGGCCTGATTCTGGACCACGTCCATGAAGGCGGAAATGACGTTGTTGAAAGTCGTCTGCTCGGTATCGACGAGGCGCGCCCTTTCGGCCAACACGCGGGCTCTGGCCCGGTCGGTTTCCGCAATCGTGCGAAAGCCCCGGAACAGAGGCTGGGTGACGGTAAGCGTGTAGGTTTGGGGCGTCAGATTTTGGGTGTCCTCGACACTAATCGCGGTGCCCGTGAGCTTCGAATCCGTCTTGTAGAGCGACTTCTGGAATTCGCCCGAAAAGGACACAGTGGGGCGCCAGTTGGACAGGGCCTGGGGCACCTGTTCATCGACTGCCCGGACCTGGGCGCGCTCGGCCAGAAAGGTTGGATTGGAATGATAGGCCATGATCAGCGCGTCTTCGAGGCTCTGCCCCAAAGCGACCTGTGGCAGCGCTATGGCGACACCGAATGCAGCCAGTGTCAGCGCTTTGCGTGAGCCCATTGCACTCGATCCCCCAGCCACTATCCGCTCTCCGCACACTCGATCTTCAAAACTCGAACCCGACCTTGCGCGAAAAACCAGGCAGCAAGGGCGTGGCGGCATCGAAGATGATCCGCCGCGAGTGAACCCCGCCCCTGCGCATATACATGACACCGCGTCCGACACCCCGTTCGTGCTGGACCGTCACCAAACGCCCGCCCTCGGCGAGTTGATCCAGCAATGCGTCCGGCACCGTCTCGACCGCGCCATCGATCAGGATGACATCATAGGGCGCATGTTTGGCATAGCCCGCCGTCAACGGCCCTTCGATGACAACGGCATTGTCGATTTCCAGCCGGGTCAGCGTTTCGGCCGAACGAGTGACCAGGTCCGCATTCTCCTCGACCGCGACAACCGTTGTGCTGAGCCGCGCAAGCACCGCGACCGAATAGCCGGAACCCGATCCGACCACCAACGCGACATCTTCCGGTCGGGGCATTGCGGACTGCAACAGACGGGCCAGAACCATCGGCTCCATCAGATAACGGCCCGCCCCGATCGCCAGATCTTCGTCGACATAAGCCAAGCTGCGCGCACGATCGGGCACGAAAACTTCGCGCGGGAGCGCGGACAGCGCGCCGATCAGCGCCGGATCCCTTACCTTGTTCGTCCGAATCTGATTTTCGACCATATTGTGTCTGGCTGCCGAGAAGTCGATCATCACACTACATCATCTAGTGGTAAGAAAGTCAAACTATACCCAATCTATCCCGCCCGTCTTAGCGGAAGACTGTGCCGCCCACAACAAAGCAAATCCTTGGATTGTCGTCGCGGTGCCGGGTCAAATAGACTCAGGGGCCCACACAAGGTCAATACCAGTCTTTTTGTTTTCGGGCCCCTGTGCCCCACGCCAGCTTGACCCGCGGCGGACCAGCGCACTATATCTCGCCGCCCGGACGGTCCTGCCCCGTCCGTATTCGAGGCCGGGTGGCAGAGTGGTTATGCAGAGGACTGCAAATCCTTGTACGTCGGTTCGATTCCGGCCCCGGCCTCCAATTTCCGCATATCCACGCAACCGAACCGCCGGCACGGCCGGGACAAAAGCGGCCGCCGGGCCGCATTCGGGCGCTAGGGGCGTTCGGCTTTACAGTTGTTGGTCGGCGTCGACATCCCGCTGTAGTTCCCGTAGGTCTTTCTACAATCCGCGCGGTCCAACGTTTCCGTCGGCCAGCTTGTCGTCGCAAATCGTGCCGGCAATCGAATTTTCGGACACCTTATTCTCCAGTTCCTTGGCGCCGAGCATCCGAGGCGCATGACCCATCTTGCCGCGATAAGCAGGCTACGCCCATCGCTATTCGTCTTACAATCAAGCTATCTCAATGCGAACAGCCGGAGTTACGGCCGCCATTTCGGCATCGCCCGATATCCCGGACCGATTGGATAGCGATACTCGTTTCGCCAGCACTCCACACTAGGTTCCTGGCCTTCTCAATCTCCGCTCCGCGGCGGCTTCAGCAGCAGGCATAGCGGTATCGCGGCCACGGCGATGACGCCGATCAGGAAGAAGGTGTCGTTATAGGCGATTACGGTTGCCTGCCGTCCGACCTCGGCATTGAGGGCGGCAAGGCCGCCGCTCTTGCCCGTATCCCAGAGATCGGCGGCGCCACCAAAGCCCAACACCTTGTTGTAGGGGTTGATGAAATAGCTGAGCACTGACCGGTTGGCCTGCAGATCGCGGGTCAGGAGGTTGAAGATGACCGCCACGCCGACCGTAGTGCCGATGTTCAGAACCAGGTGGAAGACAGCCAGGCCCTCGGTGCGCAGGCGCCGGTCGATGGTCGCGAAGGCCAGCACGCTGACCGGCACGAAAGCGACCCCGGCGCCGATGCCTTGAACGAAGCTGGTCCAGACCACCGTCCAGGGATCGATCGTGAGGGTGCCGAAGGCCAGCCCCCAGCTTGCGGCCACTAGCGAGAATAGACCCCCGATATAGACGAGGCGCGGATCCAGGCGGTTCATCACCGGCCCCATGATCAGCAGGCTCAAGACAAAGCCCATCCCGCGCGGCGCGAGCAGACGGCCGATATCCGTCTCGGCATAGCCGCCGATCTGCTGGAGCAGAAGCGGCAGGATGAACAGCGGCAGGAAGACCAGCGCGCCATAGGTGAAGACCATCGCCTGACCGACCAGGAAATTGCGGTTGGCGAAGAGGGCCGGCGGCAGGAAGGGCCGGCGTGTCGTGGCGCTGTGCACCGCAAAGATGAAGAATGCGAGCGCCGCGACCGTAGACTCGACCACGATCTCGCCCGAGTCGAACCAATCCAGCCGCTCCCCCCGATTGAGGACGAGCTCCAGGGCGCCGATCCCGACCACCAAGGCGAGGACGCCGAAAACGTCCAGATGGCGATGTCGATCCCGTGGAACACGGGGCACGAAGAGCCAGGCGCCGAACAGCACGAGGATGCCGATGGGCACGTTGATCCAGAAAATCCACGGCCAACTCGCATGTTCGACCAGCAGGCCGCCCACCAGCACGCCGAAGATCGTGCCGACCATCGAACCGATCGCCCAGACCGACGTTGCGAGGCCCTGTTGCTCCTGAGGGAAGGCGTCGATGGTGATGGCCTGGCCCAGCGGAATCAGCGGCGCGCCCAGCACGCCCTGCATGGCCCGCCAGAAGACCGCCTCCCCCAAATTGGTCGAAGCGCCGCAGGCGATGGTGGCGATGGTGAATCCGATGATGGAGCAAAGAAACAGTTCGCGCCGGCCGAAGCGCGCGGCCAGCCAACCGGACAGCACAGTCATGATCGCCGTGCCCACGACGAAGGATGTCACGAGCCAGGCGACCTGGTCCGGCGCGGCCGAAAAGGCGCCCTGCATATGCGGCAAGGCGATTCCGACATTGG
>CAUZWC010000264.1:0-4143 GCA_963583595.1 Alphaproteobacteria bacterium | reverse complement strand
GTCGCTGGGCGAGGTCCGATTCGGATCCGATCTGCAGACGAAACAGATTGTCTGGCTCATTGTCTGGGCGGCGATCCTGATGGTGATCTTTGTTTCCTTACTCGCAGCGCTTTTCGGCGGGCTTCTGGCGCAGTCGGCCGGTTCCGGTCAAGGACGAATGGGCGGCGGATTCGTAGGGTTCATGATTGGGATATTGGTTTTCGCGGTGGTCGTCTTGCCGGCAATCAATTTGGTGATCGTTCAGTTCGGCCTGACGGAGGCCGTTGTGAATTCCCTGGCGATGATAAATCTGCCGGCTGTCGAAGCTATCATCCAAAGTACGCAGGAGATTTCGGGCCATGGCGAAGGCCTCGCCGATGCCTTCGATCTCGGTGAATTCTAGGCCGTGCTGCGCTTTCCGGCCCGGTATAACGACGGCGTCACGGCCCGCACGAGGGCGGTCGAGGCGATGCTGGAAGGCGGTGCCCTGGTCGTCCTGGATCGGAACGACGGCGCGGAACTCGACCGCTGGCCGCGCGAGTCGGTGCGCCTGCTCGACCGGCCGGGCGAGATCGGCGACAAGCGGCTGGCCGCCGGAGGCGGCGATGCAGCGCGCTTGATCGTCGCCGACGATGCTGTGATCGTGGCCCTAATGACCGTCCTGCCCGATCTGCGCCGGGCGGCGCGGGCGGATCGGTGGACGGTGCGCTGGGTCTGGGCCCTGGGCATTGGCGCGATCGCCACAGTCTTGCTCATCCTCTTCGTCTTTCTGCCCTATCTCTCCGGTGTCGTCGCTTCGGCGGTGCCGGACTCCCTGGCGCGCGAACTGGGCGAATCGACCTTCGAGAGCATGAGCGAATTCGCCGCCCTGGGCAGCGGCAAGGAGGCGCCGTCCTGCGCCGCGCCGGCGGGACGGGCGGCGCTGGACGGGCTGGTCGGGCGGCTCGCCGCCGCCTCCGACTATGACGGGCCGCTCGAGGTGCGCGTGCTCGACTGGAAACTGGTCAATGCCTTCGCCCTGCCGGGCGGCATCGTCGTGCTGACCGAGGGCATGATCGACTTCGCGCAGAGCCCGGAGGCCCTGGCCGGAATCCTTGCCCATGAGATCGGCCATGTCGCCGGCCGCGACCCCCTGCGAGGGATGATCCAGGCGGCCGGGGTTTCGGTGATTCTGAGGCTGCTGATCGGCGACGTGACCGGCGGCGGTGCGCAGGTGCTGGCTAGCGAGACCCTGATCAATGCGCGCTATAGCCAGGCGGTCGAGGAGGCCGCCGACAGCCATGCGGTCGGCACCCTCAACCGCGCGGGGATCGATGCTGGCCCGATGGCCGATTTCTTCGACCGGCTGCTCGGCGAGTTGGCTGAACTAGAGGAGGCGCTGCGGATCATCTCCACCCATCCGCCTTCGGCCGAGCGCGCGGCCCTCGTCCGGATGCAGGCCGAGGCCCGGGGCGCGGCCATGACGCCGGCCGAATGGACCGCCATCCAGGCGATCTGCGGCGGATAGGCCAGGACGCACGGGCGCTGGTATAGTTCGAGGACGAATCGAGAGAGGAAGGGAGGGGACGCCATGGCGCGAATCGGCTTTATCGGGGTCGGCAATATGGGCGGGCCGATGGCGCACAACCTGGCCAAGGCGGGCCATGCGCTGCGCGCTTTCGATCTCGACCAGGGAAAGCTGGCCGAGGCGGTCGAGGGCGGCGCCGAGGCCGCCGGGGATATCGCGGGCGCGGCGGCGGGGGCGGAGGTCGTCGTGACCATGCTGCCGGCCGGCCGTCATGTGCGCGGCGCCTATGCCGAGGAGGGCGGTATTCTCGCCTCGGCCCCGCCGGGCGCCCTGCTGATCGATTGTTCGACCATCGACGTGGCGACGGCGCGCGAGATCGCGGCGTCGGCCGAGGCGGCCGGCTTCGCCATGCTCGACGCGCCCGTCTCCGGCGGCGTGGTCGGAGCCGAGGCCGCCACACTGACCTTTATGGTCGGCGGCGCGGAGGAGGCTTTCGCGCAGGCCTGGCCGCTGCTCGACGCGATGGGCCGCAACATCTTCCATGCCGGCTCCTCGGGCGCAGGCCAGGCGGCCAAGATGTGCAACAACATGGTCCTGGGCATCACCATGATCGGGGTCAGCGAGGCCTTCGCCCTGGCCCGCAAGGTCGGTCTCGACCCGAAGAAGCTCTTCGAAGTCAGCTCGACCGCCTCGGGCCAATGCTGGGCCCTGACCACCTATTGCCCCGAGCCGGGCATCCTGGAAGGCGCGCCGTCGAGCAAGGGTTACAAGCCCGGCTTCACGGCGGCGATGATGCTCAAGGATCTGAAGCTGGCTCAGGACGCCGCTGGGGGCAGCGGGGCTGAGACCCCGCTCGGCCGCCATGCCATGGAACTCTACGAGCGTTTCGTCGAGGCGGGTGGGGCCGAGACCGATTTTTCCGGTATCATCCGTATGCTGAAGGGCCAGGACGGCTGAGGGCCGGTCGCTCGGCCTATCATCCGCCCCAGCCGCCGATGAAGGGTGCGGCGAGGATCAGCATGAAGGGGGCGGCGATAAGGCCCCCTGCGGCGGGGGCTGCCAGGCTGCCGGCGAAACCGGCGACGCGATTTCCGATGGTCGTTCTGCGGGTCGTCATGGCTCGAATTCCGATTCTGCGATGAGCGTATGCAGAATAGATACGATTTTAGGAACATCGCGGATGTGATGCCGGTCACGTGATAGCCGTCACACGGAACGGCGCGGCTGGCCGGCGGGGGGGGGGCGGGTTCCAGCCGCTACCGCCCGGTCGGGTTGGCCAGGAAGTGGTAGCCCAGAATGTCCAGGAGAAGGCGTGCGGCCAGCATCGCGGTGATGCCGCTGGGATCGTAGGCCGGGGCGACCTCGACCAGATCGACGCCGATGATCCGGCCCTTCCTGGGCAGACCCTGCAGGATTTCCTGGATGTCGTAATAGAGGAAGCCGCCATGGCTGGGCGTGCCCGTGCCGGGCGCGATCGAGGGGTCGAAGCCGTCGATATCGATGGTGACGTAGTAATTCGCCCCGTCGGGAATCTTGGCCAGGGTGCCCTCGGTCCCCAGGCGGCGCACGTCGCGCACCGACAGGATTGTCGAGCCGGCGGCCCGCGCGTCGTCGTAATCCTGCTTGTTGGAGGAGGAGACGCTGCGGATGCCGAGCTGGGTCATGCCGGTGACATGGGCCATCTCGGAGCTGCGGCGCAGCGGGTTGCCGTGGCCGTAGCGCACGCCGTGGCGCTCGTCGACGAAATCCAGATGGGCATCGACATGGACCATGTGAATCGGGCCATGCCCGGCGAAGGCGGCCATGATCGGCGCGGTCACGGCATGATCGCCGCCCAGGCAGACCGGCATCGCGCCGGATTCCAGGATCTTCTTCACGCTGGCCGTGGTGCGCGCGTGGCTCTCGGGCGTGTCGGTATGAACGATATCGACATCGCCGATATCGACGATGCGCACCGAGCGGTCGAGATAGGTGGCGTCGTCCTCGTGGTCGTAGACGCCGTTATGGCCGAAGGAATAGAGCGTCGAGGCCTCGCGGATCGCGCGCGGGCCGAAACGCGCGCCCGCCCTGTATTGCGTGCCCATGTCGTAGGGCACGCCGAGGACGGCGACATCGGCGTCGATCTTGTCCCAATCCGTGCAGGGCGGCGCCTTGCCGAAGGTGCAATGGCCCACGAAGGGCAGATTCAGGCGTCCCGATTTGTAGGTGTTGTCGGCCATTGTCGCTTCGCTCCAGACTGTCGTGGGACCGGCACTATGCCGCCGGCCCGATGGCCCGTCGAGATCGGTATGCGGGGAAGCGGATGGATTCGACCGTTGCATTTGTCATCCGGCCGATGGCCGGTTCGGATATCAATGGCGTCCTGGCGATGCAGGCGGGGTCCTTCACCGCTCTCGCCGCCGGTCATCACACGGCAGAGCAGCTCGCCGCCCATGCTGCCCTGATCCGCAGCACCCACTACCGGGCGGCCTTGGCGGGTTTCCGCATGGTCGTCGCGGTCGCGCCCGATGGGGCGATCCTGGGCAGCGCCGGCTGGTGCCCGGCGGAACGCCCATCCCCCGGCGCGCGCATCCGAAAGGTCTTCGTGGTGCCGGGGCACGCAGGTCTCGGCCTGGGGCGGCGGTTGGTCGAGGCAGCCGAGGCCGATGCGCGCACGG
>CAUZWC010000263.1:0-4158 GCA_963583595.1 Alphaproteobacteria bacterium | reverse complement strand
GGTCGGCGCCGAGAATCTCCGCCCCCAGGGCGCCGGAGATCGGCTGAACGTCGATCGATTTATAGGCCATGTGTGCTCTCCTCGGTCGGCTGGTCAAATGGGGCGGTCGCCGCACACCGTAACTCGGTGCATCTCGCGCCGGAAGCCGTTGTAGTCGTTTATCGGGTAGTGCTGGGCCGAGCGGTTATCCCAGAAGGCCACTGCGCCCTTCGACCAGCCGAAGCGGCAGGTGAATTCCGGCCGTACGCAACGGGCGTAAAGGTAGTCGAGGATCGGCTTGCTCTCATCGACGGTCATGCCCTCGATCCGGTCGGTATAGGCGGCATTGACATAGAGGGCCTTGCGCCCGGTTTCCGGATGGGTGCGGACTATGGGGTGGCTGACCTCGCTTTCCGCCAAGTCTTCCTGGTCGCGGCGAATCTTCATGCTGCGCTTGATGCTGTCGAAACGCTTGTCGAGCGCTGCCTTGCCGTAACCCGCGCGGGCCGTGTGGACGGCGCGCAACCCTTCGAGCATCGCCTTCATGCCGTCGGACAATGTCTCATAGGCCAGATACTGATTGGCCCACATCGTGTCGGCGCCATAGGGCGGGATTTCGACGCCATAGAGGATCGATCCCATCGCGGGCTCTTCCTGAAAGGTCGTATCGGAGTGCCAGACCTTGCCGAAGTTCAGGGTTTCATCGGCCTCCTTGAGCACCACCATGATCTCCGGATGGCCCTCCATCGGCACGACGAAGCGGTCGATGTTGAGTTCGCCGAAGCGGCGGCCGAAGGCAACATGCTGATCCGGGGTCAGGTCCTGGTCGCGGAAGAAGACGACCAGATGGTCGAGCAGGGCCGTGCGGATGGCCTGGATCGCCTCGTCGCTCAGATCCTGGGAGATATCCATGCCGTGGATCTCGGCGCCGCAGGCGCCGGCGATGGGGGTGACGTCGAAATTGATCATGCTGCTTTATCCTTCGGTATCGGTGCCTGCCATCGCGCGAACGCGGACATGCGCGGCTCGGTTCTGGGCGACAGAGAAATTTCGACGGCTTGCGTCGCTCCTAGGCGGGCTGATCTCCGCAGATCGTGATGCGCCGCATCTCGCGACGGGAGCCGTGATAGTCGTTGATCGGATAGTGCATGGCCGCCCGATTGTCCCAAAAGGCAACGGCGCCCTGGGTCCAACGGAACCGGCAGGTAAACTCCGGCCGAATGGAATGCTGGTAGAGATACTGGAGGATCGGTTTGCTTTCCTCGGCTGTCATTCCCTCGAACCGTTCCGTATAGGCTCCGTTGACGTAGATGGCCTTGCGTCCGGTCTCCGGATGGGTGCGCACGACTGGATGCGTCACCTCCTGCTCTGCGATATGGTCCCGGTCGCGATAGATTTTCATGCTCCGCTTGGTCTGGTCGTAGCGCTTGTTCAGGACGGCCTTGCCGTAACCGCCGCGCGCCGAATGGACCGCGCGCAAGCCGCCCAGCAACTTCTTCATGCCGGCGGACAGGGCGTCGTAGGCGAGATACTCGTTGGCCCACATGGTGTCGCCGCCATAGGGCGGAACCTCGACGGCATAGAGAATCGAGCCCATGGCCGGTCGCTCCTGGAAGGTCACGTCCGAATGCCAGATGCGGGCGAAATTCACGGTTTCGTCCGGCTCCTTGATCAGCACCATCATCTCAGGATGGCCCTCCATCGGCACGACAAACCGGTCGATGTCGAGCTCGCCGAAACGCTGGCCGAAAGCGATCTGCTGATCCGGCGTGAGCGTCTGATCAGGAAAGAACACGACGAGATGGTCGAGCAGGGCCGCGCGGATGGCATCGACGGCTTCTTCGTCGAGGTCGCGGGAGAGGTCCATGCCATGAATTTCGGCGCCGCAGGCGCCGGCGATGGGGGTGATGTCGTAATTGATCATGCGGCCACTCCCTTGGGGACAGGGCTGACGGTCCGGCTCGGCAACCGTTCGCCGCCGATCGAGACCCGGTGCAGGATGCGCCGACGCCCGTGATAGTCGTTGATGGCATAGTGCATGGCGCAGCGGTTGTCCCAGAACACCAGGGTTCCGGGGTGCCAGCGCACACGGCAAGTGAATTCCGGGCGGGTCGCGTGGCGCGCCAGATGGTCGAGCAGGGGGTGGCTTTCCTCTTCCGTCCAGCCCGCGAACCGCATCGACGAGTTGGGGTTCACGAACAAGGTCTTGCGGCCGGTTTCGTGATGGGTCGTGACGGCGGGATGGACCGCTTCCAACGCCCGCCAGTCGTCCTGATAGAGCCTGATGGACCGTTGGCCGCCATAGGCCTCGCGCGGTGCCCAGGCCCGGTTTGTATGGACCGTATCCAAGCCCTCCAAGACAGCCTTGAAGCCATCGGACAGGGTTTCGTATGCCAGATACTGATTGGCGAAGAGGGTGTCTCCGCCATGGGGCGGAACCTCGAGGGCGTAGAGCAGCGAGCCGATGGTCGGCTTCTCCTGGAAGGTCAGGTCATAGTGCCAGATGCCGCCGAAATTGGCGGTCTCGTGCTCCAGCTTCGTCACCGCGATGATTTCCGGATGGTCCTCGACCGCGCGCACCATAGGGTGGCGTTCTGGCGTTCCGAACCGGCGCGCCAGGGCGACATGCCTTTCGGGCGTGAGAGCCTGGCCACGGAAGACGATGACCAGATGATCGAGAAAGGCGCGCCGGATTTCGGCGACGGTATCGTCATCCAGCGGTCGCGCAAGATCGGCGCCGGACAGTTCGGCGCCGCAGGCACTTGCCAGTGGCTTCACTTCGATATGGCGAAACGCCATGCCTCCCTCCGCACGACGCGTGATCCAATTGTGAGTAGGAGCCTACGCCGGACATGACTGCGGACCAAGCCGGGAGTTGAGGTTATTGCGCTTCGCAGGGCAGATATGCACCGAATTGCCGAAGCTTTGCGGAGCAGCCGCGACTTGTCATGATGGAAGAAATTACGTCTATACCGGAGAATGCAGCCATGGCCGAAGCCCAGCCCCGCCTTTTGCACACCATGATCCGAGTCAAGGACTTGGATAAATCGATAGACTTCTACACCCGGCATCTCGGCATGAAAGTGCTGCGCCAGAAGGAGTATGAGGGCGGCCGCTTCACCAACACCTTCGTCGGCTATGGCGACGAGAGCGATCACGCGGTGATCGAGATGACCTACAACTGGGATCAGGAAGAGCCCTATAGCCACGGCTCCGGCTTCGGCCATCTCGCCGTCGGGGTCGCCGATATCTACGAGACCTGCCGGCAACTGGCGGCGGAAGGGATGAATATTCCCCGCCCGCCGGGGCCGATGAAGCATGGCACCACCGAGATCGCCTTCATCGAGGATCCGGACGGCTACAAGATCGAGCTGATCAACCTGAAGGATTGATGCCGGGCTGAATCCTAGGCTGCCGCGCGCCGTTCGAGGCCGGGTTTGGTCCAGATTTTGGTCAGCGCGGCGATCAGACGATCGATATCCGTATCGCTGTGAAGGGGCGAAGGGGTTAGACGCAAGCGTTCCGTCCCGCGCGCCACGGTCGGGTAGTTGATCGGCTGGACGTAGATCGCAAAGCGCTCCATCAGCAGATTGCTGGTCTGTTTGCAGCGCACCGCATCGCCCACCATGACCGGCACGATATGGCTCAGGTTCGGCAGATGGAGAATACCCGCCGGCGTCCAGCCGCCGACGGACCGCGGCCACGCGGTCGCGCTGGCGCAGCCGCTCGGCATCGCTGGTTCTCAGATGGCGGATTCTGGCGATGGCGCCCACCGCCAACGCCGGCGGCAGCGCGGTGGTGGAGATGAAGCCCGAGGCGAAGCTGCGGACGAAACCGCAGAGCGCGGCCGATCCGGAGATATAACCGCCCAGCACGCCGAAGGCCTTGCCGAGGGTTCCCTCGATCACCGTGAGGCGGTCCATGACGCCTTCGCGTTCGGCGACACCGCCGCCCCTGGGCCCTTACAGGCCAACCGCATGGACCTCGTCGAGATTAGTAATCGCGCCATGGGCCTCGGCGACGCCGCAGAGTTCCGCGATGGGGGCGATATCGCCATCCATGGAATAGACCGATTCGAAGGCGACCAGCTTGGGCGCGTCCGGATCCAGTTCCGCGACCCGGCGGTCCAGATCCTCGGGATCGTTATGGGCGAAAATATGCAGTTCCGCCCGGCTGTGG